>CAYUTQ010000006.1:0-8378 GCA_964447805.1 uncultured Clostridia bacterium
AATTGGTGCTAATATTTTAATATTTATGGGACATTTTTAAAAGTGCTTGACAGAATTATTTTTTATAAAGAGTGTATTATTTATTATACTTATATTATGTTATAATAGTAAAGTGGAAAATATATGTTTTAGGAGATTTGATAATATGAAAAAAACAGTTTTGATAACAGGTTCTTCTAGAGGAATTGGAAGAGCTACTGCTAAAAAATTTGCAAGAGAAGGATATAATATTATTGTTAATTATTATAAAAGTGAAGACAAGGTTTTTTCATTAGTAGAACAATTGCTTTCATCTGGTGTCAATGCTATAGCTATACAAGCTGATGTTTCTGATAAGAAACAGGTTGAAAGGATGTTTCAGGAAGGATATAAGAAGTTTAGGAATATTGATGTACTTGTTAATAATGCAGGTATAGCTGATATGACTTTGTTTACTGATATTACAGAAAAACAATGGAAAAGAATTTTTGATGTAAATATAGGTGGAATGTTTAATTGTTGCCAATGTGTTGTTCCAAAGATGATTAGTGAAAAGGCGGGAAGAATTATTAATCTTGCATCTATTTGGGGATTAGTAGGGGCTTCTTGTGAAGTCCATTATTCTGCAACAAAGGGTGCAGTTATAAGCTTTACCAAGGCTTTGGCAAAAGAATTAGGGCCTTCAAATATAACAGTGAATGCTATTTCCCCAGGTGCAGTAGATACAGATATGATTGCAGGTGTTGATGAGGAAGTTCTTGAAGAAATTAGATATGATACTCCTTTAGAAATAATTGCACAACCAGAAGATATTGCAGATGTGATATATTTTTTGTCAACAGAAGAGGCTAAGCTCATAACAGGGCAAGTAATAAATCCAAGTGCTGGATTTGTAATTACATGATATGTATAGGGATACTTTGTGTGGTTTATATATTAGCCACGACAAGTATCCCTTTGGATGTTTTATAGATGTAATTGTTTTATTTCTCTATATTTTCTGTTTTTTAGTATTCCTTTTATTTTATTTACCCTTTCTTCTTTTTCATCAGTTAAATCATCATTATTTTCAATTTTCATTAATATTCTATCTAATTCATGGTAGTCAAATCCCAGTGCAAATTCATCTGTGATACCTGGAGCAATATCAGGGCTAGGTTTTTTGTCAATTATTTTTTGTGGAATATTTAGTTGTTTTGCTAATTCAAATATTTCGGTTTTATATAGATGTTGTATTGGTTCAATATCACAGGATTCGTCTCCCCATTTGGTATAGAAACCTGTGAGCTTTTCAGTTTTGTTTGTACAACCAGCTACTGCATATCCTCTTTTTTCAGCTTCAAAATATAGCATGATTGTTCTAACTCTAGGTTTTGTTCTATAATATGCAAGACTTTCAGAGAAACTTTTGTTACCTTGAGTGGTCAGATCTTGTATAAAAGGATTTTTTTGAGAAGTCCATACATTTTTAGAATATCTATTTTGAATTGCTTTTGGGAAGGGAAAAGCAGGAGGTTTAAGGGAATAAACCCCCATTTTCCTCAATATTCCAGTGATATTTATTATTTTGTAGTCAATTCCTATATAGTCACATACAAGTATTGCATCATCAACAGTATCTGATGCAGTATCTCTTTCTGGTAGTATTAATCCAAACACTTTATCTTTTCCTAATGAATCTTTCAATAGCTTTCCTACCACTGCTGAATCAATTCCACCGCTGATTCCAACAATGGCACTTTTAAACATATATTTTTCTATATTTTCTTTTATAAAATTTTTAATGTTTTTCATATTATACAACTCCCAAATTAAATTTTTATAATTTTATTATACTATATTTATAAGAGTAGTATTTAATTTTTAATGTAGGAATAGTATGTTATATATTTTAGAATAATATTGAATTTTGTTATAATTAAAAAGATAAGAAGGAATTTGAATGAAAATATAGAAATAGAATAACGTAAATGTATTAGTATTTTGAAGGTTAGGAAGTTATCATTTGAAGAAATTGAAAGCATAAGTTGGTAAAAGTAACCTTCTAATTACCTATTTTTAAATTATAAAAATGCTAAAATGATTGTTTACATATATAGACAATCTATATACAATAGCATTTGGAGGTCGTTTATAATGAAAATATATGTATTAGGTCGAGTACTAGAATATGAGAATGATGTAGAAACTATAGATATTGTACTTGAAGAGTTAAAGAAGATTATTGAAAAATCAAATTGTATCTTAAGTTATTTAGAAATAGATGGACAAAATATATATGATAATTTTCAACATTATTTGAAAAATAACATTGAAACTATAGAAGAAGTAAAAGTTGTTGTTAAAACTATTATAGATGTGGAAAAGGAAATGTTACAGGAAGTTGAAGAGTATTTTGAGAAAGCTATTCCTGAAATAGAGATGTTATCATATGAATTTTTCAAAGGGCCAACAGAGAAGGATTTCATCAAACTTGCCAAATTATTAAAAAGGATTAGATGGATTATAGATGTTTTTGAATTAATAGATTCAAACTATGAACTTAGATATATAGTGAGTAGTTATGAAATATGGAATTTTTATGCTAAAGATATATTTTTTTTGCAAGAAATAATTGAAAAGATTAAAAGAATTTTTGATGAAGATGAACTAGATTCTATTCCAGAAATTTTACACAATGCAATAATACCATTGTTTAATGATATGCAGCATAAATTGGATATACTAATATGTAGAAAAGTAGACGAAAGTGAACTTAATTGATAATACTAATTAGCCAAGTGAAGTATTATTGTGGCTAAAAGGAGATGATTTGATGATTTTAATAAAAGAATTTGAATTTGATGCAGCTCATAATCTTGTGAATTATCATGGAAAATGCGAGAAATTACATGGGCATACTTATAAACTTGTAGTAAAGTTAAAAGGGAAACCAAATGAAGAAGGAATGATATTTGATTTTGTAGAACTTAAAAAAATAGTTAATGAAAAAATAATAAGTCAGTTTGACCACAATTATTTAAATAATATTATTCCCCAGCCTACTGCTGAGAATATAGCTATATATACGTGGGATAATATTGTAGAATCTGTGAAGAGAAAAAATTGTAGACTTTATGAGATAGAGATATGGGAGACTAGAACTAGTGGTATTGTATATAGGGGTGAATAAGGTGAAGGATATACAAAAACAAGTGGATACAAGAAATATATCACTTAAAAAAGTAGGAATTAAGGATTTCAAATGGCCTATATCTGTTTTAGATAAACAAAACAAAAGTCAAAGAACTATTGCTAATATAGATGCATCTGTAGGTTTACCTCATGATATAAAGGGTACTCATATGAGTAGATTTGTTGAGGTTATAAGAGAAATAAAAAGTGTATCTCCTAAAAGCATAGAAAAAACTTTGGATAATATGATAGAAAGATTAGATTCTAAATCAGCATATATGAAAATAAATTTTGATTATTTTATTAAAAAAGCATCACCAGTTACTGAAATAGAATCTTTGACAGATATAAAATGTTGCTATGAAGCTTCAAAGGAAGAAAAATTTAAACTTTTAATGGGAGTTTCTGTACCAGTTATTACATTGTGTCCTTGTTCTAAGGCAATAAGTGAATTTGGTGCTCATAATCAAAGAGCTATTGTATATATTTTAGTTAATATGAATAGTCTTGTATGGATTGAAGAAATAGTAAGAATAGCTGAAGAAAGTGCTAGTTCTCCTGTTTATCCTCTTCTTAAAAGAAAAGATGAAAAATATGTTACCGAACAGTCTTATTTAAACCCAAGATTTGTAGAAGACGTAGCTAGAGAAGTAGCTTTGAGACTTGAACAAAATGAAAAAATTGATTGGTATAGTGTAAATGTAGAAAGTATTGAAAGTATTCACAATCATAGTGCATTTGCTTACACAGAAAAGGGCTATATATTATAGATGGAAAGGAGTAATTAAATGAGACACATAGAATTGAGAGATGGAACAATATATAAATTTGATAATATGAAAATAATGGGTATACTTAATGCTACAGATGACTCTTTTTATCCAAGTTCAAGAGTAGATAGTGTAGAAAGTGCAGTAGATAGAGCGATGGAAATGATAGAAGATAGAGTAGATATTTTAGATATAGGTGGAGAATCTACGAGGCCTGGTTCAGATCCAGTAAGTGTGGAAGAAGAAATAGAAAGAGTAGTTCCAGTTATTAATGGTATTAGAAAAAAAGATAAAGATATATTAATTTCTGTCGATACTTATAGAAGTGAAACAGCAGAGGAAGCCATAAAAGCAGGTGCAAATATTATTAATGATATATCGGCTATGACTTTTGATGATAATATGGCAGATATAGTTGTAAAGTATAATGTTCCCATTATACTTATGCATATTAAAGGTACACCAAAGAATATGCAGCAAAATCCTCATTATGATAATGTGGTAGAAGAAGTCAAGAATTTCTTTGAAGAAAGAATAGATTATGCAGTTAAAAAAGGAATTAAAAAAGAAAAATTGATACTTGATCCAGGAATAGGATTTGGGAAAGATTTTGATCATAATATGGAGCTTATTAAAAAAATTAATAGCTTTTTTATATTTAATTTGCCAATACTCCTTGCTGTATCTAGAAAATCTTCTATAGGGCAAGCACTTGGTAATGTACCAGTAGAGGAACGTCTAGAAGGGACTATGGCAGTTTCTTGTTATGCAGCTATGAAAAATGTTGATATCATAAGAGTTCATGATGTATTAGAAAATAAAAGAGCTGTAAGGATGATAGAGGTGCTGAAATGAATGTAGTATATATAAGTTTTGGAAGTAATATTGGAGATAGAGAAAAGGCTATTGAGGATGCATTGCATCTAATAAATCAAAACAGTATGAAAATAACCAAGAAATCAAATATACTAGAGACAGAACCTTATGGATATACAGATCAACCAATATTTTTAAATGGAGCAGTTGAAGTGGAAACTAAATTATCTTGTAGAGATGTACTAGAAAGACTTCTTAAAATAGAAAAAGAAATAGGCCGAATTAGGAAATTTAAATGGGGTCCAAGACTTATTGATCTGGATATTATATTTTTTAATGATGAAATATATGATGAAAAAGATTTGAAAGTTCCTCATCCTGATATGCAAAATAGAAAATTTGTTCTTGAGCCTTTATATGAAATATGTCCATATTTTGTTCATCCTGTTTTCAAGAAAACAGTTGAAGAACTTTGGAAGGATTTGAAATAAGTTGGCAATGTTTACATTTATCAAAAATACATATACAATGATAGTTAGAGATAAATTTTATTTATATGGTAAAGGAATCGTCCGAGGCCACTGAAAAAGTACTTAATTTGTTATTCTAAGCATTAGTAAAGGATCTTTAAGTGGCACAAAATCAAGATCCTTCACTTTCGGTTCAGGATGACAACTTGACTTTTTTAGCAGTCTCGAATCGTCCCAATGGCATAATTATTTTAAATGGAGGGGTTAATATGACAGATAAGGAAATATTGGATTCTATTTGTTATTCAATTAAGTATTTTAATGGTGTGACTAGAGATGATATGTCAATAGCTGTTTCGGATTTAGAAAAATATATTGCTTATGTTCCTGCAGAGAATTTTTCCTTAGATATAGAAATTGGTAGGCCTATTGAAGATGTAGAGCTTTTGTTGGAGTGTATAAGAACTGGGAAGAAAGTTAAGATGGATATTTCCAAAGAAGTGCTAGGTACAGATATAAAAACTTTAGCAGTTCCTATTATAAATGATGCTGATGAAGTTATTGGGACAATTAGTTCGGGAATTTATATGGACAGTTATGTAAAAATTATTGAGGATATAAATGCTTTATCAGGATCTATTGAACAAGTGAATTTAAGTTTAGAGCAGATAGCTTTGGGAGCACAAGATTTGGCTAAATCAGGAGAAAGTGCTATTAAAATGGCTGCTGAGGCATCAGAAAAGTCTAAATCAACTAAGAAAGCTATAGAAATTATTAAGAGGATTGCAAGTCAGACAAAATTATTAGGATTAAATGCAGCTATAGAATCAGCAAGAGCAGGGGAACATGGCCGAGGCTTTTCTGTAGTGGCTGATGAAGTGGGAAAATTGGCTGATCAAAGTGAAGAATCAGTTTCTGAAGTAGAGAAGATATTAAATGATATAAATGATGCTATTGAAAAAATAAATAGTGCTATTCAAAATACAGGTGCTGTAAGTCAAGAACAGGCTGCAGCTACTGAAGAAATATCTGCTACATTAGAAAATATGAATAAGGTAGCAGAAAACTTGAATAAATTTGTAGAGGTTTTTAAATAGGAAATAGTGGGAAATTAAGGATAGTTTTAATTTACTATTTGTTTGAATAAATAAAAAATGGTGATATTATGAGTAAAGGTTATATACAGTTATATACAGGTAATGGGAAAGGCAAAACTACTGCTAGTTTTGGCCTTTCAATAAGAGCAGCTTTAGCAGGTAAGAAAGTTTTTATTGGTCAATTTGTAAAAGGAATGGAATATAGTGAATTGAAAATCACAGAATATATACCTAATATTGAGATATGTCAATTTGGCAGGGATTGTTTTATTTATAAAGAACCAACAGAAAAAGATATTTTAGTAGCTAGGAAAGGATTAAAAATATGTAGTGAAGTTTTAAAAAATGGAAAATATGATCTAGTTGTTTTAGACGAAATAAATATTGCATTATATTATAAACTTTTTTCAGTAGAAGAAGTAGTGAAAATACTCAATAGTAAAGATGAAAAAGTAGAAGTAGTTTTAACTGGGAGATATGCACCCAAGGAATTAATTGATATAGCAGATTTAGTTACAGAAATGAAAGAAGTGAAGCACTATTATACTAAGGGTATAGAAGCTAGAAAAGGTATAGAGTTTTAGGAGAATGAGTTTTGAATGAATAATGGAAATTTTATTTTAAGTTGTTGCAGTGTAATATAAAAGGTTAAATAAAAAGCTTAAAGTTAATTATTAACTTTAAGCTTTAATTGTTTTTTGAATTATTACGGTTTAAATTAAATATTTTGGGACTATAGATACATAATATTTTTACCAATTTATTTGTATAATTGTCCCAATTATGGTTTAAAGAAGAATTAATATGCAAACTATCTTCAGGATATAGTTCATATCTTTTATTTTCTAAAAATACAGTTAATATACCTTCTATTACATAAATAAATTCTTCTCCTTTGTGAGGAAAAGGTTCAACATTTTCTTCAGTAATATTAGGAAGAATAGTTATTATGTAAGGTGATGTGTTTTTAGTTTCTAAATCATTTCCTACGTTATGGTATATAAATCTTGAATTTTCAATCATAGATATATTTTGTTCAAAACTTCTAGTAATTCTATTTTTATTTGCAATTGGGGGCTCAAAAAAATAGCTTAAATTTACTTCCAGAGCATTGGCAATATTTTCAAGAGAAGATATTGCCACTGATGTAAGTCCTCTTTCAAGTTGAGATAAATATCCAATAGATAAATTAGTTATTTTACTTAATTCTTTGAGAGTCATATTTTTTGATGTTCTTAGTTCTTTTATTTTTTCTCCAATTTCTTTTCCCATAAATTCCACTCCTATTACCTTATATTATTATTGTAATTATAAAAAATAGTTGAGTATGTTAAATTTTTATATATTAAATATATTTTACCACAAGTTAAGTAATATTTAAATAAGTCTTTAAAAAATTAAATTAAAGTTAAAGTGTGATTATAAATTATTTAAAAAACTAAACAATATTTTACAAATAAAAGTAATATTTAGTTATTTATTATTGAAAAATTATTAAATATGCATTATACTATACAATAGTAGTAAAATTTTATAATAAATAACATTAGACACATATTATGACATAAGCTAACAAAAATATACTTTTAAGAAGTATAAGTAAAAAAATAAAAAGAAAGGTGGTGAAATATCTGGTTTGTGGTAAAAAATAAGGAAAGATAACAACTTTAATTTTATTGTATTTATCTGCTAAATGTACAGTCAAATGATTATATCTTGGTAGTTAAGTCTTGTGATATTACGATTTAATATTAAGTGAAAAGTCATATTGATACTATTTAATGTGGTTTTGAAAACTAGGAATGATAACTGTTATAGGAATGATCTCAAGGAAAGTGCAGTTTTATGAAAAGCGAAAACTAAGTAAATAATAAAGGAAAAAATTATCAATATTGTAAGTTAATCATTAAAAAGGTGCTTATGTTATATATTTATATAAGTTTTCAGTAATTAAGAAAATATGAAGTTTATAAATTCCATGAAATTTATGGAACAGAGGTTTTATATTTTATACATGAATTAAGGAGGGAGCAGCTTGGGAAAATTTATATTAAAAAGGATAGGTTATGGGA
>CAYUTQ010000006.1:8478-73191 GCA_964447805.1 uncultured Clostridia bacterium
AAAAGAGTAAAGAAATAAGGGATAGCAAATTTGCTATCCCTTATTTTGTATTATTATAGGTTTGATAACTATGTAGAATCTATCTAAAAACATTTACATTATTTTTACATACACACCATAAAAAGACAAAAACACAAATGATATTACAACGTATGTAAAAAAAGTAATGATATATTGTTGAAAAATTAGCAAATATGTATTATAATATAAATTACACTTACAGAACAAGGAAATATATATGCCTTATAAAGTTAAAAGAAAGTAAATTTTTTTAATAATAGAGAGGAGGAAAGTGAATATAAGTTTTGTATGATTAAAACTAAAGTGATAGAAAACCTTTTCAATATTTAACTCCAGTTTCCAAAGTATAAAAAATATTTTATTGCAGATCATCGGTTATATAATAGAATTTTTACTACATTTTTGCATTACAAAAAGACAGAAAACTCAGTGTTTTTAAATTTGTCACACAAATCGAGCATAGAAATGTCAGCATTTCAAAAAGTTTTTTATACCGGCAAAAGACAGAAAACTCAATGTTTTTTAAATATTCTATGGATTAATTAAGGAGGGAGCAGCTTGGGAAAATTTATATTAAAAAGGATAGGTTATGGGATTATAACATTAATAATAATAATAACTATTACATTTTTTCTTATACACGCTATACCTGGTGATCCAATGCAATCTGGATCCAAGCACTTACCAGAAGAAGCAATGAGAGCTTTTAAGGGAAAATATGGATTAGATCAACCAGTTCCTGTGCAATATGGTAGGTATATGAAAGGACTTATGTTTAAGGGTGACTTAGGGACATCACTTGTACACATTGGTAGATCTGTAAATGGTGTTATTAAAGAATTTGCACCAGTATCAGGTAAATTTGGTATAAGAGCTTGTATTCTTCAAATTATTATAGGACTTTTATTAGGAATAATTGCTGCTTTTAAGAGGGATACTTGGGCAGATAGAACTATTATGGTTTTAATAATATTGGGAATATGTATTCCAAGTTTTGTTTTTGCATCTTTGCTTCAATACTTTTTCGGGGTAAAGTTGAAGGTATTACCTGTATTTGGATGGGGTGAGCATAAACATATGGTTCTTCCAATTATGGCTTTAGTTATAGGGGGAGTTGCAAGTTACTGTAAGTATATGAGGAATAGTACTCTTGGCGTTATAGGAGAAGATTATATATTGACTGCTGAAGCAAAGGGAGTATCTACACCAGCCTTAGTTTTTAGGCATATTCTTAGGAATGCTATTTTACCTATTATAACCATGATAGCACCTCATATAATAGGAGTGTTCACAGGTTCATTTGTAATAGAACAGATATTTTCCATACCTGGACTAGGATCTTACTTTGTTACAGCAGTAAATGATAGTGATTATAGTATGATTTTAGGCTTAACAATATTTGCATCTGCTTTATATATTGTGTCTTTGATTGTAGTTGATATTTTATATGCATTAGCTGATCCTAGAATTAGGATTACAGATGATAATGAATAAAAAAGATAATTATGAGAAAGGGGATGCAAAAAGTGGAAACAATGACAGAAACTCAAAATATACCAAAAGAAAAGTTTAAAATTGTAGGCATAGAAGAAGAAGAACTTGATAAAATATCTAGGCCAAGCATTACATATTGGCAGGATGTAAGAAGAAGATTTAAAGAAAATAAAATAGCAGTAGGTGCAGCTATCCTTCTTTTATGTATAGTTTTATTAACCATATTTGGGCCAATGATATCAAAGCATAGTCCGGAAGCAATGAATTCAAATGCTAAAAATTTAAAACCTAATAGTGAACATTGGTTTGGAACTGATAATTTAGGTAGGGATTTATTTGTAAGAGTATGTGCTGGAGGAAGAGTTTCCATAGTAATAGGTCTAGTATGTACCTTTATAATGGTTGTTGTTGGAACTATATATGGAGGTATAGCAGGTTATTTTGGTGGAAAAGTAGATGTTATAATGATGAGAATTGTTGAAATAATAGGAAGTATACCTTATTTGGTATTAGTAATATTGATTTCATTAATACTTGGAAGAGGTATGGGTGCCCTTATAATAGCTATGACTATTACTGCATGGGGTGGTACAGCAAGAATGGTTAGAGGACAGATACTTAAATTGAGAGAAATGGAATTTGTACTAGCCGAAAAGGCATTAGGTGCTAGTCCTTGGAGAGTAATTTCTCAACATTTTATACCTAATGTAATGGGACTTATTATGGTTGAGGTATCCTTTTCAGTTCCTGGATTTATATTTGCAGAGGCTTTTTTAAGTTATGTTGGATTGGGAGTACAACCTCCTGGGACAAGCTGGGGAGCATTAGCTTCAGGAGCCCAATCAAATTTAATGTTTTATCCATATCAATTATTTTTCCCATGTTTATTTATAAGTTTGACAACTCTTGCTTTCAATTTAATGGGTGATGGTTTAAATGATGCATTAGATCCTAGATTGAGACAGTAATTAAGGAGGTAAATTATGGAAAGAATATTAGAAGTAAATAATTTAAGTGTTACATTTACTACTTATGCTGGCAAAGTTAAAGCAGTCCGAGATGTGAATTTTCACCTTAACAAAGGGGAAACATTGGCAATGGTTGGAGAATCAGGGTGTGGGAAGACAGTTACAGCAAAATCTGTAATGAAACTTTTAAAAAGTCCTCCAGCTAAAATAGGAAAGGATTCAGAGATTATATACAACGGAAGCGAAATATTGAAGATGAGCAAAAAAGAAGTCAGGAAGATAAGAGGGGCTGAAATATCTATGATATTTCAAGATTCTATGACATCTTTAAACCCTACAATGAAAGTTGGAGCTCAAATTGCTGAAAATTTGAAAACTCATAGGCATATGAATAAAAAAGAAGCTATGAAATTAGCAGTAAAGATGTTGGGAGTAGTAAATATACCTAACCCTGAACAAAGGGCAAAACAGTATCCTCATGAATTTTCTGGTGGTATGAGACAAAGGGCAATGATAGCTATGGCTTTGGCTTGTAATCCTAAAATTTTAATTGCTGATGAGCCTACAACAGCTTTAGATGTAACAATACAAGCTCAAATATTGAAACTTATTGGAGAATTGCAAGATGAATTTGGTACATCTGTAATACTTATAACTCATGATTTAGGAGTTGTAGCTAAAATAGCTCATAGAATTCAAGTAATGTATGGTGGAATGATTGTAGAGAGAGGTACAACAGAAGAAATATTCTACAATCCAAAACATCCTTATACTTGGGCTTTACTTAGGTCAGTTCCTAGATTAGATACAAAAGAAAAGAAGAAATTATATTCTTTGAGAGGTACTCCACCTGATTTGATAAATCCACCTAAAGGTTGTCCCTTTGCTCCAAGATGTGAGTGCTGTATGGTTATTTGTAGAGAAAGTATGCCAAAAGAAACAAAGATAAGTAATAGTCAGTATGTTTCTTGTTGGTTACAACATCCTAAAGCACCCAAGATTGAAAATATGGAAGATATTTTTGTAAAGGAGGGAATTTAAGGTGGATAAGGATATACTAGTTCATGTAGAAGACTTAAAAAGATATTTTAAAATTGGTAGAAATTCAGTTGTAAAGGCAGTAGATGGAGTTAATTTTGATATAAGAAAAGGAGAAACTCTAGGCCTTGTTGGAGAATCAGGATGTGGAAAAACAACATGTGGTAGGACTATATTAGGTATGTATCCTGCAACTGGAGGGAGAGTATTATATGATGGTGAAGATGTACATGCTATGGGTAAGGAAGAAAAAAAAGCTTTTACTAAAAGGGCTCAAATAATATTTCAAGATCCTTATGCATCATTAAATCCAAGAATGACTGCTGGAGATATTATAGCAGCTGGAATAGATATTCATGATCTTTATAGAGGCGAGGATAGGACAGATAGAATAAATGAATTATTAAAAATGGTAGGTTTAAATAAAGAACATGCTTCAAGATTTCCTCATGAATTTTCAGGAGGTCAAAGACAAAGGATTGGAATAGCTAGGGCTTTGGCTGTAGAGCCAGAATTTATTGTATGTGATGAGCCAATATCTGCATTAGATGTTTCTATACAAGCTCAAATAGTAAATATGCTTATGGAATTTCAAAAAGATTTTGGTTTGACTTATCTATTTATAGCTCATGATTTATCAATGGTAAAACATATTTCTCATAGAGTTGGAGTCATGTATTTAGGACATATAGTTGAAATTACATCAAGTGATGTACTATATGAGATGCCTTTACATCCTTATACTAAGGCATTGCTTTCAGCAATACCAATTCCAGATCCTGATATAGAGAGAAGTAGAAATCATATTGAACTTGAAGGAGAAGTTTCAAGTCCAATTGATCCTAAACCTGGTTGTAGATTTGCTAGTAGATGTAGATATGCAAAACCAATATGTAAGGAAGAAACACCTGAATTGGTTGAGGTAGATAAGGATCATTTTGTAGCTTGTTATTTATTTGAGAAGTAATAAATATAAATATAAATATATGTAAATAAAAAAGGAGGTTTTTTTAGTGAAGGGTAATAGAAAGTTAGTTTTATTACTGGTTTTAGTACTAGCAATGACTTCTATACTATCTGGTTGTGGTAAGAAAGAGGAATCAACAGACAAAGAGGGGGAACCAAATAAAGAGGCAGGAGATACTGCTGAAATGGATGATGAACAATATTTAAATCTATTTGGTCATGAACCAGCGACTATGGATTCAGTAAGGTCCAGTACTGACACAGACTGGATTGCAATGGCACCAATATTTGAATGTTTGACTAGAGTTGAAGGGAAGGAAGATGGAGTTATAGAAATTAAACCAGGTATGGCAGAAAGCTGGGATCAAAGTGAAGATGGTACAGAATATACATTCCATATTAGAAAAGATGCAAAGTGGAGTGATGGAGAACCTGTAACAGCACAAAATTTTGAATACTCAATGAAGAGGCTTCTCGATAAAGATGTAGGTGCACAATATGCATGGCTTTTATGTTCTATAGTAAAAAATGCAGAAGAGTTTAATAAAGGAAAAGCAAAGTGGGAAGATGTAGGGATAATAGCAGAAGATGATCATACTTTAAAGTTTAAATTAAAGAATCCTACACCATATTTTATGGAACTTACTTATTTTCCAATATTGTATCCACAAAGGGAAGATATAGTTGAGAAGTATGGAGATGCTTATGGTACTGAAAAAGAGCAAATAGTTTGTAATGGGCCATTTGTATTATCTGAATGGACTCATGATTCTAAAATTGTATATGAGAAAAATCCAGAATATTGGAACAAAGATAATGTACATCTAGAAAAAATAGTAAAAAATCAAATAGAAGATGAGAATTCACAGATGCAAGCAATGTTAACAGGAGATATAGATTCAGGTGGAGTAACTAAGGCAGAATGGATGGAGAAATTTGATGCAACAGGAGAATGGGATTATATAAGAGCAGATTATCCAGATATAGGTTACCATATGTTTAATTGTAAAGATAAATATTTTAAGAATGAGAAAATAAGAAAGGCATTTGCAGCAGGATTTGACAAAGAAGCTTTAATAAATGATGTATATAATGGTGTAGGTATTCCTGCATGGGAATATGTACCACCCTGTGTAGATATTCAAGGAGAAAACTATCAAGAAAAAGTAGGCAATCCACAATATGCAAAGAAATTATGTGATGAAATAGACGATCCTAAAGCATTATTAATAGAGGGATTGGAAGAAATAGGGGAAGATCCAGATCCAAGTAAAATGAAAGTATCTATGATGTTCAGAGGTACAGATGAATGGACTAAACAATGTGCAGAATGGTATCAACAACAATTTAAAGAAAATTTAGGTGTAGATTTAAAAGTTGATTTATTAGAATTTAATATAGCTTATGATAAACAAGCTAATGATGAATATCAAATATTTGATACAGGTTGGTTTGCAGATTATAATGATGCTGGTAACTTTATAGATTTCTGGCATTCAAAAGATGGATATTACAATGTTGGTTGGGAAAATAAAGAGTTTGATGAATTAGTAGATAAAGCAAAAACAGAAATGGATGTTGATAAAAGGGCAGACTATTACAAAAGAGCAGAAGAAATATTAGTATACGAAGATTGTGTATTAATGACATATAATCATAGAGAATTTTCAACTTATAGAAAGAAATTTGTTAAGAATTACTATACTATACCATTTGGACAAAATGACTTTGTAGGTGTTTATACTTCAGGTAGGCCATAAAAAATATAAAAGAGTAAAGAAATAAGGGATAGCAAATTTGCTATCCCTTATTTTGTATTATTGTTTTTATGATAAAACTATTTTAAAAATTTCTTTTTTTATAATCATCTAATGATATTATTTTTCCATTTTTATTGTTATTATCTTGAGATTTTAAATTATTAAATACTGTATGTCCTAGAGGTGTGATAGCTAGTTCAATTTCTGGAGTTTCTACAGAAATTAATAAATCCATAGTTTCAAATAAATTCATAATGTTTTTAGAATATATTTTACTATCAAAATGAGAATTAATATTTTGTTCAATAGAGTAGTAATGATTAGGTTCTAATTTACTGAGAATGTTTGCTAAAATATATTTTTGTTTTTTTGTTAATGTTTTTTTGAAATTAGTATCAAATTCCGACCAAGAAAAATGATTCCAGATATAATCAATAAACAAAGAAAATTGCTCTTCTTCTACTAAGTTTAGATAATTAGTAAAATTATAGGATGTAGATATTTTATTCTTTATTATATTTAAAATGCCATAATTTAATGAAAACTTATAAAACAAATGCAATAATGGAATATTTAATTGATTTGGTGCTTTTAAATGAGATAAATCTGTTTTATTTTCTAGAAGACTATTTATTTTTACTAAATGAATTCTTTTAATATATTTTTTAGTGGCTGTAACTTGCACATTGTTTATTTGGATATAAGCTAGGTATTTTTTATAGTCAATGAGAAAATTGTAGGCCTTTTCATTTAATTTATTTTCTAGAGCAGATACTAATACATCGTTTTTTATTATAGGTATATTATTTATATTGTTTATGTCTAAATAAGTAAATCTGTTTTTACTTATTTTCAGTATTTCTTTATAAACTTCATTATATTTTGTATCTTTTTTTCTTAAAAAATTTAAATAATATTTAAGTGTATCAATATATGAGTTTAGCTGACTTTGATTTTGAATAATACCATCATTAATTGCTTCTTTTAATATTGGTTCTAAACTTAATTTATTTAAATCATGTAAAGTTAAGTCATTGCCAAAAAGGCAATATTCATATATGTTTATTAGATTATTTATATATTTGTTTACTATTTTTTTTGATAATTTATTATTGAGATATCTTTTAAAATTATCTAGTTCTATGGCTAATTGATTGCTTATTTCATCATCTATATCTAATAGTTTGTAAATACAGTCTGTATATATTTTGTACACATTAGAACTATATTTTCTTAAATATTTTTCTATATTTAAATTTGGTTCATTTTTTCTTACTATATTATAATCAAAAAAAGTTTCTTCAATAAACATTTCTTTTGCAAGGGGAGGTAAAAAATTCACATCTCCGACAAATTTTTTAAAATTTATAACTTTAGCAATTCTTCCAAATATTAAGTCATGTTTCTTAATTAACTTTGATAAATCAGGTTCTAATACTTTATATTTTTGTCTGCAAAGCAAGTCTTCTACATATATGTAATTTTCTTTTATTTCAATTACTTCAAACAGACTAATATGAGATTTATTTCTTTCTTCCAATATTTCTTTTTCTAATGGTGTTAGAGCTTGAGGAATTTCTTCTAGTAAATGTTCAATAAAATATTTTCCTTCTTTAGTTCTGTAATCTAAACTTACCCAAACATTAAAAGCAATAGCAGTTCTATCTTCGTCAAAATCTGGATAATAAAATTCAATAGTTTTTATATCGTTTTTATTTTTTATGTAGTCTCCAATATATTCAAGCAATTTTTTAGTAGCATTTTCCTGAATATCCATTATATCTCTATAATTTAATTTAGTCATAATACCCTCCAAACCTATAAAAGCTTATTTCTATATACTATACATTATATACTAAAAAGATATTTTTTGCATAAAGAAGCTTTTATAAAAATGAGAGTTTATGTATTTATACGTGAATTATTAAATATTAATATTATTTAAATATTTTTCGACAGTACATGGATCTGGAATAAGGGCTTTAAACAAATCTTCCATATTTCGCCCGTTCTCTTCAAATTTTTTAATAATTTTAGAAAATATAAAAAGAGCTAGAAAAGCTCCAATATTGTTTTCTATTAAATCAGTCATGGTGTCAAAAAGGCTATCTTCTTGAGCAATTCTGTACCCAGGAATACCACGGAAAACCAAATCACCAAGAAATTCCAATATTTCCCATCCAACTCCAATAGTATTTACCATATTTAAAGTGATTAATTTAGATTTATAAACTATAGTATGTTTTTTATGTTTAGAATAATGTAATTCTGTACTAAAAAATATTGAAAAAAATATCAGTGCTAATAATCCACCTCCTAAAATGTGAAGTATATCATCATATAGAGGATATTTATCATAAAAATGAAAGGCTTTCCCAAAAACTGTGTGTAACATTGAATGAAAAATAATTAAAAATCTAAATTCTTCTAGTATAATAATGCCATATTTTTTTTCTATAACATGTGGAAGAAATATCCAAATAGCACAAAAAATATCTACTAGTAAGTTAGGAATTAATTTTTTTGAAATATTTAAAATTGCAGGGAAAACACTAACTATAATAGCAAATACTTTATTAATGGTTTGCATTTTATTATATTTTTTTCCATCTTCAAATAAAAGAGTTTCATTAATTTTGTCATTAAGTTTCATTAGCAGAGTCTCCTTTTTTTGTAGGTTTTAAAAATATATTTTCAAGTTGTGATAATTGATTTAGAGAGCAGGTTAAATGATAGTTAAAAACAATATCTGTTTCTGTAAAATTAAAATCTTCTTGTGTAGGAATTTCTTTATTATACTTATTTTCTAGTGTTTTTTGATTAGTTGTATTTAATGTATAGTTATTTTCTAGATTGGTTATGAATTCTAGATGAGTGTATAAGTTTTCAAATAAAATAAATAAATTTTTAAACATTAAATACTTTTGATCTGTACATATATTTAGTTCAAATTCTTCTTTTAAAGTATTGTAATTTTTTTCAACAATTGCAAGTTCATCTTTGATTTGATTGATTTCTATATCTTTATTTCCCCAAATAATTCCTTCGATTAAATCATTGCTCTCTTTAAATATATGATAAAAAGAAGATTTAATTTTTTCTTCAACATTAGGCGGTACTATAAAATAGTTTATCAACATTCCTATTATTATACCTATGAAGGTATCTACAGTTCTAAAGATACTATAGCTTAATTCAGTACCTCTTTTTTGATTGAGCATGATGGCCATGAATACTATACAAGATATTGTAATAGCTTTTTTCCAATTTAAAATATTACATAAATATATAATTATAATGACACCTAGTCCAATAATTAAAGGATTATTAGGTGCTATAGTTGAAAAAATCAAACCTATAATAGCACCAAGAACAGTTCCCAACATTCTATTTTTTCCTGCTTTCCAAGATTCTGATACAGAGCTTTGCATAGTAATGACTGTTGCTATTCCTGCAAAAAGGGGGGTTTTAATATTTAAAATTTGAGATACTAATGAAGCTAAACCTACGGCAATTCCAGTTTTAATAGTTCTCATACCAATTTTCTTCATGAGTTACACCTTCCCAATATCTTTTTCACAATAATATTATATCAACCATTGATTTTAAGTACAAGAAGAGAAAGAAGTAATTTTTCATACCTTGAATAATTTTAAAAATGAGGTAAAGTATAATTAAATATACTATTATTTAGGGGTTGAGAATAATGGGTAAAACAGAGAATAAAAAGAAGATATTTAAGATAGTTTTAATTGCAAGTTTTATTGCAATTTTTGTTTATCTAATATCTAGTCTTAATATTTATAATAAAAAAGGGCTAGAAAATTTTTTTGCTACAGCAGGATCAGATAAAAACTTTTCATTGTTTTTTTTGATAATAACAACTATTTTAGTTATATTTTTTGTTCCTATTTCTTGGTTTTCTGCCATAGGGGCTTTTTTCTTTGGAATAAAAGGTGCTATTTATGTCATAACTGCTGGAATGATAGGTTCTGTGATTTCTTTTTATATAGCAAAAGTGTTTCAAGATGATGTGATGAAATTTATAAGGAAAATTTACTATAGAAAGGATAGGAAAGTTAGCTTAGAAGAAGTATCTAAAAAGATAGAACTTTATGGAACGGGATATGTTTTTTTTATGAGAAGTATGCCTTTTATTCCTTTTAGTATAGCAAATTTCATATCAGGAGTAACTTCTATAAGGTTAAAGGATTACTTATTGGGAACTTTAATGGGATTGGGTCCTGGTCAATTAGCAACTACATATTTTTTTACAAAAGCTGTAGATATAAAGAATGATCCACTAGGGGTATTAATAGCAGCATTGATAAAAGGAGGCTATGTAGTATTAGTTTTATTTTTGTATAAAAAGAGCAAATATAAAACTAAAGAATGACACCCTTTAAGTCGATATTGTAAGTAAGAACGTAAGGGGGGGTTAGATATGGTTGTAGATAATATTTCAAATTCTATTTCTGCAAATAAAATAGGTACTCTCTACGGTGAAAGAAATCATCAACAACAAAATATGAATAGAGCAGTTAAATCAAATGAAAATAGTTTTCAACATATAAGAAATGAAAAGGAATACATAGAGGAAGATATAATAGATGCTATAGAGGATGCTAATAAAGAATTTATTGTATACGACAGGAGATTTGAGTTTTCTATTCATGAAAAAACTAAGCAAATAATGGTAAAAATAATAGATTTAAATACAAATGAAATAATAAGAGAGATACCTCCTGAAAAAATATTAGATATGGTAGCATGTATGTGGGAAATAGCAGGAATAATTATAGATGAAAGAATTTAGAAGGTGGTGAGATTATGTATAGTAATCAATTAAGAGTTACAGGACTTTCTGGTATAGATACAGAAGAAATGATTGATAGTTTGATGAAGACAGAGAGAGTTAAAGTGGATAGGGTAGAACAGGATAAGCATTTATTGGCTTGGCAACAGGAGATACTTAATTCTTTAAATAAAGAATTTGCAAATTTTATTCTTAATACAAGAAAATCTTTTGGTTTAAGTTCTACTACTTCAACAGGTCGTTTAATTCCTAATTCTTATGAGAGTTTAACATGGGTGAGAAAAGCTACATCTACTAATGAATCTATTGGAACAGTTGATGTCAGTGCTAAGGCTATAAATGGAACCTATGATGTAAATGTTAAAAAATTGGCGAAAGGTGTGAATTTAGCAAGTAGTGAGTCTATTTCTAGAGGAGATAAATCTAATATTAAAGATCAATTTGAATTAGGAGATGCCAATAAAATTGAATTTAACATAAATGGTAAGAGATTTATTTTTGGAACTTTAGAGTTTGAGGATGAATTAGGAGAAGATGATATATATGTAGATAAAGATTTAAGTTCAATTTCTTTAAATACAGTTGTTAAAACCATAAATTCTTCTGGTATAGGTGTAAGTGCTGTATATGACTCAAATATAGATAGGCTTTTTTTACAAACTACTAACACAGGAGAAGAAGCTAAATTAGTAATTGATGTTGATCAGGATAGTAAAGGTGCAGATTTTATTAATAAATTAAAATTAAATGGTAGTTTTTATAAAAAAGAAAATGATGGAACTGTTAAATTTATAGAAAATAATCATTACACTATTGGAGATAAATTGATAGGTCAAAATGCTATGATTGATTTTAATGGTGCTAACGATATTGAAATATCCTCTAATCAATTTACCATAAACGGTATTGCTTTTAATTTGAAAGATACAGGGAAATTTAATGTAACTATTGAAACTAATGTAGATGAATTTTATGAAAAAGTTGAAGAGTTTGTAGAAGAATACAATAAAATAGTAGAGACTACAAATATGCTTTTAACTCAAGAAAGGTATAGAGATTATAGACCATTAACAGCAGAACAGAAAAAAGAAATGGATAAAAAAGACATTGAATTATGGGAAGATAAAGCTAAAAGTGGTTTGTTAAGAAATAATACTATAATATCAAAAACTATGGGAAATATGAGAAATGGGTTATATAAAGAGGTTGAAAATGTAACTGGAAGTTATAAATTTATAACTGAAATAGGGATATCTACAGAAAAATTTGCTAGAGGAAGTGCTGGTGGGAAATTAGAAATAAATGAGTACAAATTGAAACAAGCTATTATGGAAGATCCAGATGGAGTACTAGAATTACTTTTTAAAGAAGCAGATTATTCTAGTGGAGTTTTAAAAGATGTGAATCCGTTTACGAATGATGGAGAATTAACAAGAGGACAATTGGAGGAAAAAAGAAAACAGAGTGGTCTAATAACACGGCTTTATGATAATTTAATAATGGGTATGCAAGAAATTATTCATAAAGCAGGTACTGGTAATGAGGCTTCTCTTTATAGAAATGTAAAGACAAATATGTTAATTGAATTTGTAACTAAACATGGTAGTATAAGTTCCCTTGATGAAAATATGAATAAAATGAAAGAAAAAATAGATGATTTAAATTATTCATTAATAAGAAAAGAAAATTATTATTATGCAAAGTTTTCTGCTATGGAAACTGCAATTGCAAGAATGAATCAACAAAGTATGTGGTTAACTCAACAATTTATGAGTTCTTAATTGAAAGGATGGGGAAGGAATATGACTTATAGTGCTTTCAATCAATATAAACAGAATACAGTTATGACTGCAACCCCAGAAGAATTGATTTTAATGCTTTATGATGGTGCTATAAAATTTATGAATATTGCAAAATATAGTATTGAAGAAAATGATATTCAAAAAGCTCATAAAGCTCTTATTCGAGCTCAAGATATTGTTATGGAGTTAAATGCCTCATTGAATATGGATTATGATATTTCTGATAATTTGAGGGCTTTATATAATTTTGTTTTAGAGAAATTAATTGATGCAAATATTGAGAAAAATGCACAGGATATTGATGAGGTATTAGGCATAATGACTGAGCTTAGGGATACTTGGAAGGAAGCTATAAAAGAAGCAAAAAAGCTTCGATATAGCAATAAGTAGGTGGTTGTATATGACTAAAGAATTAATTGAACAACTTATAAGTATAAGTAATAGAAAGTTAAATTTATTAAATGATATGTTAAAATATACTGAAGAGCAAAAAAATGCTATAGATAAAGAAGATATAGAGAATATAGATTTAATTATTAATAAAAAAGACAAGTTGATAGAGGAAATAGATAGTTTAGATTTGCAGTTTTTGACTAAATTTTCTCAAATAAAAAAAGAAAATAATATTGAAAACATTGATGAATTAGACATTAGAGAATATCCAAATTTAAAAGAATTGAAAAATGTAGTTAAGGAAATTTCTTCTACATTAATGGCATTATTTCTTCTTGATAAAGAAAATAATGCTCTAATGAAAAAAGGTTTAGAAAATGTTAAATCAAATTTAAGTAAAGTAAAAAAGGGACAGAAAGCATATAAAGGATATACTAAAACTGTTAATAATAGCATACTTATAGATGAAAAAAAATAGAAAGGATTATAGACCTTTCTATTTTTAATTTTAATTTTTCTACATATAGTGTTATAATAATAATAAGACTACAAGAATAAGCATAAGTATTATTATCAAATAATTCCTATTATTAGCATAAAAGACTGAAAAGCATAGAAAATTATGTTATACACTTTTTATTAAGAAAGTTATCCACAGCATTGTATTTGAGAATACAGTTTTCCACAGAGTTATTAACATTATCCACAGAACGACACTAAAATTGTCCACAAAGAGTAAACAAATTTATGTGAACAAATTGGCAAATATTTATTCATTACGAGTGAATAAATTTTAAAATGTTAGTTATTTTGTAGTATGTTATAGGTGCCCTTGATGTGGGTATTATATAATATAAATATATATTAGTAGGTAAGTTGCTAATATTGAAAGGAGCTGTGGTTTATGAAAATCATTTTTACTGGGAAAAATATGGAGGTAACAGAGGCGTTAAAAAATGTAACTAGAAAAAAACTAGGAAAATTAGATAAGTATTTTGAGAAAGATGTGGAGGCTGATGTAACTTTTAGTATAGAAAGGAATAGACAAATTACAGAAGTAACCATAAACCTACCTGGGACTATTCTTCGTGCAGAAGAAGCTACTGATGATATGTATGTAACTATTGATAAGGTAGTGGACATATTAGAAAGACAGATTAGGAAACATAAGACAAAGCTTCAAAAAAGATATCAAAATGGTAAAACTATACGATTTGAAAATATTACTCCTTTAACTCAGGAAGAAGATGAAAAGCCAAAAGTTGTAAGAATGAAAAAGTTTGATATGAAACCAATGAATGTAGAAGAAGCAATACTTCAAATGGAGCTTTTAAGACATAATTTTTTCATGTTTATGAATGCAGAAACAGATGATATAAATGTTTTGTATAAAAGAAAAGATGGAAATTATGGCTTGATAGAACCGGAGTTTTAATAGTATAATTGATATAGATTTAAAACTGCAGGATGAATATCCTGCAATTTTTTTATTACAATAGGAGGTGTAGAAATTATGTTTATTGAAGTAATTATACTGTCAATTATTATTGGTTTAATTAGAGGAGGAAAGTTATCTAAGTTAACAAAAGTTAATTTTAAAAGAATGTGGATATTAATTTTTGCGTTTGTATTTCAGTATTTTATAATGTTTATAAATAGTATAGAAGAGTTTCATATGGCAGAGAAAGTTTTGAGATATACAAAAGAAATTGTTGTAATATCTTATATATTATTATTCATAGGAATATTTATGAATATAAGATATAGATCTTTATGGGTAGTTTTGGGAGGAACAGTCTTGAATTTTTTTGTAATGGTAGCCAATGGTTGGAAGCGACCAATTTTAAAAGAAGGCTTAAGACTAGCAGGCTGGGATAGTATTTATGGAATGATAGAAGGAAATAGTCTTCCACTTTATACAGCTATTTCAGATAATATTAAATATCCTATACTAGGTGATATTATTGTGTTCTCCAAACCTTATCCTTTTCCTCATATTATGAGTATAGGCGATTTAATAATATGTTTTGGTCTATATACACTTATTCAAGAAATAATGTTATCAGAGGATTCGTACACTGGGACTATTGAATTTAATCCTACTTATTGGAAATAGTGACGTTGTAACTGACATATATTAGTGATAAAATATAATATGTCTAGTTATATTTTGAAAGGTGGTAAAAGGATGAAGGCTTTATTTGAAAAACTATTTGGCACCTATAGTGATAGAGAACTAAAGAAAATTACTCCAATAGTTGATGAGATAGAGGATTTAGAAGATGAAATGAAGGAACTTTCAGACGAAGATCTGAAGGGCAAGACTGAAGAATTTAAAAGACGATTAAATAATGGAGAAGTTGTTGATGATATACTTCCAGAAGCTTTTGCAGTAGTAAGAGAAGCTTCAGATAGAGTATTAGGTATGAGACATTTTAGAGTTCAGCTTTATGGTGGTATAATACTTCATCAAGGCAGAATAGCAGAAATGAAAACAGGTGAGGGGAAAACTTTAGTAGCGACTTTTCCTGCATATTTAAATGGTTTGACTGGAAAAGGAGTTCATATTGTAACTGTAAATGATTATTTAGCAAAAAGAGATAAAGAATGGATGGGAAAAATATATGAATTTTTAGGTTTAACTGTAGGTAATATTGTTCATGATATGAATAACGAGGAACGAAAAAAAGTCTATAACTGTGATATAGTTTATGGAACAAATAATGAATTTGGTTTTGATTATTTAAGGGATAATATGGTTATTTACAAAGATGAAATGGTACAAAGAGATTTAAGTTATGCTATTGTAGATGAGGTAGATAGTATTCTTATAGATGAAGCTAGAACCCCACTCATTATTTCAGGAGCTGGAGATAAGTCTACAAAATTGTATTTTGTAGCTGACAACTTTGTTAGAACCTTAAAGGGTAGAATAATTGAACCTGGCGAAAGTGATAATGATCTTTTTGATAGGGAAATAAAAGAAGAAGTAGTGGATTATTTAGTTGATGAAAAGGCAAAAACTTGTACTTTAACTGAAAAAGGAACAAAAAAAGCAGAAAGCTTTTTTAAAATAGAAAATTTAGCGGATCCAGATAATATGGAGATTGCTCATCATATAAATCAAGCTTTGAAAGCAAGATATGTAATGAAAAAGGATATAGATTATGTAGTAAAAGATGGAGAGGTTGTTATTGTAGATGAATTTACAGGAAGGTTAATGTATGGTAGAAGGTATAGTGATGGGCTTCATCAAGCTATAGAAGCTAAAGAAGGTTTGAATGTAAGGAGAGAATCTAAAACTTTAGCAACTATTACATTTCAAAATTATTTTAGAATGTATGAAAAATTAGCAGGAATGACTGGTACTGCCAAAACAGAAGAAGCAGAATTTAAGGAAATATATGGTATGGACGTCGTTGAAATACCAACTAATGAACCTGTTATTCGTGTAGATTATCCAGATGTAGTATATAAAACAGAAAATGGAAAATTTAATGCAGTCATAGAAGAAATAAAGGAAAAATATAAAACTAAACAGCCAATATTGGTAGGGACAATAAGTATTGAAAAATCAGAGATTTTAAGTAAAAAACTTAAAAAAGCAGGAATTCCACATCAAGTATTAAATGCAAAATATCATGAAAAGGAAGCAGAGATTGTAGCACAAGCAGGGAGAATTGGTTCTGTAACTATTGCTACCAATATGGCAGGTAGAGGAACAGATATAGTACTAGGAGGGAATCCAGAATATTTAGCAAAGGCAACTATGAAGCAAAAAGGTTACAAAGATGAAGTCATATCATTAGTAGATAGTTTTGTAGAATCAGAGGATGAAGAAATTTTAGAGGCAAGGAAGATATATACAGAGTTATATGAAAGATTTAAAGAGGAAACAGAAAAGGAACATCAGGAAGTAGTTAAAGCCGGAGGTCTTCATATAATTGGTACTGAAAGACATGAGTCAAGGAGAATAGATAATCAATTGAGGGGTAGATCTGGGAGACAGGGAGACCCAGGATCTTCAAGATTTTTTATATCTATTGAGGATGATCTAATGAGACTTTTTGGTGGTGAAAGATTAAGTGAGCTGGTAGATAGTTTAGGTATGCCAGATGATCAACCTTTGGAACATAAGTTATTGACAAAATCTATAGAAAATGCTCAAAAGAAAGTAGAAGGAAATAATTTTGCTATAAGGAAACATGTTTTACAATATGATGATGTAATGAATAAACAAAGAGAAGTAATATATGGAGAAAGAAGAAAAGTATTGGAAGGAGAAAATTTAAAGGACAATATTATATCTATGATAAACAATATTATCTCTAATACAGTTGAAATATACACTCAAGGAAGTATATATCCGGAAGAATGGGATTTAGAAGGATTAGAAAATTATTTAAGTAGTATATTTTTGTCTAAAGGGGCTTTAAAAACTTTAAATGTACAAAATTTAGATAAAGAGGAATTAATACAAAAGCTATTTGAAGTAGCTTTGAAAAAATACGAAGAAAAAGAGAAAGAAATAGGTGAAGAAAGATTTAGAGAAATAGAAAGGGTAGTATTGCTTCAAGTAGTAGATAGAAAATGGATGGATCATATTGATGCTATGGATCAACTAAGGCAAGGTATTGGTCTTAGAGCTTATGGTCAGGAAGATCCAGTTATAGCATATCAGGTAGAGGGTTTTGAAATGTTTGAGGAAATGACTGCATCTATTCAAGAAGATACAGTAAAACTTTTGTTTAATATAGAAAGTCCAGATAAGATGCAAAGAAAAAGAATGGCTCAACCTGTGTCTACAAATGTAAAGAAACAAAAACCAATAGTAAAGGGCAAAAAAATAGGAAGGAATGATCCTTGTCCTTGTGGAAGTGGCAAGAAATATAAAAAATGTTGTGGAAAATAGATTTAATTGATAGGAGTGGTTTAATGGAAGGAATATATGTATATAGAGAAAGGGTGGGAAAATTAAAAAATATGGTCAAAGAGCTAGGGGTGTCTCTTTGACATAGAGGGATCTAGAAAAAAAGTTGAAGAATTAAGTAAGGAATCGTATGGAGAAGATTTTTGGCAGGATATTGAAAAAGCTCAAAAAACAATGCAGGAATTGAAAAAGAATAAAGATAAGATACAGTATTTTGATGATCTATGTAATGAATTAGATGATTTAGAAATTTTAATAGAATTAGCCATAGAAGAGGAAGATTTTTTTGTATATGATGAGATAAAAGAATCTCTAAAAAAAGCTTCTAATAAGGCAGAAAAATTAAAATTAATTACTTTTTTGAGAGGGGAATATGATAGAAATAACGCTATTTTATCTATCCATTCAGGGGCTGGAGGATTGGAAGCTCAAGATTGGTCAGAGATGCTTTTAAGAATGTATAAGAGATGGGCAGAAAGCAAAGGGTATCAAGTAGAAACTTTAGATATTCAGTCAGATACAGAAGGAGGCATTAAAAGTGTGACCCTTTTAATTAAAGGTGTAGATGCTTATGGATATTTAAAATCGGAAAAAGGGGTCCATAGGTTGGTACGAATATCTCCTTTTGATTCTTCTGGTAGAAGACATACTTCTTTTTCTAGTGTAGATGTATATCCTGATTTAGATGCCGATATAGATATTGAGTTAGATCCAGGAGATTTAAAAATTGATACTTATAGATCTAGTGGAGCTGGAGGGCAGCATGTAAATACTACAGATTCAGCTGTTAGGATTACTCATATTCCTACAGGTATTGTAGTACAATGTCAAAACGAGCGCTCTCAACATAGCAATAGAATAACAGCAATGAGAATGTTAAAAGCAAAACTTATTCAATTGAAAGAGGAAGAGCAAAAAGAGAAAATTGAAGATTTGCAAGGAAAATATACTCAAATTGCTTGGGGCTCCCAAATTCGCTCTTATATTTTTCATCCTTATAATTTAGTAAAAGATCATAGAACTAATGTAGAAGTAGGTAACATAAATAAAGTAATGGATGGAGATATAGATATGTTTATTAATGAGTACTTAAAACAAAAAGCCCTTCAGTAATGAGGGCTAGTTTTTTAAAACTATGAAGGAATTGGTTATTATTTGTAGAATGTTTATAAAATAAATAATGTATTTATAGAAATATTTAAATAATATGAATGAGGAAGGGGGAAAAAATGGATATAGTAGAAATATTAATAGATGAGTTTAATTTGAAACCATTTCAAGTAAAAAATACTATAGCTCTTTTAGATGAAGGTAATACAATTCCTTTTATTGCACGTTATAGGAAGGAACAAACAGGGGAAATGCAGGATATAGTCCTTAGAAAATTTGATATTAGATTGGATTATTTAAGGAATTTAGAAAATAGAAAAGAAGAGGTTTTAAGATTAATAAATGAACAAGGTAAATTATCAAAGAAATTAAAAGAAAAAATATTGAAAGCAACTACTATTCAAAAAGTAGAAGACTTATATAGGCCGTATAGACCAAAAAGAAGGACTAGAGCTACTATTGCTAAAGAAAAGGGATTGGAACCTTTAGCAAATATAATACTTGAACAAAAAATTAATGAGGGAAATATAGAAGAATTAGCAGCTAATTATTTAAATGAGGAAAAAGAAGTTACAAATGTAGAAGAAGCACTAGCAGGTGCTATGGATATTGTTGCAGAAGCAATTTCAGATAATGCAGAAATTAGAGAAATTATTAGAAGAATTATATTTGATGAAGGAAAAATTTATACTGAAGGAATTGATAAAGAGAAAGAATCAGTTTATGAAATGTATTATTCTTATAGTGAAGAGGTAAAAAAGATTCCCAATCATAGAATATTAGCTATAAATAGAGGAGAAAAAGATAAATATTTAAGGGTGAAAATTGTAGTATTAGAAGAAAAAATAATAAATATAATTGAATCTGAAATTGTAACTAATGAAGAGGCTATAACTACATCCTATTTAAAAGCCAGTATAGAAGATAGTTTTAAAAGGTTAATTTTTCCGTCTGTAGAAAGAGAAGTGAGAAATACGTTAACTGAAAGGGCAGAAGAAGATGCTATTAAAATATTTTCAAATAATTTAGAGCCTTTATTAATGCAACCTCCAGTAAAGAATAAGGTAGTTATGGGGATCGATCCAGGTTTTAGAACAGGTTGCAAAGTAGCAGTTGTAAATGAGATCGGTAATGTACTTGATACTGCCACAGTATTTCCAACTGAACCACAATTGAAAATTGAAGAAACCAAAAGTAAGTTAAAAGATTTTATTAAAAAGTATGATGTAGATATTATAACTATAGGAAATGGTACAGCATCAAGGGAGACAGAACAAGTTGTAGCTGAAGTGCTACAAGAGATAGATGAAGATGTAAATTATGTAATTGTGAGTGAAGCTGGAGCATCGGTATATTCTGCTTCAGAAATTGCTCAAAAAGAATTTCCAGACATGGATGTTTCCATAAGAGGAGCTGTATCTATTGCTAGAAGATTACAAGATCCATTGGCAGAGTTGGTAAAGATAGATCCAAGACATATAGGAGTAGGACAGTATCAACATGATTTAAATCAAAAAAAATTAACTGAAGCTCTTAAAGGTGTAGTTGAAGATAGTGTAAATAGGGTAGGAGTAGATTTAAATACTGCTAGTATATCTTTGCTTAAATATGTATCGGGAATTTCAAATAAATTGGCTCAAAATATAATACTATATAGGGAGGAAAATGGTACATTTAAGAATAGAAAGGAGCTGTTGAAAATAAAGGGATTAGGCGAGAAAACATTTGTTCAATGTGCAGGTTTTCTTAGAATACCTGGTGGAGACAATCCTCTTGATAATACTGGTGTACATCCTGAATCCTATGAAGTAGCAGAGAAATTTATGGCAGAATATGGTGAAGTTAATTTAAATAAAATATCCAAAGAACTGAATATTGGTCTACCAACTTTAAAAGACATAGTTTATGAATTAGAAAAACCAGGTAGAGATCCAAGAGAAGAAATGCCAAAACCTATTTTTAGAAAAGATATTTTGAATATAGAGGATTTAAAATCAGGTATGGTACTTAAAGGGACAGTTAGAAATGTAGTTGATTTTGGAGTTTTTGTAGATATTGGGGTTAAGCAAGATGGATTGATTCATATATCCAATTTAAGTAAGAAATTCATTAAACATCCAATGGAAGTAGCAAAAGTAGGAGATATAGTGGATGTTAAAGTAATAAATGTTGACAGTATAAAGGGTAGGATTTCCCTCAGTATGAAGGATTTTTAACCAATAGTGGGGGTGGGTTATATGAGCATGAAAAGGTTACAGAATGAGGGAAATTTGTTTTGGGGAATAATAAGTTCAAGTTTTGGAAAAGAACCTAATGAGTTTGTTAAGATAGAAATGCAAAAGGTATTAAAAAAAGGGGGAGCTTTTGTATATATTTATAGCAAAGATTCTAATAAATTTTGTCGAGAAGAATTTATGAATGAGTGGGAAATAAACTTTGAACCAAAAACTAACCAATTACAAATTATTTGTTTAGAAGATATTAAGGGGAAAAAAGAATTATGTGCAAAAAAAATAATTGAATTTTATAGAAGAAAAATAAAGGAATTAAGAGAAGAAGGTTTTCATGATATTATAGTATATATTACAAGATATGAATATAACAAGCAACAGCTAAATTATAAAGAGATTTTCAAATTATATCAAGGACTTAAAAATGAATCAATAAAAAATAAAGTTGTATTAGCTGTAAGATATATTATAAATGATTTTTATGAAGAAGAGTTATTAAAGCTCTTATCTTTTCATAATGTATTTATATTAGAAGGACCAGAAAAATCTAAAGTTTGTACTTATGTAGATATTTTGAGAGCAGGATTTATCAATTTATTGAGAAAAGAAATACTTGAAGATGAATATGAAAAGGAATTGAAAAAAATTGAAAAGTTAAGGACTGTAGGAGAAATTTCTGAAGGTTTTGCTCACGATTTTAACAATCTATTAACTACTATTGTTGGTTATTCTCAAATTGGTTTGTTAAAAGAACCAGGTGAAGAAATTGGAGAATATCTGAATGTTATATATAAAACTGCTCTAGATGGAAAAGCAATAATGAAAAGAATTCAAGATTTTATAAAGGGAAGTGAAAATGCAGATAAAGTTTTTCACGAATTAAATACTTTGGTTTTAGAAAGTTTAGATATGGCTAAACATAGAATTAAAATTGGAAATAAGATTAATCAAAAAATAAAAATAATAGAAGATTTAAAATCAGATAGTTGTATTTATTGTAATGAATATGAAATAAGACAAGTTATGTTAAATATTATACTCAATGCATTAGATTCTATGGAATATGGTGGAACTTTGACAATTAAAACCTATGATTTAGAAAATGAGGCAGTAATTGAAATAATAGATACAGGAATGGGTATGAGTAGTATAGTTAAAGAAAAATTATTTGAACCATATTTTACTACAAAAGGATCAGAAGGTACTGGTTTAGGTTTAAATATTGCTAAAAAGATTTTAGAAGATCATTATGCAGAGATAAAGGTTGAAAGTGAAAAGGAAAAAGGAAGTAAATTTATAATTTATTTTCCTATATTGAAAGAAAAACTTGATGAAATTATGAAATCTGAAGGTAAAAAGCTTAATGCTTTGATAATAGAAAAGGATTACATTAAAGCTTATAAAATTATAGAACTTCTTAATTTGTTAAATATAAGTTCAAGGGTAGAAACTTTAAAGGATGAAATAATAGAAAAATTATCTAAGAAAGAATATGATTTGATAATTAGTATCTATAATCCGGAAGATATAAAAAATATTATTTTCTTGACTAAGTTAAAGAATAGGTTTCCTGAAATACCATTTGTTTTATTTGTAGATGATAAAAAGAAAGTGGAGTCAAATTTACGCAATCTTGTTGATGAAGTTGTAGAAAAAGAATGTACTGTAGAAGAATTGTCTCAAGTAATTAATAAAACATTTAATACTATTAATAGTAAAGGAAAGAAAAATTATAATATTAAGTAGTATGTGTAGGAACTAAGTGAAGGAGGGTCGTCTATGTTATTTATTAAAAATGGTTATATCTATACTATGGCAGGAGAAGTGTTAGAGGGCGGGGATATTTTAATTGATAATGGGAAAATAGTGGAAGTAGGGAAAGATTTAGTTGCACCATTAGATGCAGAAGTAATTGATGTAGAAGGGAAAATGGTAACTCCAGGTTTTGTAGATGCTCATTGTCATATTGGAATGTTTGAAGATGGTATGGGATTTGAAGGAGACGACGGCAATGAGTGGGTAGATCCTGTAACTCCCCAATTAAGAGCTATAGATGGAATTAATCCTATGGATAGGACTTTTGAAGAAGCTGTAGCAGGTGGAGTAACTACTGCAGTTACTGGACCAGGAAGTGCAAATGTAATAGGAGGACAATTTGCAGCTATTAAGACTTATGGAGATAGAGTAGATGATATGATTGTAAAAGAACCGGTAGCAATGAAAGTAGCATTTGGAGAAAATCCAAAGAGAGTATATGAAAGTCAAAAAAAATCTCCTATCACTAGAATGTCTACAGCAGCAATTTTAAGAGAAACTTTATTTAAGGCAAGAACTTATCTTAATAAGAAAGAAAAAGGCTTGCAGGATTCTTCTAAAATACCAGAATATGATATGAAAATGGAAGCTTTAATAAAAGTACTTAAAAAAGAAATTCCATTAAAGGCTCATGCACATAGAGCAGATGATATACTTACAGCTATTAGAATAGCAAAGGAGTTTGATGTGAATATAACTCTTGATCATTGTACAGAAGGTCATCTAATTGCTTATCATTTAGCTAAAGAAGGTAAGCCTGCAATAGTAGGACCTACTTTAAGTAATAGGTCTAAAATTGAGCTTAGAAATTTGACTTTTGATACTCCTAGGATTTTACATAAAGCAGGAGTAAAAGTAGCTATAATGACAGATTCACCAGTGATACCTTCACAATATCTGCCTATATGTGCAGGGTTAGCTGCAAAATCTGGATTAGACGAATATGAAGCGTTGAAAGCAATAACTATTAATTCAGCAGAGATTGTAGGAATTGCTGATAGAGTAGGTAGTATTGAAATAGGAAAAGATGCAGATATAGTAGTATTTGACGGTAATCCAATAAAAGATATTGATTGTGAAACTTATGTTACTATTATAGATGGGAAAGTAGTTTATAGAAGATAAATATAGTTGACATAAATTTTATTTAAAGTTATAATGATTTTAAGAATAAGTAATCTTCAGGGCGAGGTGTAATTCCTCACCGGCGGTATAGCCCGCGAACCAAGGGTTTTCTTGGCTGATTTGGTGGAAATCCAAAGCCGACAGTTAGAGTCTGGATGGGAGAAGATTTATACTTAAATTTTAATGTAAGTATATATTGCCCCGAAGGTTATCCTTCGGGGTTTTTGAATCCTTTCTAAGTCCCTGAAGAAATATTAAACTTGGAGGGATTTTATTATGGAATTAAAAAGAGAAAAAAGTAAAATGTCAATTAGGATGTTAACTAAGATAGGAGTATTATCAGCTATTGCATTTGTATTGATGTTAATGGATTTTCCATTATGGTTTGCACCAGCATTTTTAAAATTTGATTTAAGTGAGGTACCAGCTTTAATGGGAACATTTGCTTTAGGTCCTATAGCAGGAATATTGATTCAATTAATTAAGAATGTATTAAAAATAGCTATTAAAGGAACTTCTACTATGGGAGTAGGAGAACTATCAAATTTTGTAGTAGGTAGTTTGTTCGTAATTCCAGCGGGTATTATTTATCATAGAAATAAGACTTTTAAAAATGCAGTGATAGGTTTGATTATAGGAATATTGACAATGACTTTAGGTGCTTCTTTATCTAACTACTATATAATGATACCTTTTTATGCTAAACTTTTTGGTATGCCAATAGAAAAAATTGTATCAATGGGTAGTGCAGTAAATAAAATGGTGGTAGATTATAAGAGCTTAATTATATATGCAATAATTCCTTTCAACCTATTTAAAGGAATTGTAGTAGCAATAGTTACTCTATTACTATATAAAAGAATATCACCAATACTCCATAGATGAGTTGTCAGGGCGGTTGAGGTGCTGGGCACCAAAACCGTCTTTTTAGTTTATAGTCTGGTATTAATTGCATATAAATGCTATAATTTTAAATAGTAAATGATAAGAAAGGTTGAAATATATGCTTAAGATTGAATTAAATAGTCTTGAAAAGACTAAAAATTTTGGAGAAAAGTTAGGTAGAATATTAAAGAGTGGAGATATAGTTTGTCTTATTGGAGATTTAGGAACAGGAAAGACTACTTTGACTAAATCTATAGCTAAGGGATTAGAAGTAGAAGATTATGTTACTAGCCCTACTTTTACATTAATAAATGAATATAAGGGAAGAGTACCTCTTTATCATTTTGATGTTTATAGATTAGGTGATATAGATGAATTTTATGATTTAGGTTATGAAGAGTATATTTATTCTAGTGGAGTCACTGTTATAGAATGGGCTGACAAAGTATTAGAATTATTTCCTGAAAATAGAATAAATATTGAAATTAAAAAAGGGGAAAGATATGAAGATAGGATAATATATATTTATGGACAAGGTAGTAGGGCGAAGGAAATTATTAAGGAGTTGAAGACAGAATGAAAGTATTGGCAATAGATACTTCTAGTGTAGTAGCAACTTGTGCTGTACTAGAGGATAAAAAAGTATTAGGAGAATATTCATTAAATCAAGATATGACTCATTCAGAAAGATTAGTTCCTATGATTAAGGAAGTAATGGATAGTTTGAAATTTAAAATTAAAGATATAGATCTTTTTGCTAGTGCTATTGGGCCAGGATCTTTTACTGGGTTGAGAATAGGAGTATCAACAATTAATAGTTTTGCACATGTTGTAGATAAACCAGTAATAGGAGTATCAACTTTGGAAGCATTAGCTTTTAATCTTCCTAATAATGAAATAGTTGTTCCTATGATAGATGCTAGAAGAAATAGAGTGTATACAGGAATATACAAATGGAAAAATGGTAAACTTTTAAATATAATAGAGCCAACTGTTATGGATATAAATAAATTGATTAGTTTTATTGATACTAATTATGAAAAAGTTGTTGTAAATGGAAATGGCACTTTAGCATATGAGGATCAATTATTAAATAAACTAAAAGAAAAGGTATTATTTGCACCTATGAGTTTTAATCAATGTAGAGCAACTAGTGTAGGAGAATTAGCTATTTTAAAATATAAATCTGGAGAAATTGACAATTACTTTAATTTGGTTCCTGAATATTTAAGGGAATCTCAAGCACAAAGAGAATATAATAGAGAGCAGTGATAGGAAATGAATATAACTATAAGGGAAATGTTAGAAAAAGATATTGATCAAGTATTGGAAATAGAGAAAGAGGTATTTTCTACTCCATGGTCAAGGGAAGCTTTTCGATTAGAAATAACTAAGAATATATTGGCAAAATATTTGGTAGCGGAAATAGAAAAAGAGGTAGTTGGTTATGGTGGATTATGGCTAATAGTTGATGAGGGGCATATAACTAATATTGCAGTAGATGAAAAACATAGAAATAATGGAGTAGGTAATTTATTGTTAGAAGGTCTTATTGATATATGTATAGATAGAAATGCTAAAGCAATGACTTTAGAAGTTAGAAAATCTAATGAAATAGCTAAAAATTTATATAAAAAATATGGTTTTAAAGAATATGGTATCCGCCCCAAATATTATTCAGATGATAATGAAGATGCAGTAATAATGTGGAAAAAAATAGAAAGTTAAGTTGAGGTGATGAGAGTGGACAAAGATATCATAACATTAGCAATAGAAACTTCATGTGATGAAACTTCGTGTGCTATTATTAAAAATGGAAGGGAAGTTATTTCTAATATTGTATCTTCACAAATAGATATACATAAAAAATTTGGTGGAGTAGTTCCAGAGATAGCTTCAAGAAAGCATGTAGAAAATATAAATATTATTATTCAACAGGCATTAGATGAAGGGAATATGACTTTTGATGATGTAGATATAATAGGAGTAACTCAAGGGCCAGGATTAGTAGGGGCATTATTAGTGGGTATTTCTAGTGCTAAGGCAATAGCTTATGCTTTAGACAAACCTTTAATAGGTGTAAATCATATAGAAGGACATATATGTGCTAATTATATAGAGCATAAAAATTTGAGACCGCCATTTACCTGCTTAGTGGTTTCTGGAGGGCATACATATTTAGTACAAGCAAAAGATTATACTAAATATGAAATGATAGGTAGGACTAGAGACGATGCAGCTGGGGAAGCTTTTGATAAAGTAGCAAGAGCAATTGGGTTATCATATCCAGGTGGTCCTATTATAGATAAGTTAGCTCAAAAAGGTAATAAAGAGGCTATAGATTTTCCTAGAGTATATTTGGAAAATGGCAGTTATGATTTTAGTTTTAGTGGATTAAAAACTGCAGTTTTGAATTATTTAAACCATCAAAAACAAACTGGAAAGAAAATTGTTGTAGAAGATGTAGCTGCTAGTTTTCAACAGGCAGTAATAGAAGTACTTGTGGATAAAACTATAAGATTAGCAAAAGAGAGAAATTCTAATGTTATAACTATAGCTGGTGGTGTAGCAGCTAATGAAGGGCTTAGAACTCTTATGGATAAGCGAGGTGTGGAAGAGGGGATAGAGATACTTTATCCATCAAAAGTATTATGTACAGACAATGGTGCTATGATAGGTTCAATAGCTTATTATAATTACATGAATGGACAAATTTCTGATTTATCTTTGAATGTAGTACCTAATTTAGGTTTAGGTTAAATCAATCAACAAAGTATTTCACAAATTGTCCACAAACAGCAATATTAATAGTGTGGATAAATGTGGACAATGTGGAAAATATCAAAAAAACATATCCAAATGAGACAAACTCTTGTGGATAACTTTGTGGATTATGTGAATAAGTTGTGAGTTTATTGGGGAAAATAAATTGTCATATGTTTTCTGTCAAAGTTATCCACTTTTCATACAATTTATCTAAGTCATTTTTAATGTTTTCTCTTTCTTTTGCAAGTTTTTCTATTTTTTCAGGTTGTTCATAAAGTTTTGGACTGCATAATATATTGTCAAGATTATTCATTAATTCTTCTTTTTCTAATATAATGAGTTCTAAGTTTTCTATTTCTATTTTCTTTTTCTTTATTTTTTTTCTTTTTTCCTGCTTTTTTCTTCGTTCTAATTTTAATTGGGTTTTTGAAACTTTTAAATTATTATCATCTTCTTTTAATATTTCATTTTTCTTTTTAATATAATAATCATAATTTCCTAAGTATTCATTTATACCATCATCAGACATTTCCAATATTTTATTGGATACTTTATTTAAAAAGTACCTATCATGGGATATGATAAATACAGTTCCTTGGTAATTTTGAAGTGCTCCTTCTAAAATTTCTTTTGAATCAATGTCTAAATGATTGGTGGGCTCGTCCATAAGAAGAAAATTAGCATTTGATAACATTAATTTTAGTAGAGAAAGCCTAGCACGTTCACCACCACTTAAATCTTTTATTTCTTTAAAAATATCATCACCAATAAATAAAAATTGACTGAGATAAGTTCTGATTTGATAATGATTTAGGTCTGGTCTTTCATCCCAAATAGAATCTAATACTGTTTTATTCAAATCTAAATCTGCTTGTTCTTGATCGAAATAACCTATATTAACATCATGTCCTAAATAAATATTTCCTTCATCAATAGCCATTTTACCTAAAATCATTTTAAATAAAGTAGTTTTCCCTATTCCATTTTTACCAATTAACCCTACTTTTTCTCCTCTGTAAATGTGAAATTTAATATTTTTAAAAAGATTAAAATTATCAAAAGATTTACTTATATTTTCTACAGTTAATACATCTCTACCACTTTTAATATTAGGTTCAAAACTAAGATTAACTTTTTTTGTATCTATAGGTTTATTTAGAGTTTTCATTTTGTCTAACATTTTTTGTCTGCTTTGAGCTTGTTTGATATATCTTCTATCTCCATAATTTTTAAATCTTTCAATTATTTCTTCTTGACGTTTTATTTCTTTTTGTTGATTTTCATATTGTTTTTTTAAAAGCTCGAGTTCTTTTTTCCTAAAATTCATAAAATCTGTATAATTACTGTTATAAATATTAATATTAGTATTTTCTATATGAAATATTTTAGAAACTACATTGTCTAAGAAATATCTATCATGAGATATAATTAAAATAGCACCTTTATATTCTATTAAAAATTTTTCGAGCCAATTAATAGCTTCAATATCTAAATGATTTGTTGGCTCATCTAAAAGAAGAAGGTCAGGTTTTTTTAAAAGTAGTATAGCAAGTTGTAATCGTGATTTTTGTCCACCACTTAATATATTAATATTTTTATACATATCTTCATCAGAAAAGCCTAGGCCTTTTAATATTCCTTTTATTTCACTTTTGAAGCCATAACCATTAGAATTTGTAAATTTTTCCAAAAGTGATGAATAGAGATTCATTGATTTTTTAAGCTTATCATTTTCTCCATTAGTTCCGTTAATGCTAATTTTTTTTTCTAAAATTCTTAATTTTTTTTCCATTTCAATTAAAGGAGTAAATACTTCTAGGCATTTGTCAAAAACAGTTTTATTGCTGTTAATTTGAGTATGTTGTTTCAAATAACCTATTTTTAAATCTTTTCTAATGTACACTTCTCCTGTATCTTTAGATGTCTCACCAGACAATATATTAAAAAGAGTAGATTTGCCTGATCCATTAAGACCGACTACTCCTATTTTTTCTCCTTCTTCAATAGAAAAAGATATATTATCTAATACTTTATTTACTGCGTAAGATTTAGAAATATTACTACAAGATAAAACTATCATATTATTCAACCCCCAAATATTAATTCCTATTCTATTTTATCAAAAAAAATAGCCCTATAAAAGAGTTGGCTATCTTTTTAAGTCTAATTCCATGGCAAGTTTAGAAAGAACTTTATCTACTAAATCAATATTACATTTTCCATCACGGGTAAAATGACTGCAATTTTCACAGCTTTTTATTTCTGTATTAGAAGAAGTAATGTCTGATTTTAAGGCCTCATTTTCCATGGGGGTATATTCATCACAATAAATAGCAACTTTTCTTAGTTGTTCTTTACTAGCCATAAAAAATCCTCCTTTTATATTTTAATTTTATTATTTCTTATTAAATTATTAATATTCATTTATATTAATTAATAAGTATAATAAGGTAAGAAGTTCTAAAACTATGTATATGGTAAATGTCTAAAATTGACACATAAATATTGAAGTGATATAATTAAAAAACATATAATACAGTAAAATAGAGAAAAATTAAAAGTAAGTGAGGGATTTTTATGAGTAAAGAGAATAGAGTATCAATTACAGTTATTAGAAGATTGCCGAAATACTATAGATATTTAGGAGAATTAATAAATAAAGGAATTACAAGAATATCATCTCAAGAGTTGAGTCAATTGATGGGATTTACGGCATCTCAAATAAGACAAGACTTGAATAATTTCGGAGGCTTTGGTCAACAAGGATATGGTTATAACGTAGATGAACTTTATAGACAATTAGGAAAAATATTAGGATTAGATAGGACCTATAATACAGTAATAGTAGGAGCAGGTAATTTGGGGCAAGCCGTAGCAAATTATACTGGATTTCGAGAAGCTGGATTTAAAACACTTTCATTATTTGATAAAAATCCAAAAATAATAGGTCTTAAAATTAGGGATATTGAAATAAGAGATGTAAATGTTTTGGCAGAGTTTATAAAAGAAAATGATGTAGAAATAGGTATTATAACTACACCTAAAGAGAGTGCTCAAGAGATTGCAGATATTTATGCAAAAAGTGGTATAAAAGGAATTTGGAATTTTGCACCAACAGATCTTAAAGTACCAAAAAGTATTGTTGTCGAAAATGTTCATTTAAATGAAAGTTTATTTACATTATCCTATTTTTTAAAAAATCATAATTATAATGAGTATTAATTAGTTTAAATGAAGTACAATATAGTGAGACAAAAAATTTAATATAAGAATCCTATAGGTCTAAACTATAAAGACTTGTAGGGTTTTTATTATTTTAAATATGAATAACAATAATTATTGGTAGTATTATATTTAATGAATTGTAAAATAAAAGGATGTGTAATATGGATTATAATTTAATAAAAGGAAAAGATAAAATAATAATAAAGGATATGAAAAGTTTTGAACCAAAACATATATTTGAATGTGGTCAATGTTTTAGATGGCATTTAGAGAAAGATGAGAGTTATACAATTGTCGCTTATGGAAGGATACTTAATGTTAAAAAAGAAGGGAAAGATATTATATTTTCCAATACTAATATAGAAGATTTTAAAAATATTTGGTATTATTATTTTGATTTAGATAGGAATTATGAAAGTATAAAGAAAGAACTTTCAAAAGATCCAATTTTGAAAAAAGCAATAACATTTGGAGAAGGTATAAGGATATTAAATCAAGAAATTTTTGAAACAATTATTTCTTTTATAATTTCAGCTAATAATCAAATTCCTAGAATTAAAAAATCTATTGAATTGATTAGTCAAAATTATGGTAAACTAATAGGAATATATAAAGGAAAGAAATATTTTTCTTTTCCTGAACCACAAGTGCTAGCTAATGTAACTAAAGAAAATTTAGAAAAAAATAATAAAGTAGGTTATAGGGCTAAATATATTATAAATACTTCTAAAATGATTAATGATAAAGAAGTAAATATAGATAATTTGTATAAAATACCAACTAAAAAGGCTAAGGAAATGCTTATGAAATTTCCAGGAGTGGGCCCTAAAGTATCTGAATGTATATTATTATTTTCTTTAAATAAAACAGAAGCTTTTCCTGTAGATGTGTGGGTGAAAAGAGTAATGGAATATTTTTATTTAAAAGAAATTGTAAAGTTGAGTGATATTGAAACATATGCAAAAGATAAATTTGGAAGGTTAGCAGGATTTGCTCAACAGTATTTATTTTATTATGCAAGAGAACAAGGAATAGGTAGGGATAAAAAATAAAATAAGAATTATATGGACAAATAGGAAGATATTAAAGGAAAAGGAAAGAAAACTATTGTAAAGTTTAATTAATAACGTAATATGCCAAAAAACAAAGGAATTTAGGACTTGATTCTATTTTTCTTATTAAGTAACATAATATTTGTAAGGTTTAGCACTCACCAATGAAGAGTGCTAACAAAATGAAAAAAATATTAATAATATATAAGGAGGGCGAATTATATGAATATAAAACCATTAGGTGACAGAGTAGTAATAAAGAAAGTAGAAGCTGAAGAAAAAACAAAAAGCGGAATAGTTCTTCCTAGTTCTGCAAAAGAACAACCAAATTTAGCTGAAGTATTAGCTATAGGGGAAGATATTAAAAATGACGAAAAGAAAAATAAACAAATAAAAGTGGGCGATAAGGTTATTTTTTCTCAATATGCAGGTACAGAAATTAAGGTAGATGGAGATGAACTTACTATATTAAAATTAACTGATATTTTAGCAGTTGTTGAATAATAATTTAAAAGGAGAGGTGAAGTAAAATGGCAAAGGAAATTAAATTTGGCGAAAATGCTCGTCGTTCTATGGAAAAGGGTATAAATAAATTGGCTGATACTGTGAAAGTTACTCTTGGACCAAAAGGAAGAAATGTGGTATTAGATAAATCTTTTGGAGCACCACTTATTACTAATGACGGTGTAACTATAGCTCGTGAAATTGAAGTAGAAGATCATTATGAAAATATGGGAGCTCAACTTGTGAAAGAAGTTGCAACTAAGACTAATGATGTAGCTGGAGATGGAACTACAACTGCAACTTTATTAGCACAAGCTATGATAAGAGAAGGACTTAAAAATGTAGCAGCTGGAGCCAATCCTATGATACTGCAACGTGGGATACATAAAGCAGTAGCGACAACAGTAGATGAAATAAGAAGATTTTCAAAGAAAGTAGATAGTAAAGAAGCTATAGCTCAAGTAGCTTCAATTTCAGCAGGAGATGAAGAAATAGGAAATCTTATAGCAGAAGCTATGGAAAAGGTAGGAAATGATGGAGTTATAACTGTAGAAGAATCTAGATCTATGGGAACAGTTTTGGATGTTGTAGAAGGTATGCAGTTTGATAGAGGTTATGTATCTCCTTATATGGTAACAGATACTGAAAAAATGGAAGCTGTATTAGATGAACCATATATTTTAATTACAGATAAAAAGATTGCAAGTATACAAGAAATACTACCATTATTAGAACAAATAGTACAACAAAACAGACCATTATTAATAATAGCTGAAGAAGTAGAAGGAGAAGCATTAGCAACATTAGTAGTTAATAAATTAAGAGGAACATTTAATTGTGTAGCTGTGAAAGCACCAGGATTTGGTGATAGAAGAGCAGAAATGTTAGAAGATATTGCAATATTGACTGGTGGTAAAGTAATTTCAGAAGATTTAGGATATGAATTAAGTGATGTAACTGTTGATATGTTAGGAAAAGCTAGAAGAGTTCAAATAGATAAAGAAAATACTACAATAGTTGATGGTGAAGGAAAACAAGAAGATATTGAAAATAGAATTCATCAAATTAAAGTTCAACTTGAAGAATCTGATTCAGAATTTGATCAAGAAAAATATCAAGAGAGACTTGCAAAATTATCAGGAGGAGTAGCAGTAATTCAAGTAGGTGCTGCAACTGAAACTGAACTTAAAGAAAGAAAATTAAGAATAGAAGATGCATTAGCTGCAACAAGAGCTGCAGTTGAAGAAGGTATAGTACCTGGTGGTGGAACAGTTTTAGTTGATTGTATTCCAAAAGTAGAAAAACTTCTTGATGATGCAGAAGGAGACGAAAAAACTGGAATTAATATTATTGTAAGAGCATTAGAAGAACCTGTAAGACAAATAGTTACAAATGCTGGATTAGAAGGTTCTATAATAGTTGAAAAAGTTAAAGAAAAAGAGGCTAGTATAGGATTTGATGCACTAAAAGAAGAATTTACAGATATGATTAAGACTGGTATAGTAGATCCAACTAAAGTAACTCGTTCAGCATTACAAAATGCTGCATCAGTAGCTGCAATGGTATTGACAACTGAAGCTGCAGTAGCTGATATAGAAGAAGAAGATCCTACAGCAGGTATGGGTGGAGCAGGAGGCATGAACGGCGGAATGCCAATGATGTAATAGATGTAAAAAAGGGCTGTTTTAAAAGAAATAGCTCATAAAGGAAAACAGGTCAAGAGCATTTGCTCTAAGACCTGTTTTTTAATATGCTTAATTTGTCGTGAAATGCCACACTAATAAATATCAATAGATAAAGTAATTGTAGAACTAAAGTTACTAAGTATTATAATAAATATAAGAAAACTAATAGGATTTATAAAATATAAATTAACTATTTAAGTTAAAGAAACATACTAAATTCTAAAAGCTTATAAAAAGATAAGCTTTATTTAGGCTGTCTCCAAATAGCAAGTTTAAAATAAAAATGTAAAAAGTATATTTATTGTAATGAGTATTTATCAAAGATATAAAAAAGAGGCATTTCAAAACTAATTAATTAGTAGTTTTGAAATAGCCCCATTTATTTTTTAAATTTATTATAATCCTAGTACTTCATCCACTGGAGTATAAGGTAAATCGAAAGCATCTGCTACTGCTTTGTAAACTAGTTTTCCTTCTAATATATTTGCCCCTTTTCTTAGTGGCTCTTCGTCTATAAGTGCTTGTTTCCAGCCTTTGTTTGCTATTCTAAGTGCATATGGTAATGTGGCATTTGTAAGTGCTAAAGTTGATGTTTTAGGAACTGCTCCTGGAATATTAGCTACTGCATAGTGAACTACATCATGTTTCATAAATATTGGGTCAGCATGAGTTGTAGGATGTGTAGTTTCTATACAACCACCTTGATCAATAGCGATATCTACTAGAACACTTCCTGGTTCCATAAGTTTTACCATTTCTTCTGTAATTAATTTTGGTGCTTTTGCTCCTGGAATTAAAACTGCACCAATTACTAAGTCAGCTGATTTTACTGCATTAGTAACATTAAAATTGTTGGAATATTGAGTTTCTATTCTACCCATAAATACTTCATTTAGGTAACGAAGTCTATCAGTATTTATATCAAGTACAGTAACTCGAGCACCTAGACCGACAGCTCTTCTAATAGCGCCTGTACCTACAGTTCCAGCACCTATAACTACTATATGAGCAGGAGCTACACCAGGAACGCCATCTACTAATAACCCTTTTCCACCACGAGTTTTTTCCAAATAAACAGAACCTTCTTGTACTGCCATACGCCCAGCTACTTCACTCATAGGTGTAAGAAGTGGTAAGGATCTATCTGGATTTTGAACAGTTTCATATGCTAATCCAATAGTTCCTGCATCCATCATAGCTTTTGTTAATTCTTCATCTGCTGCTAAATGTAAATAAGTAAATATGATAAGCCCTTTTCTGAAGTATTTGTATTCTGATTTGAGTGGTTCTTTAACTTTTAAGATCATGTCAGCTTCTTCCCATACTTGAGAGGCATCTGATACAATTTTTGCTCCTAAATTTGAATATTCTTCATCAGTAAAACTAGCTCCCATACCTGCATTTTTTTCTACTAAGACTTTATGTCCAGCCCTAATTAACGCATCTGCACCAGCAGGTGTAAGTGCAATTCTGTCTTCTTGCTCTTTAATTTCCTTAGGTACTCCAATAATCATAAAATACTCCTCCTTGCACAATGTATTTAATTTTATCTGTATAAATTAAATGAACCTTTAAGTTCATTGTAACAAATTGTTTAGCTGCAATCAATATATTAATATAATTATAGTATTACGTTTTTTACAAATTTTGATACTATGAATGTTTATATAGTATTATAATTTTTTCTCTTGACATAAGTTTAGAATTTTGTTATTTTTAAAAGAAAATTATCAATTAATAGAATGATGAAAGAATTAAAACAGTTTGTGATATACTATAAATAATAGAGAAAAGGAGGAATTATAAATGGAATTTGTTGGTGAAGGTTTAACATTTGATGATGTACTTTTGTTGCCTGGGAAATCGGAAGTTTTACCTAGGGAAACTAAGATAGATACTAATCTCACTAAAAAAATAAAGTTGAATATACCTATAATGAGTGCAGGTATGGATACGGTAACGGAAGCTAAGATGGCTATTGCAATGGCAAGAGAAGGCGGAATTGGAATTATTCATAAGAATATGTCTATTGAAGAACAAGCATTAGAAGTAGATAAAGTGAAGAGATCTGAACACGGAATTATTACAGATCCATTTTATTTATCTCCTTTGCATAGTGTCTCAGATGCCCTTGAATTAATGGAAAGATATCATATTTCAGGTGTGCCTATTACTAATAATGATGGTAAATTAGTAGGTATTATTACAAATAGAGATATTAGGTTTGAAATAGATACTTCTAAAAAAATTGATGATGTAATGACTAAAGAAAATTTAGTTACAGCATCTACAGATATTTCTATGGATGAAGCTTTGGAAATTTTAAAAAAACATAAAATTGAAAAACTACCTTTGGTAGATAAAGATTATATGTTGGCTGGACTTATTACTATTAAAGATATAGAAAAGTCTATAGAATATCCAAATTCTGCAAAAGATGAATCCAGTAGACTTTTAGCTGGAGCAGCTGTAGGTGTAACAAATGATATGATGGACAGAGTAAGAGCATTAGTAAAAGCTAGAGTAGATGTAATAGTAGTAGATACTGCTCATGGTCATTCTCAAGGTGTAATTGCTGCAGTAAAGAAGATAAAGACAGAATTTCCAAATTTACAAGTAATAGCTGGAAATGTAGCTACTGGAGAAGCAACAGAGGATTTAATAAAAGCTGGAGCAGATGCTGTGAAGGTAGGAATAGGTCCTGGATCTATTTGTACTACCAGGGTAGTAACTGGAATAGGTGTGCCTCAAATAACTGCTATTTTAAATTGTGCTGAAGTAGCTAAAAAATATGATGTACCTATAATTGCAGATGGTGGTATTAAATATTCAGGAGATATTACTAAAGCATTAGCAGTAGGGGCTAATGTAGTAATGATAGGTTCTCTTTTTGCAGGAACTGATGAGAGTCCTGGTGAAGAGGAATTATATGAAGGTAGGAGATTCAAAGTTTATAGAGGTATGGGTTCATTAGCTGCTATGAACGCTGGTAGTAAAGATAGATATTTTCAAGAGAATACAAAAAAATTTGTACCAGAAGGTGTAGAAGGAAGAGTACCTTACAGAGGACCATTAGGAGAAGTTGTATATCAATTAGTAGGTGGTCTTAGATCTGGAATGGGTTATGTAGGAGCAAAAAATTTAAGAGCTTTACAAGAAAAAGCTAAATTTGTAAAGATAACTAATGCTGGACTTATTGAAAATCATCCTCATGATATTCTTATAACCAAGGAATCACCAAATTATAGTAGAGGATAGTTAAGGAGGGTGAGAATTTGATACTAATATTAGATTTTGGTGGAAAGCTTAGTAGATTAGTAGGTAGAACTATTAGGGAATTAAAAGTATATTGTGAAATATTACCTTATAATACTTCTGTAGAGAGGATTAATAAGAAAAATCCTCAAGGTTTAATTTTTACTGGTGAGTTGAAAGAAAAGAATTTAGAAAAAATAGATAAAGGAATATTTAATTTGGATATACCAATTATGGGAATAGGGAAGCAACAAAAATATTTGGATACAAAAAATAATATAAAAATTTATTCTGAAGAAGAATATTGTGAAAAAGATAAAAAAATTATAGAAAGGTTTTTGTTTGAGATTTGTGATTGTAGACCTTATTGGGATATGAGGGGTTTTGTATATGATTCTATTGAGTTAATAAAAGAACAAATAGGAGATGGAAAAGCCATATGTGGATTGTCTGGAGGAGTAGATTCTTCTGTAGCAGCTGTATTAGTGCATAAGGCTATAGGAGACAATCTTACTTGTATATTTGTAGATCATGGACTTTTGAGGAAGAATGAAGCAAAAGAAGTAGGAGAATTTTTTAAAGAAAGATTTAATATGAATTTAATAATGGTAGATGCAAGAGAAAGATTTTTAAACAAACTTAAAGGTGTAACAGATCCTGAGAAAAAAAGAAAAATAATTGGTGAAGAGTTTATTAGAGTGTTTGAAGAAGAACAGAAGAAATTGACGAATATAGATTATTTAGTTCAAGGTACTATATATCCAGATGTTATTGAAAGTGGTGGAGATGATAATGCTGTAGTTAAAAGTCATCATAATGTTGGAGGATTGCCTGAGGATGTGAATTTTGAATTAGTAGAACCTTTGCGACAATTGTTCAAAGATGAAGTTCGAGAAGTGGGAACTATTTTAGGTATACCTGATGAAGTAGTAAATAGGCAGCCTTTTCCTGGTCCAGGTTTAGGTATAAGAGTTTTAGGGGATATAACAGAAGAAAAGCTTAATATAGTAAGAGAAGCAGATTATATTTTTAGAGATGAGATTAAAAAAGCAGGTTTAGATAATAAAATTTGGCAATACTTTGCTCTTCTCCCCAATATAAAGAGTGTAGGCGTAACTCAAGGAAAAAGGACTTATAATTATACAATAGCTTTGAGAGCAGTGTGTAGTATAGATGGAATGACTGCCCAATGGGCAAAGATACCATTAGATGTTCTTGAAAAAATATCCAATAGAATTACTAATGAGGTTGAACATGTAAATAGGGTAGTTTATGATATAACTAGTAAACCACCTGGAACTATTGAGTGGGAATAGTTAAAAATAAAAAGAAAAACTGATAAAATCAATACTTGTAGAGGTTAAAAAAACTCAACTGGAACGAAATTGGGTAAAAAAGTTTTTTAGAATAACAAGATAAATAATGCCAAGTGGCTTACAAATAGAAGCACCATAGAATCTTAAGAAGAATCTATGGTGTTTTTGTGTGTATATTTATTTTTAAATCTAAATAAATTTCTAAAGGCATCGAATTCGAGACGGTTTAAATTAGGTTATGCATTTGTTCATGAAATACTTTAACCCTATCGAATTCAATAGGGTTAAAATTGGATTATGTACTTAGTATTGAATTATTTTTTAAATCTAGACTTCTTAGGATATGAGAGCTTCCAATCCTCAAATTCATCATCTGTAATTTCTTCATTATAATGTTTCTTTCTCATTTCATCCCATTCTTTTAGAAAGTCATTAAAATTCATATCTTGAGATATAAGAGCTTCTGTACCTTCTTCTATTAGGGGTCTTAATTTTAGGAGTTCCTCATAATCAAAAATTATTTGAAATATTTCAAAAATAGAAACTGGATTATGATCTATTAAGGCAGATATATCACATTCTAAAGCATTGGCGATTTTCCCCATCTGTTCCATACTAGGAGATCTATTGCCCAATTCATAATTTCTAATTGCCGCATCAGTTAATTCTGATTTTCTTGCCAGTTCTTTTTGGGTAAGCCCCCTTAAAAGTCTAAGCTCTTTTAATTTATTTCCTGAAATCATTTTTTCACCTCTTTTCAGATTATATTACACATTTTATCATAAAAAATTATAGATAGCAACAGATGTGTTCTGTTTATATTTAACTATAACTTATTTAATATGGGGAAGTAAATTTTAAAATATTTCATAAAAAGGATTGACAGAACAAAATTGAACTATTATAATAAGTGGTATAGTTCATAAATGAACTAAGGGGGGTGATAAGTATGGAAAAAATTTCCATGAACGCAAAAGAAGTAGAAAAATTTTTAGAAGTTAGTAGAACTACAGCCTATCAAATAATAAATGAAATGAACCAAGAGTTGGTTAAATTAGGCTATAGGGTTCAAAGAGGAAAAATTAATAGACAATATTTCTTAGAGAAGTATTGCTATCAAGGAAGAGAGGAGGCCCTGTAATGGGTGCTTATAGAGACGAGAGTGGAAATGGTACCTGGTTTACCAAATTCACATATACCAATTGGCGTGGTGAGAAAATCAACAGGAAGAAGAGAGGATTTAAAACAAAAAAAGAAGCCTTAAAGTGGGAAGAAGACTTTTTAAGAGAGCAATCAGGAAATCTTGATATGTCATTTAAGGAGTTTTTTAAAGTATATGAAAAAGATATGCGACCTAGATTAAGAGAAAATACTTGGAGAACTAAAGAACAAATAATAATGACAAAGGTTATTCCTTATATAGGAAATCTTCAAGTTAATGAAATTTCTAAAACAGCAATAGTAAAGTGGCAGAATCAACTAATGAAAGAAGATAATAGTAATGGACAAAAATATTCTCAGACTTATTTAAGAACCATACATGCACAACTAAGCAGTGTTCTAAATCATGCTTGTAAATATTATAATCTAAAATCTAATGTAGCAAGGGATGTTGGATCTATTGGAGAAAAGGAAGCTTCTGAGATGAAGTTCTGGACTGAAAAAGAGTATGACAAATTTATAGAGGAAGTTAAAGACAAACCTTTATCCTTCCATGCTTTTCAAATTTTATATTGGTGTGGACTAAGAACAGGAGAATTACTGGCTTTAACAAAGGAGAAATTTGATTTTACTAACAATACTATTAGAGTAAATCAATCTCTACAAAGAATAGATGGAGAAAATATTATTACAGAGCCTAAGACTAAGAAAAGTATCAGAACAGTTGTTATGCCAGACTTTTTGGCAGAAGAAATGGAAAAATATATGGCTGGAATATACAAGCTAAAGGAGGATCAATTATTATTTCCAATTACCAAGTCCTACCTGCACCATGAAATGACTAGGGGAAGCAAAAAAGCTGGAGTTAAGAGAATTAGAGTTCATGATCTAAGACATTCCCATGTATCTCTATTAATTGAATTAGGCTATTCAGCAATAGCCATAGCACATAGATTAGGACATGAATCTATTGATATAACCTATAGATATGCTCACTTATTTCCAAGCAAGCAAAATGATATGGCTCTTTCTTTATCTAATTTAAGAAAAGAAAGTTTAGAGGATGAATGGGAGAAATTATTGGAGGATGAAGATGACTAATAAAATTAAGAATCCAATTAAAAGAAAAAGAAACAAAATAATCTCTTTTAGAACAACAGAGGAAGAAGTTGAATTATTAGATAGAAAAGTAGAAATAAGTGGCCTTAGCAAGCAAGATTATATAATAAGTTCATTAACTTCTCCTACTGTGTCCATTAAAGCTGATTATAGACTTGAAGATAAATTTGCTCTAGAAATATTTAGACTAGCAAAAGTTGTAAAGAAATATGGAAGATTAGAAGAGGAAGACCAAGAGATTTTAAGTTTCTTAATAGAAATTTACTATGAAATCAAAAAAGAAAAAAGCCTTTAGCACAAAGGCCAAAGGCACACCCCATATGGAATGTTTCTACCAAATTCATTTTACCATATGGGGTCTGTTTTGAACAGCATAAGGAGGTAAAAAGAATGAATAAATACGACAATATTCCAGATGAGATGAAAAGTTTAAAAAGATTTGTAGGCTGGAGGAAGGAAGAAAGGAAAGATAAATCAGGTAATATAAAAGTTGCTAAAATTCCCTATTCCCTTATAGACGGAAAAAGCCAAGATTGGAATAAAAAATATAGGTGGCTAGATTATGAAACTGCAATAACAAAGAAAGAGCAACTAGGCTTTGTTTTAGGAGAAGATAATATCATCTGCATAGATTTAGATAATGCAATATCAAATGATCTATTAAAGGAAGAACCAAAGGCTATTATAGATAAGTTTAAGGGAACATATATGGAATTATCCCAATCTAGAAGTGGGATTCATATATTCCTAAAAGGAAATATAAAAGATAATCTAATAAGGCCATCAGACGGTATAGAAATATATCATAAGAACCACTATATAGCCCTTACAGGAGATACTGGAGACGGAAGATACTTTCCTATATCAAATGTACTTTTGAATAAAAATGAAGAGATTAATGAGCTTATAGAGAAATGGACACAGAAGAAGCCATCAACCCTAAAACAAATTAGAGAATATAGATATGAGCCTATAAATAACCTTTCAAGAGTTGATGATTTATCAATAGATGAAATACTTTCCACTATGGAAAGAACCAATATAAAAGCTAATAGACTTATCTCAGGAGTCAGTCTAACAGGTGACCATAGCCGGGATGATTTTATTTTTTTAATACTTGCTAGAAACTATACAAATGGAAATCCAAGTTTGATGAAAGAACTATTTTTAATAACCCCTTTAAATCGTCTTGGAAGCAATGAAAAAAGAAGGGATGATAGAAAGTATCTTGAGTATGTAGATAAGACCATAGAGAGTGTTTTAGGACTTGGAAATTTTGTAGCCTTTGATTGGAGTAAGCATTTGCAATATAAAAAAAGGATGAAAGCCTATGAAAGAATTTAAATTAGTTTTCCCAGAGATAGAGCAGACCTATACCAATATGGATCTACAAAAAACAATCAAAGGCAATGTTAAGCAAATTATAGGAAATATTGTTACCGTACTTCTTAATCCAAAATATTGTAAGGCCAAGAAAATATATGAGGGACAAATTTTCTATGATAAGTTTACCAATGAGATTAAATTTCAAGGTAGGATTATAGGAGAAAGGGAGATCAAAACAAATCAAATTAGGCTATGGGATGATTCTCTGAACAATAGGCTAGGACTTGAAATAGAAAAGTATTTTGGACTTAACTACAATGCCAATAAAATGTGGGATGCAGTTCGATTTGTCGCCCATCAATATGAAATTAGTCCACCAAAACAATATCTAAAAAACCTTACTTGGAAGGGAGATAAAAATGCAATTCGTAAACTTCTACCAACTTATTTAGGAGCTGAGGATACAGAATTAAATGCCTGGATCATGGAGCACATGATTTTAGGTTTAGTGAAAAGAGTCTTTGAACCAGGGTCTAAGTTTGATGAGATGATGGTTTTAGTAGGTGGACAAGGAATAGGAAAATCCACCTTTGCTAGATATTTGGCTATTAAAGATGATTGGTTTTGTACTATTGAAAATATTCAAGGTAAAGATGCTGTTATGAATTTAATGGGGAAGACAGTTGTAGAAATTGAAGAGTTTGTTGCTTTAAGAAATGTAAAATCAGCCAATGAAGCAAAATCATTTTTATCTAAACTAAGCGATAGAATAAGAATCCCTTATGAGAAATTTTCTACCGATGTTCCTAGGACTTGTATTTTAATAGGCACATTAAATGAAAGAACCTTTCTAAATGACCATACTGGAGAGAGAAGATATTTACCTGTAGAATGTCATAAGGAAAATAGAAGGAAGGTGATTTATATCGACAAGGATTTTCAAGGTGAGCAATCAGAAAAGGAATATTTAGATTCAATTCGAGAAGATTTTAACCAGGCTCTTGCCTATGGTTATAAGCTCTATAAAGAGAAGAAACATTCCTGGACAATACCAAAAGATTTACTTAAAGATCTTTATCAAGAGCAAGAAAAGTTTAAATATCTCAATCCAGACGTGGAAGATATTCGCTATTTTTTGGAAGAGTATAAACCAAAAACACAAGAACCAAATCTAACTTGTTTTAAGGAATTATCAATGCAAGGTTACCAGATTAAATCAAAATCTTTTTCTGAAATCATGGATAATTATTTTCCAGAATGGAAGCCAGTCCGTTCATCAAAGACTAAAAGAATTTTCCCTAGTGGTATATCCATACCTGTTAAACTTTATTATGAGAGGGAAGAAAAGATAGAAGAAAGTTTTGCAGAAGTAGATAAGGTTGATTTACCAAAAGAATGGAAAGGGTCGGAGCAGATAGAAATGGACACAGGGGATGAGAAAGATATTAAAGAAAAATTGTAACCTTGTAACCTGTAACCAAACTTTTAAAACCCTTAGAATTAGGCTAGCAGAAATGGAAGTGCAGTAGTATCAAGGCTTTGAAGGAATAAGAAAAATGCTAATGCCCAATTTTAAGACTTTTAAAATAGTAAGTTACAGTTACACCTCCCTGTGCCTATTTCATAGGAGAAGCAAAGAAAGATAAATTAACAGCTTAAATAAGAATTAAATAAGAAAACCTTAATAGCAAGCACAGTAAGTGTAGACACACTTACGAGAAAATTGATCAAGCCAACCTAAAAGGGTCTGTTTTCTTCAATTCAAATTTCTACTTTTCTTATCGGAATGATTTAGGGGATACCCCTAATACCCTATTGGAAATATAAAAAGAAAAGGTAATTTTAGTAAGAAATTAATAGGGGTTTAAAAAACCTAGAATATTCTATCATTCTAATTTATAAAATTTTATAAATGCTAAAATAAAAATGGTTCTTTCCACTGTTAGTTGAAATTTTGTAGTAATACTTTTTTTCTTAATAATTCAAAACTACATCTACCATACATTACCCTTTTTATTACTTTGATTTTATTTACAATTCCTTCTGCCAACCCATTGCTAAACTCATATTTAATAGAATTTTCAACTGCTTCTAAATCTCTTTCTATTCCTGAAATAAAACTATTTAATTCTTTGATATTTAAGCTTTTTGCACGTTGTATCCAGATTTTTAGATCAAATTCCCTTTTACTAAAAAGTAATGTTTTAAAATCTTTAGCTATATCATATATTACTTTTAACTTGGGATATATATCTAAAACTTTATTTAATTACTCTTTAGTTATATCTTTTACTGAATCTATTTCTTTATAAAGAAGACTGATTAAGCTTCTTCTTAGAACTTTTTCTTTTAATATACCCAACTTATTGCCTTTGCCTTTTCTAAGTTCTGCAATAAAATATCTTACTAGAGAGCTAGAGCCTTCATAACCATTTTCTTTAATTTTTTCATATATAGTAGATCCATTTACTCCATCTTCTAATAAAGATACAATAGCTTCTTTATAAATATCTAATTTACTTTTATGGTTTTTACCTACTCCTCCATGTATAAAAGTTCCATCTATTTCAGAATATTTTTTTACGGTTCTTCTATCTAAATCCATTTCTCTACTAATTTTACTAAATGATAAACCTTTATTTCTAAGCTCTTTTGTTTTTTTTATTAGTTCTTCTTTTATTTTGAGTGAATTTTGTTTTTTTGTCTCTAGAGTAGTTTTATTATTATATTTATCTTCTTCGTCTGCAGTAATTTTAGAGTACTTTATAACTGTTTTATTAGCCAACCCTAACGTATCTGATATTTGTTTTATAGTAGAGCCATCTTTTTTCATTGCTTGAACTACAAGTATAAGTTCCCATTTTGTACTATATTTATATTTAGTTTTTATTACATTGTTATCATTATTGATACTGTTTTTACTCATATTATCTGTTATATCTATTGTATTTCTCACAGTTCTTTTTATATATGATTTTAAATAGTCAGTAAGATTCTTTAAAATATGAAATCTGTCAGATACTTGGATTGCTTCGTAATGAGAATCCCTTATGGCTTTACTATAAGTAATTGATCCATCTCTACAAACTAATTGGATATTGGGGTATTCACTAAGCCACCTTTTAACATCTTCTAAATCTCTTGAATTTAGTATATCTACGACTTTTCTACTTTCAATATCTATCATAACAGTAGCATATTTTTCTCTTTTTTTAAGAGCAAAATCATCTATACAAATTTTTCTAATGGATAGTTTATCCAACGGTATTTCTTTTTTTTAATAAATTACAAATACTGTTTTTCCCTATTTTTACAACATTTTTCTTTAATAATTTTTCAGCAGCTAAAGAACTTGTATTTTGAGATATATTTATTATATATTCTTCTAATCTTTTAGTTTTCTTTGCCTTAAAACCCAAAAAATCAAAGGTTTCTGCAAATGTCTTATATTTACATTCAGAATTATTGCAAAAAAACTTTCTATTTTTAAGAATAATATTTGATTTCTTACCTAATATAGGTAAGTCATTAAATTCTCTAGTATAGAAAGAATGTACTTTATTTGAACTATGACCACAATAAGGACAAGTTGCTTCAGTCCTAGTGGATTTAGTATATATAAATATTTCATCATCAATTACTTCGTAAGTATTTACTTCTAAATTTTCATCCAATAGCTTTATTAAATCTTCCATAAGAAATATCACCTGTCCATTAAAAAGTTATTCTAAGTTTAACATATAATTTAACGTCTATCAACTAACAGTGGAAAGAACCAAAAAAATATTGACGTTTATAAATTTTTACAACTTGTTTGATTTAGGTTATTATTATCAATATGCTTATCTTTTTAGAAAGGTAACTATATTGACACAAAAAATATACTTTAGTAAGATGTTTATAGAGTGATGTATTTGAATAAGGAGGCAATTTATGCTTGATATAAAGGAAAAAACTTTAAAAGGATATACTTTTATAGATTTATTTGCAGGAATAGGCGGGTTTAGACTTGCACTTGAATCTTTTGGTGCCCGATGTGTTTATTCTAATGAGTGGGATAAATATGCTCAAGAAACTTATAAATTTAATTTTAATGAAATACCTGATGGAGATATAACACAGGTAGATGAAAAAGATATTCCAAATCATGATATTTTATGTGCTGGATTTCCATGCCAAGCATTTTCTATAAGTGGAAAACAAAAAGGATTTGAAGATAGTAGAGGTACTTTGTTTTTTGATATTGCCCGAATAGTAAGGGAAAAAAAGCCTAAGATTGTATTTTTAGAAAATGTAAAAAATTTTGCTACTCATGATGGTGGTAATACATTAAGGGTGGTAAAAGAAACTATGCATGAGTTAGGTTATAGCTTCGACTACGAAGTACTAAACCCTATTCATTATGGTATACCTCAGAAAAGAGAACGTATATATATGGTTTGTTTTAGAAAAGATGTTAAAAGAGAAACCTTTACATTTCCTAAACCCTTTAAACTGGATAGATATGTAGAAGATTTCTTATTGCCAAATGAAGAAGTCCTTGAGTATGTTGTTGAAAGGAAGGACTTAGTCTTAAATGATAGGGCACAAACTAATGAGAATTCTAATTCCACAATTCGTGTAGGTACCGTTGGAAAAGGGGGACAAGGTGAGAGAATTTACTCTCCTAAAGGTATTGCCATCACATTATCTGCATATGGTGGTGGTGTGTTTTCTAAAACGGGAGGATATTTAATTGATGGTAAAACTAGAAAGCTTCACCCTCGTGAATGTGCAAGGCTTATGGGATTTCCTGATACTTATAAATTGCATCCCAATAAAAATCAAGCTTATAAACAATTAGGAAATTCTGTAGTAGTAGATGTTTTGCAGCTTATTACAAAGCAAATAGGAGAAGCTTTATATTATGAATATAGTGGTGATAAGCAGTTGGCTATTATTTAGAACTAATAAAAAAGTTTTCCCTGATACAGCCAGTAGACTAAGAAAATAGATCTAGTCTAATAATATATAACACTTAAACCTTTCCCCCCTAAATCTATACAATGATTTAAGGGGGCTATCTTACAATCTTGATTTAAATTCTTCTAAGTCAAATATATCTTGTTCTTTAACTAATTTAATACTAAAAATAACATTGGGGTTATTAGTATTTGATAACTTTCTAATTCTATGAATATTACCATCATACTTTCTAATCATATAATCTGTGTCTTCTATAGAAAATTTTATGTTATCAATTGGCTGAGTCGATTTAATCATAAAATCATCTAACAGAACAAATTCTATATTCATGTTATTCAATTGATTAAGAACATCTTTTTGTCTACTTTTAGGAACGTTACTTGAGCCGCTCTTTTTAACCCTAAAATTACAACTTATTTCAAAGTATTGACTATATTGTTCAATAGGGAATATTATGAAATCCTTTCCTTTCGTTATAAAAAATTCCACACCTTGATTTTTATAATTACTGACAATCCAATTACTAAAAAGTTCTTGTGAAAGATGAATTTCTTCCCCACTTGTTCCTGCATTTTCATATTTAGAAAAGTTTTTGTTCATATGATCTATAATAAATTCAACATTTTCATCAATTTCACTTTTATTTCTAGGTGAGAATATGAACTCTTTTTTTTCAGAATTAGGTAATAAAACAAACTGTCCACTTTGTGCAGATGGCATTTTCGCTTCAATAAAAAAAGATTTGTTATCTTTTTTATACTCTATATCACTTGTAGTGGAATCACTGAATCCTAGGTGTTTAAAGTAATTTCCATAAGTACTATTTAAATAATCCACACATTCTAATTCAAATTTCCTCCAATTTTCCATTTATTATTAACCTCCTAAAATATTTTTAATATTGATTTTCCAATTTCTTCAACAACGTTTGCTGTCATTGCATTGCCTGCTTGCATAAGTAAATGTCTATTAGATACTTTATTTTTTACCCTAGCTATATGTTCGTGGTTAAATCCTTGAAACAATAATGCTTCAACCCCCGTTAAATAATACATTTTTTTATTTTTTACATAGTAAATTCCATCTCGATGTGCTCTTAAGGTCGGCATTCTGTTAACATAGAGTCTTAGATCTGACATTCTTGTGTCTACAATTAAGTTTTCCTGGTTTAAAATATTGTTGATATCAAATCTCTCTTTATTTTTTTCATTATTAAGATATTTGTAATAGAACCATCTTTTATCTTCAGGCTTCATTTCATTATCTTCAGGAAATAAAAAATTTGATATATTAACTCTTGGCTGGGGGATAGGCCAAGAAAAATCTTGTGCACCAACATTTAAATCTTCACGGAAGCCAACTATAAAAACTCTTTGTCTCATATGTGGCACACCATAATCAAGGCTATTAAGAACCTTATAAAATACTGAATATTCAATTTTCGACAATGATACTATTATTTCTTTAAAAGTTTTACCACCATCGTGACTTATAAGACCTTTTACATTTTCTAAGATAAATACTAGAGGGCTAGTTTTCTCTAAAATATTCATTAAGTAATAAATAATTTGACCTCTAGGATCTTTAGTTCCTGCCTGTCTTCCTATAACGGAGAAACTTTGACATGGGAAACCAGCTATTAAAAGATCAAACTTAGGTGCTGCCTCAGGATTAAATTTCCTAAGGTCACCATAGTTTTTATCGCTCTTATTCGGAAACAAAAGATCATAAGTAATATTTGCAAGTCTACTAGTGTCAGATGAGCCTACACATTCAAGTCCACAATTTTCTAAACCTAATCTTCCACCTCCAATGCCAGAACAAAAATCAAAAAAAGTTTTTAATTCCAAACAATTCACCTCCCTAAGGCATATTACTTTTCATTATATCAGTCAATAATTTTTAATTCCAGACTATACTTATTACGAACTAATCAAGATATATTTAAAACAATATAACAATATTAAATAAAACGTGCAAAAGTAATTATATTGACAAAAAATAAGTTCTGTAGTATTATGTAAGCATACAAGCATACATGGATAATTTATGGTGCTGGGAGGAAAATTTATGATTCAATTACAAAAGCATAGATCAAATTCAAATGGTGTACCAATAATTTCAAAAAAGGATATTGAGTATTTTGTAGAAGTAATAATAAAAGATTATAACCCAAGTATGTTGGAAGTTCCTACGATATTAGATATAGAGGATTTTACAGAGTTCTATGTAGGACTGGAGATTGATTATAAAGATTTAACAAGTGATAAATCAACAATAGGCATGATAGTCTTTAGTGATGGAAATGTTCCAATATATGACATTAAAGAGGATAAAGCAAAGAATATTTGGGCTAAAAAAGGTACTATAATTATTGACAATAGCCTTTTAAAGAAGAATCAATTAGCTAGGGGTAGATTTACACTTTGTCACGAACTAGGTCACTGGATTTTACATAGACATATTTATGAAGCAAATCAAAATGAAAATCAGATAAGCATATTTGATGGCTTGAATGAAGAAAAAGCTTCCTTGGTAAAATGTCGTGATATAGATATTGAATCTACACACGATAGAAAAAATAAAGATGATAATTTTTGGATGGAATGGCAAGCAGATTATATGGCGTCAGCACTTTTGATGCCAAAAGATATATTTACTTCTATAGCTAAAAAGAAATTTCAACAGATAGGTATCAAGAATGGATTTTATAGATTAGGTTCTGATTTTAAAATTGATTTTTTGGTAGAATCTCTTTATATGGAAATAGCAGAATTATTTAATACTTCGTTGACAGCTACTAAGATAAGATTTAAAAATCTAGGATTGGTTATTCCCAAAACTAAAAATGAACAACTACATTTTTGATTATTTTATAATAATCTGGGGGTGTTAATTATGTCTAATAACAAGTTTGGAGAGTTTATTTCTGAGAAAAGGAAATCTAAAAAAATTAGTTTAAGGAAGATGGCTGACTCTTTAGATTTATCACCAGCTTATTGGAGTGATATAGAAAAAGGGCGAAGAAATCCCCCTAGAATAGAAATACTTGAAAAATTATCTGACTTATTAGGATTATCTCAAGGAGAGTTTGATAATATGGTAGATATGGCATCAGAAGCTAGGGATGAAATACCAATGGATTTGCCTGATTATATAAAAAATAGTGAACTAGCAAAAGTAGCACTTAGAAAAGCTAGTAGAATGACTAATTTAAAAGATAGTAATAATGTTACTAAGAAAGCATGGGAAGAATTTATAAAAAACCTAGATGAAAATAAATAGAAACAAACATCAAAGTACTATATATAGAATAAGTATATTGAAAATATACAGTATATAGTATATAATGCTATTAGAGTAGTTAAATACAAATAGTTATTTAAACGGATATATCCGTTTAATATATAAAAAAATGAAGCTATTAAGGCTGCAACCTTAAATAGCATTCATTTCTTGAAAAATCGTGATCGAATAAAACCGTTCACTAAGTTTGTTGTATAATTTAGTATATCACGACCACGATAATTTTTCAAGATACCCATATATTATTATTTATGGAGAACTTAAGTAAGGGAGGGGAATCTTATGGATAATCGTGGGAAAAAAGACAAAGAATTAAATAAAAAAAATGAAGATAAAGGAAGTTATATTTTTCGTCCATATATTACAAAGAATGGGAAAAGAATATATGCTAAATCTTATGGGAAAAAGGCATTTAAAATACCAGTAGATAAATAAAAACTTAAGCAAAATTTAAAAAACAAGCACAGGAAAATGTTTAGAACGGTTCATTTTCCTATATAATAATATAGGAGATGATAACATGGGTAAAAATCAGCATGTAACACCACATAAAAATGGTTGGCAGGTAAAAAGTGCAGGAGCTAGTAAGGCTACAAAAGTTACAAAAACACAAAAAGGAGCTATAAAAATAGCAAGGAATATAGCTATAAAAAAAAATCCGAAGTACTTATTCATGGTACTAATGGTCGTATAAGGCAGAAAAACTCTTATGGCAATGACCCATTTCCACCTAGAGGATAAATATTCTAGTGCTAATAATAGAATAGTCAATAGAGCCTGTCATTAAGGCTGGGAACAGGATATTCATTCAAATTAAGGTATCCTATTGGACTTCAAAAGGGTTTAAATGAAAAGCACATAATTTGGATAAGATATTCAATAGCATCATGGTAATTCATGGTGCTATTTTATTGTATTTGTTTAAAAAATTAAAGTTATCGCTTCAATTGCTTTAAAAGGAGTAAGTATATTGTTGTTATAAAATAAAAAGATAAATGAAATGATAAAAATATTGCTACAAGGATATTAGTAGAATGATAATATATATTTTAACCGGAACTGGGACTGGACCGGGTAAAAAAATACGAAAACAAGCTAAAATAGACCGAACAAAACGTAACTGAACTGTATAAAATGGCTATATTAAAGCCTTTTGCACTCAAAGGACAATTACAAAAGTAGAGTGGGAGTAACTCCCAGTGAAACGAGAGATAGCGAAGTTGAATTGTAGGTGTTACCCCTGTCAGGGTTGGCGAGGCTTATACCGACATAAGCTCGCAACCTACGGCTGGAATGATGAACAAAAGTCTTGGAACCTTTGGAAATAAAGGGACCAAGACTTTTTTGTTTTTTTAGAATTACTAAAGAGGTACTATTTGGATTTTGGCTATCATTCATTTTGGTGATTAGATGATTATTCTAATAATAAATGATATTTCATTATAAAGTTAAATACATATATTTAGATTTTTACTGATAATGTTGATGTATGCGATTTACCATCATTTGTAATTGGGTTAACATTTCTGTGCTATCAATTCGTGGAATATATTTTGTAGAGGGCTATTTCCAACGCATTGGATTTTTTTTGAATCTAATAGTTCATCCAATATTTTTCTAACCCTATATTCAGTAAGATTTAAAGAAGCTTCAATTTCGCATTTGGCGATTGGGGCAGGTGCTTTAACTATACATTTAGGTTTAAAATAATAATAAGTATTATTATTTTACGAGATATTCGCAAGATAAACTCTAGCTCTATTCAATGTGATATTTATAATTTTTCTTTTCATTCATTATATTAGGCTTATAATTTTTAGAGGTACTTCCTGGAAAGTTAGCTTTCCAATCCTCATATTCTTCTAAAGTAATTTCTTCATTTTCATATGCATTTTTCTTTTTCATCCATAAGCCTATTAATTCATTTAATGTTTCAGCAGTAGGAAGTCCTTCAAAATAAATGGCATATCTTTCATTCGTATAACCTACATCTTCATAAGGATCTAGATATAGAAATACTAGATGTTCTTTTTTTACAAACATTAAAAGAAGTTTGGAGAATAGAATATACAAAAATAGAAAGGGAAGAATAGCTAATAACAATGGAATGATGAATACTGAAGAAGCTAAAAAACTAAATATTAGTCTTAGAAATTTACAACGATTAGAGGAAGAAGGAGAACTAGAAAGAGTAGCCCAAGGGCTTTATTTACATAAGGATTTTTTAGTAGATCCATTTTATTTAGTACAATATAGAAGTTCCAAAGCAATATTTTCTCATACTAAAGCCTTGTATTTGCATAAATTAAGCAATGAAAATCCCAGGATTTTAACTATAACTGTTCCCTAAGGTTGGAATTCTCCATTGATAAAACAGGAGGATTTATACAAATTTTATTACTATAAAGAGGAAATTTGGAAGGTAGGTCAAGAAAAAGTAGAGTCCCCCTATGGACATATGATTAAGATATATAATATGGTTTAGAGATATTCTATACAACTATCTTATTTAACTTTTCTTTTTAGGAATTTTCCTATTCTCATAAGTGGGATATGAATTGCAAAATATTCTATAATAATACAAATAACACAAATAATGTGATATAATATAATCGGTTTTATGTAATAAGGAACAAACTTATCAATACCTATAAAAGTGCAAGTGGTGACTGATAAAAGAACTTCCAAAAATAAGATAAAATCATGGAAGGAATATTTTGGGTCTAGGAGCTTTTGTTTATTAACTACAGGGAGGGGAGTTCACACGTTTAATATTTCAATATAACAAAGGCTTTCAAGAAATACCATTTCATGGTAAAACATACTTAGAATTAAAAAAAAGTGAGGTGTTTAGTATGGATATAGCAATAATAAAATTAGTAATTACTTTAGTAATCGTTGTATTAGCTTTAATAAATTTAAAATTAGGATATATAAAAGCGCCACCAAATGAAGCCTATTTAATATCAGGTCTTAGAGAGAAGACGGTAATAGGTAAATCATCTATTAGAATACCTGGTCTTGAAAGAGTTGATAAGTTATATTTGGGACTAATAACAGTAGATGTTAAAACTGGTACATATGTTCCAACAAATGAATTCGTCAATGTAAAAGTAGATTCAGTTGTAACCCTTAAAATTGGAAGTAATAAAGATATGCTAAAGTTAGCAGCACAGAATTTTTTAAATTATAAACCTTCCGAAATAGTAGATAAGATTACAGATGTTTTAGAAGGGAATATAAGAGAGATAATTGGGCAAATGGAACTTAAAGATATGATTCAAGATCGTAAAGAATTTGCCAATAAAGTACAAGATAATGTTGTACCAGATCTTGCTAGTATGGGTTTAGAGCTTATAACTTTCAACGTTCAATCTTTCGAAGATGAAAATGGAATTATTAAGGATTTAGGTATTGAGAATGTTGAACAAATTAAGAAAGAAGCTTCTATTGCAAAGGCTAAAGCTGAAAGAGATGTTAAGATAGAAGCTGCAAAGGCAAGTGAAGAATCTACACAAGCTGAAGTAGAAGCGGATAAAGAGAAGACCAGACAGCTTACAGAGCTTGCAAAATTAAAATCAGAGATGAAAATAGAAGAAGATACAATTAGAGCAAAGGCAGATATAGCTTATAAGATACAAGAGGAAGAGAATAGAAAACTGGTTGAAGAGAAAATTGCTGATGCAAATTTAATGAAATCTGAAAGAGATATAGAAATTGAGAGAAATAAATTATATTCAAGTAAGAAAAACGAAGCAGATGTGGAGAACTATGAAAGAAAACAAAAAGCGGATGCAGAGAAGTATGAAATAGAGAGACGAGCAGAAGGTATTAGGAAGATGGGAGAAGCGGAAGCGGATGCAATTAGATTGAAGGCAATAGCTGAAGCAGAGGGTATTGATAGAAAAGCAGAAGCTATGAAGAAATATGGACAAGCTGCTATAATGGAGATGTATTTTAATATTTTACCAGAAGTGGCTAAAAATATAGCAGAACCTATGAGTGCAATAGATAAGATAAATATAATAGGTGGAACTAGTACAGATCTCTCAAGAAATGTTATGCATACTATAGCACAACTTGAAGAAAGTCTTGGGGAAACTATGGGATTCAATATGAAAGATGTTCTAGCTAATCTATTAGATGAGAAGAGCATAAATGATAATAATTTAGCAGATGATGAGAATTCAGTTGTTGAGGATGCTACTTCATAAGATGAAATTTATTTTGAAAAACTATCTTAATGAAGAACAATAATTCAGAGGTTAGCCCTTGAATTGGAAAAGATAAAAAACCTAGCAAAAAGAATTAAAGGTAATAAAATAAAACCATAGCATAAAAAGGTCAGTGAAAGCTGACCTTTTTATATATGTGTAAATTTATAAGAAATTTATGCTTACAATCCTTTAAGGTATAATTCGGTAGTGTAAAATAATTATTTGTTTTTTAAAATATTTATTGTATTGTAATTTAATATACTTCCATTTATCAGTTCTGTATCTTAAAACTATAAATATGACCTAAATTGTTGATAATGATAATCAAGTAAATACTTTGAAATGTAATCATATTTTCAACAAATTATATATTATTGCAAATAATAAAAGATTATTATAAAATTTTATTATAGATGTTTGAAGGTTATTATAACAAGAATGATAAGAATGTACAGGATAGAATTTAAAAAAAGAAAACTAAGTTATATTAAAACAATTTTCTCAAAAATATATATAATGATTAAAAGAGGGATAAATATGTGTACAGGTATAAAAATAAATTATGAAGATGGTTGTATCATGGGAAGAACAATGGATTATGAAGTTCCTTTAAATTATAATGTAATTTATTTACCAAAAAATTATAATTTTTGTAATGATTTAATGGGCAAGCCATTATATTCAAAGTATAGAACATTAGGAGTATGTTTTGATAATAAAGATTCATTGAAAGATGGGATAAATGAACATGGATTAATAGGGATTACCAATGATTTTTCAGGTTTTAATTTATATTCGAATAAAGAGAAAACAGGTAAGATTAATATTTCTAGTTTGAATTATTTAACCTATGCACTTACAAACTACAAATCTGTAGAAGAATTAATTGAAGACTTGCCCAATATTCATATATCTACTAAAGATTATATGGGGGAAAATGTAATATCACCAGATTTTCATTTTATGTTTGCTGATTCTACTAAAAGATGTGTTGTTATTGAACCTAGAAAAGGGAAATTGATATATTATGAAAATCCATATGATGTAATGACTAATTCACCAGGATTTGAATCCCATGTTAGAAGACTGAATCAATTTTTAGATGTAGATAATCTTGAATATTTTAATTCTGCTAAAGATTTACCAGGAGGTTATGATCCTAGCTCTAGGTTTATTAAAGCTTTTTATCTAACTAAAATGAATGTTAAGTCTAATAGTTATAAAGAAGCACTTTCTAATTCTTATAATATATTAGCTGCAATGACTATGCCCAATGGATTTGTTAGAAACAAAAAGTATAACCATACTACTTATACTAGATATATTTGTTCTTATGATTCAAAACATAAATTATTAACTGTAAAATCTAATACTAACCCAACAGTTTATCAAATAGGATTTAAAGATATAGTGAACGAAGATGAAAGACAAGCATTTTTCTTAGATTCAGATTTTATCGTAGAGAAGTTATTTTAGAATTAAAGTTAAATGATTTTTAAAAGAATATTGCATAGTTGTAATATTATGTGTAATAATTATCCTAAAGTAGGAGGAATGTAAGATATGGATATTAAGTTAGTTACTCCAAAAGAAGAGGATTATCGTAAAGTTGATAAACTATTATTACAATTACATAATAAACATGCAAGTGATTATCCAACTTTCTATAATGAATTGGACAATTTTAATAGTCAAAAAGAATACAATGAATTTATTAAACAAGAAGGTAGGATTATTATTCTTGCTGAACAATCGGAAGAAGTTGTAGGTCTATTATGGGCAGAGGTAAAAGAAAAGCTCCAAAATAGATATATGAAGGCTCGTAAAGAGTTATGGCTTGAAGGGATTGTAGTTAATGATTGTTATAGAAATTTAGGTATAGGTAAACTTCTTATGGAAGAACTAATCGATATAGGAAAAAAGGGCGATTTTGACAGCATAGAATTAATGGTGTGGAATAAGAATAATGAAGCAATAAACCTTTATAAGAAATATTTTGAAAAAAGAGCAACCATCATGACATATCCCTTATAGAATCATATTAATAGAGTTAAGACGCATTCTTTATATTATGTACAATAAAGTAGGTAAATGTAAAATAAATATTAATATAATATACAAAAGTGTAAATCTCAACTCTCATTATATAATTTTCCCTAAGTAATATTTTCATAAATAAATATTGATGAAATACATAATAGATTATACTATTGAAGAAATCCTTTCTACCAAGAAAATAAGCTTGACATTACTACATTTGTAGTATTATAATTATATTACTACAAATGTAGTAATATAATAGGAGAGTGATAAAATGCAAAAATTATCAGAAAGTGAGCTATCTATTATGATGAAAATATGGGAAGCAGATAGATCTTTATATTTAGATGAGATAATGGAATTATTAGAAGAATATAATTGGGTAGAGAGTACGGTGAGAAATTTTTTATCTAGAATAATAGATAAAGGGTATCTTAAAACAGAAAAGGATGGAAGAAAGAATGTATATATACCACTAGTTTCTCAAGATTATATAAATAAAAAAAGCAAAGGGATTATAGAAAAGCTTTACGATAATTCTATAAAAAAATTTGTAGTAGAATTATGTGAATCGAATTCTATTGACAATGATGATTTATTAGAACTAAAAAAATACTTAGATGAAAAGATAGAAGAAAGTGGTGAATAGTGTGAAACAATTATTTTTAACTAGTTTTCTCATGAGTTTAATAATACTTCTTCTATTAATTCATAGAAAATTTAGTAGTCCTATAAAAGAATATGAAATTTCAAATTATAATCCACAAAAGGCACAAGTAGAAGTAAATTTGCCTTCTAAAGAAAATATTCAATATGAAGATAGTTGGACAAATTTAAAGGACATAAAGAAACTAAATTTTACAAGCATAATAATGGATAACTTGTTTAATATCTGGTTAGCAGGTGCTATTCTATGTTTTGTATATAATTCATTCTTTTATTTATTATTTAAATATAGAGTAAAGAAAAGCTTATTCTTCGTAAGTAAAGATATTGAAGAAAAGTTTAATGATATAAAAGCCCGTATGTTGCCAGAGAGTAAAGTTATTGTAAGAAAGAGTTATATAATAGATTCACCTATGGTTATAGGTATAATTAAACCAATATTATTAGTTCCTGAAAATATAAATATAGAAAATATTGACTATATATTTGCACATGAATTGGTGCATTTAAAGAGAAAAGACTTAGTTTATAAATTAATTATTTTTCTTGCAACATCTATACATTGGTTTAATCCAGTAATATATCTTATGGAGAAAACAGCTAATGAGGATATAGAATTATCTTGTGATGAAGAAGTTACTAAGAATATGGTAAGAGAAGATAAGATTAAATATAGTAAGACACTGATAGAAACTATATCCAATAGAAAGAAAGCCCCTATTCTAACTACAAGCTATAGTGGAGGAAAAGAAATGATTAAAAAAAGATTAGATAAGATATTAGATAATATTAGAAAAAAATCAGGAAAACCTTTAGTTATATCATTGATATTAATAATACTATGTACTAGTTTTTTAATTGGTTGTGAAACTAAAGAAGAAAAAACTTTGGCAGATGAATTATACAGCTATAAAACTAAATATGTAGGTGATAATTCTAAAGTAGGTGGTATAGTTTCAAAATTAGAATTTACAAAAGAATATAGTTACAAATCTATGGAGATTTTATCCAAGGAAGAACCCTATGGATTAAAACTATACTTTAATGGAAATGCAAATGATGCTATTATAAATGATTTTAAAATTGACAGTGCCATATTGTTTTCTTTAATAGACAATTTAGATTATATTATCTATATAGTTGAAGAAGATGGTGAAGAAATAGAAATTGGAACTATTACTAGGGACAATGTAGATTCTATAACTATATCTGTTTTAGGTATGAAGACTAGTGAGTTAGGAAGTAGTAAAAACAAATTCAATAAATTAGTAGAATTTTATGAAGAAGTTAAAAGTGAGGGAGAAGAGGATAAAAATCAAATAATTGAAGATAATTTAAATACAGTTTAACCTTACTTTAGCAAGAATTCTCCCATCTTCTATAAGTGGGCGATGAATTGCGAAACAAATTGAATATATATTATTCAAAGTACACCAAAATACAGAAATAAGTAAATTCATAAATGCATATAGAAGTGCAAGCAGTAGATTGATAAAGAAGGAATTCCCAGAAATAAGGCAAAAATTATGGAAAGAATATTTTGGGTCTAGAAGTTTCTGCCTATTAACTACAGGTGGGGCACTTATTGATATAGTTAAAAAGTATATAGAAAGCCAAGGGAAGTGAGGTGAAAATATGCTAATAGCATATAAATTTAGATTATATCCAAATAAAGAGCAGCAAGAATATTTTGCTAAATGTTTTGGATGCACTAGATTGATCTATAATAAAATGTTAGCGGATAAGATTGAACATTATGAAGAAATAGGAGAAATGCTTAAAAATACACCTGCACAATATAAAAAGGAATATCCTTGGCTAAAGGAAATAGATAGTTTGGCATTGGCAAATGCCCAAATCAATTTAGAAAAAGCATATAAAAATTATTTTAATGATAAATCAGTAGGATTTCCAAAATTCAAAAGCAAGAAAAGAAGTAAACAAACCTATACTACTAACAACCAGAATGGGACAATCTATATTGAAAATGGATACATAAAACTACCTAAACTAAAATCCAAAGTAAAACTTAAACAACATAGGGAATTTGAAGGTAAAATTAAATCCTGTACCATATCTAGAACTAAAACTGATAAATATTATATATCTATACTTGTAGAAGAAAATATAAGACCATTACCTAAAATAGATAAAAAAACAGGTATAGATGTAGGGATAAAAGACTTTGGTGTAACAAGTGACGGAAAAATATTTCAAAATTCTAAATGGCTAAGAAAATCAGAGGAGAGATTAAAAAAGTTACAAAAAGACTTATCTAGAAAAGAAAGGGGAAGTAAAAACAGGGAAAAAGCAAGATTAAAACTAGCTAAACAACACGAAAAAATAGCCAATCAAAGAAAAGATTATCTTCATAAATTAAGTACTCATATAACCCGTGAAAACCAAACTATAGTTATTGAGGACTTAAGAGTAAATAATATGTTAAAAAATCATAATCTAGCAAAGTGTATATCGGAGGTATCCTGGGGTGAATTTAGAAGGCAATTAGAATATAAAGCCAAATGGTATGGTAGGAAAATAGTACTAGCATCATTTAATTATGCTAGTAGTCAAATATGTTCTAATTGTGAATACAAAAATAAAGATGTAAAAGATTTAGCACTTAGAGAGTGGGTTTGTCCTAAGTGTGGGATACATCATGATAGAGATATAAATGCTAGTAAAAACTTACTGAAACTAGCCATATAGTTTTGGTACAATTGGGGCAGGAACTGTCCTTAGAGCCTTGGATAAACTTGGTAGGTTACTACTATTGACCAGGAAGCCCCCTCTTCAACGAATATAGTGAGTAAGTGGGGGGGGTAGTTCACGTGAAAGGTAATATGAATTTATAGAGAAGGCATCTAAAGAAGTATTGAGTAAATGTAATATTATATTTAATGCTATTTATGAAAAATTATTAGAGGACCTAAAAAAGGCCCTCTAATAATTTTATTATCAAATAAGCAATTCCAGCTCCTGTCATCATACCTACAGGTATTCCTCCAAAAAAAGCAACCCCAATAATAGAGCCAATCAATACTTCTGTTAAGATACAAGGATTGTTATTCAATAAATCCAGTCCCTTAGCTGCTATAATAACTACAAAAAAGCCACTTAATATAGCTATTAGTCCCTCTAAATTTAAATAATTCCTTACATTAATAAAAGATGTCTCATTACCAGACTCAATTATTGGCATAAGCATCCATATCATAATCAAGGTTAACCCACCATCATTGTAGTAATCTATCTATATATAAATTTATCCCTTAAGGCGATTTTCTAAAGCTGTAAGTTGTCTTTCTAATTCCTTAGGTAATTTATCGCCATATTTTTTGTAATATTCTTTTATAGAAGCAACTTCGTCTAACCATTCATCTTTATTGACACTAAGTAATTTTTTCATATTATCTTCACTTATATTAAGACCATTAGTATCTATGGCATTTAGAGTAGGTAGATAGCCTATGGGAGTTTTAACTGCTTCACCTTCACCTGAAACTCTTTCAAATATCCATTTTAATACACGGCTATTTTCTCCAAATCCAGGCCAGAGCCAATGATCATTTTCATCTTTACCAAACCAGTTGACATAGAAGATTTTAGGTAAATTATTAGGAGCTGTTTTTTCTCCAATATCTAACCAATGTTGTAAATAATCACCCATATTATAGCCACAGAATGGTAACATAGCAAATGGATCACGACGTACTTTGCCAATATTATTAGATATGGTAGCTGCTGTAATTTCAGAACCCATAATGGAACCCATAAATATCCCGTGGGACCAATCAAAACTTTCATGGACTAGAGGAATAGTGTTTGGTCTGCGTCCACCAACTAATATTGCAGATATAGGCACTCCTTTAGGATCTTCCCATTCGGGTGCTATAACTGGACATTGGTTTGCCGGAGCTGTAAATCTAGCATTTGGATGTGCTGCTGGTCCATTATTATGTGGAGCCCAATCGTTTCCTTGCCAATCAATTAGATGCTCAGGGGTATCATATCCTCCTATACCCTCCCACCAAACATCTCCATCATTAGTTAATGCAGCATTTGTATAAATAGTATTTTTTCCTATAGTAGCCATTGCATTAGGATTAGTCTCTATAGAAGTTCCTGGGGCAACACCAAAGAAGCCAGCTTCGGGATTAATTGCATATAGTCGTCCATCTTCACCAAATTTCATCCATGCAATATCGTCACCAATAGTTTCAATTTTCCAGCCAGGAATAGTAGGTATTAGCATAGCAAGATTAGTTTTACCACAGGCACTTGGGAAGGCACCAGTAATATATTTTACATCCCCCTCTGGGTTTGTAATTTTTAGAATTAACATATGTTCAGCTAACCAGCCTTCATCTCTGGCTTGAACAGATGCAATACGTAGTGCAAAACACTTTTTTCCTAAAAGTGCATTTCCACCATAACCAGAACCATAGGACCATATTGTTCTTTCTTCTGGAAAATGACTTATATATTTTTCTTCAATAGGAGCACAGGGCCAAGTAGAATCCTTTTCTCCTTCAGCTAAAGGAACACCTACTGAATGTAGACAAGGAACAAATTCCCCATTATCTCCAAGGACATTTAGTACTTCTTTACCCATACGAGTCATAATACGCATATTAACTACGACATATGGACTATCAGTTAATTCCACCCCAATTTTAGAAGCTGGAGAACCAATTGGACCCATTGAAAATGGAATAATATACATTGTTCTGCCTTTCATACAGCCTTTATATAACTTTTTCATAGTATCCTTTAGTTCAATAGGATTAATCCAATTATTTGTGGGGCCAGCGTCTTCTTGATTTTTTGAAGATATAAATGTCCTATTTTCAACACGGGCTACATCTGATGGATCGCTACGAAAAAGATAGCAACCTGGTTTTTTCTCAGGATTTAATTTTATGGCTACACCACTATCAACCATTTCCTCTAAAAGACGATGATTTTCCTTCTCTGAACCGTCACACCAATAAATTTCATCAGGTTGACACATATTCGCCATTTTTTTTATCCAATTTAATAATTTTTGATTATTAGTTATTTTACTGATCATTAATCTGCTCCTTTCTAGTTTAAGTATCCTAAATAAGATAATGGATAATAATAAATATTTTTGATAACATGCCTAATATACTAACATAGAGAAACAATATTTTCCATATATATTTTAAAATTGGTAATTTTGTTAGGGTTAACAATTATTTTATTGCTCTTATTCTTATGCAATGATAAGGTTAGAGTTGTAATTACTTTGTTGGATTACTTGAAATTCTTGTTGATATCTTAGGAATAGACGTAGATTTAATTGATAAATCACATATTGAACCAAATTCTTTAATAATCCAAGAAATTAAAAATGAGGGTGTGGTTATATATGAAAAATATAATTTATAAGGCAGTATAAAGTAATAATAAGTCTCTATAAACTTTGAAATATAAAGATTTATAGGGGCTTTTTTTATATGCAAGAAATCCAATTGAATGGATAAATACATTATGATAAAATATAAGATAATGTATGTATAACCATAATATGTTTTAATAGTATAAAAATATAAAAATAATTCATTAAATAATTATACTATATTTATTTGGAATCAATATTTAAACTTTATTTGAATTTTAAATATTATAGGTGGAGGAGATATTTATGTTTAATAATAATCTTAGAGAAGCAAGAGAAAAGGAAAGGGCTAGAGCTAGGATTTATAGAGAAATTAATAATTTAAATAGAGAAATAAGTGATTTAGAAAATATTCGTGATTCATTTATACGTAAAAGATCAGATTTAGGTGTATTGAATACAGAGTGGAATAGAAATAAGAACACGTATTTAGGAATAGAAATGGTTAGTGAAATAGAAGTTTTCAGAAAGTTTGAAGGTGAAATTGGTACAGCTTTAAAGAATGAATTACCCAGTGGATTAAAGGGTATGAGCAAAAATGTTACATCTATTAATAATGTAAGGAATGGCATAAGTGACCAAATAGATAAATTAAATAAAAAAATAGAAGAATTAAATAATCAAGTAGCATATGCACATAGAAGATTTAATATTATATAAAAATTATATTGTGGAGGGGTAGGTTATGAGTGATAAGTTATTTTCAATAGAGAGTGAATTTAATCAAGTAAAGGGGGAATTAAAGTCAAATCATAAGGAGTTACTAACAGAAACTAGAAATTTATTGCAACTAATAGAAGATACAGTTTCAGAATCAGGTCCTCTTTATGCAAAAGAATTTAGTTCTAAAGCTTTAGATACGGTTTCATCTATAGAAAAAGATGTAGTTTTAAGACTAGAAAATATATTTAATGCTACGGAAGAAAGTATAGATAATTTTGAGGTCAGTATTAAAAATATTGATACTACTTGTTAATTATTGGGGGGGGGAATTGTGTTGGGAATAAAGATAGAAAAAAATGAGGCTATTAGTGAAATTGCGAAAGGACAAAATGAAATAAACAGTAATTTGATGGATTTGAAAGAGAATTATAAAAAAATAAACAATTTATTAATTGAATCAGAAGGCGAGTTTGCAGCATCATTGAAGATGCAATTAGAAACAGAAGAAATAGCAGTAAATGCATTAATAGATATGTTAACAGAGTTTTATAATAGCTTAGAAAAAACAGTAACAGGTTTTGAAGAACAAGACAGAAAGCTTAGTACAGCAATAAAATAGAGGTGATAAAAATGTCATTGGGGAGAGATAGAGTTTTTTATTATGCTTC
>CAYUTQ010000007.1:0-70525 GCA_964447805.1 uncultured Clostridia bacterium
ACACTCTTATCAGAAATAATAATATCTACTACTTCTAAAAAATATCTATTATAATTTTTTCTAGGAAATAATATATTTAAAAAAGAAAAGTTAAGATTAAATTTTTCATTTGATTTGATACTTTTTCTAAATAGATTGTTAACTTGAGACATATTATTATATACTTTTTTAAATCTAGATGGTAAAACTTCCTGAATATTTAATTTGATATTTAATGCAGAATTTATTTCTTCATAAAATAATAAATCAAATGTAACATAATCATTTAATTTTTCAACTCTTTTAAATACTATATCCTCAGTATTTTCATACTGCTCATCAATATTTGCATCCATTCTCGTCAATGTTTTAAGAACTTTTGCCATGTCTTTCTTGTAAATAAATTTAGGTATAAGATAAAAATCTCTTCCTTGAAATTTAAAACTTAGATTAGAATCTAAATATCTTTTTCCCAATTCTAAATTTATTGCACATTCTTCACAAACGGGAAAATTTCTCCAAGAATCTACCTTTTTAAATCCTCCAGCTACATAACCTTTCTTATCTACAGTATAAAATTTAAATATATTAGCTTTCCCATATACTTTTTCCTTCCTATTTTTACATATAGAACAATATTTATCTTCTCCAATCGATTCTTTTTTCTCTATGAGATAATAGCTTTCAATAGATTTCTTTCTAATTTTATCTCTAAACACCTGAAAATCCCCTACAAATTTTTCATCATAAACTAAAGTCAAAATATAATTTTCTTTACTATTTAAATTTTTTTCTATATCTTTAAGTATAGTTTCTTTATTTTCTACTACAGTTGAAAGTAATTTTTTTAAAATTTTTGTTTCTTCACGATCTTCATATTCTGAAATAGTATCTTTTAAACATTTAATTATCTTATTATTTAAAGTCTTATCAGGGGTAGTTATTCTAGCCGTAGGTGTATAATCTGCACCATTAGATGCCCCTTTTTTGTATAAATATTTCTCTAAATAACTTTCTTTAAATTCACTTACATTGATCTTTTCGTATTTAAAATCTCTATCAATTTTTATTTCTAATACATTATTATATCTTCCATTATCATTGGGATTTTCAATAAATAATACTAAAGTATCATCACCTAACTTTTCTTTTTCTAATTTCCCTAAATCACATACTGATGATAATTCCACAAATTTCACCTCCCTAATGTATAAGTTAAATTAATAATACTACTACTAAAATTTTTTTACTATTTAAAACTATAGGAAATTATAATAATAATTCACATGAAAAATAAAATATCTTCTATCTCCAATATTTTACTTTCCTAAAGATTAGAAAACAAAGTATATACATCACTATTTATTCCAATTTTTTAATGCCTCTTCAAATGGTTGGTACTGTAAAGTTTCTTTTCTTTTATTATCTCTTTTTCTTTTTTTTTGTCTGTTTTTTGACTTGAAAACTTTGTTTTGTCCTGTTTCTTTCTTTTCTACTTTTTTCTTTTTATATGATTTTGATTTCATTTTATTATTATCTTGCTCTAATATTTCTGGAAGTACTTTTTTATTTGAAAACTCTTTTGCCTGCATATTCATATATCTAAAATTATTTGTTTCAGATTCTTTCACAATTCTTGATTTTATATACATTAGTTCTTTAATAGGTTTCATATCATCTATATCTTTTCCATTTAAATATTTATGTGAAAATTCTTTTTTATAATAATCTATATACTTTTCAATATTATCCTCTTCCATATAATCAAAACTAAACTCAGTATATTTTTTCTGCAAATTTTCAATATTCAATGTTAAATCTTTAACTTTAACCCTTCCAAATCCATATGGCTTTGCTAAGCCTATATTTTGGAAACAACCTTCATCTAATTTTAATGCCCAAAGAAGCAATCCTAGTTCATCCTTATATAAATTATTAAAATGAATTTTCCCTCTAAATATACTTCCTTCTTTTAAGGGTTCTATTTTAAAAATCATATTAGTGTTTTTCCCAACATCTGGCATTTCCACGTATTCTTTAAGCCAATACTGTTTTATCCCTCTCAATTCAAAATCCCCATCGTATATGTTTAAATTTTTCTTATCACTATCTATTTTTTGTTTTAAATATAAATTATAACTAGTAGGTTTTGGCTCTGCTAAAAGCATATCTATACTACTATCCTTGTCAACCTTTTCTTTACCTTCAACTATTACATCTTCAAAGCTCACTCTAGATTTATAACTTGCACTACAGTCATCACTATTTAAATATTTATTGGAAAATCCAAAAATTCCATCTACATAGCTTATACCATTCACATTCTTATAATTTTCTGGCACTCCATCTAAAACTGTCTTTCTATAAAAAACTCTTAAATAAGGTGTAAAACCAAAATGTAATACTTTTCCCTTATTTATAAAAAATACTGGCTTTTTATTCTTCTCACCTATACCTTTAGGTAATCCAAAAAATTCTTTTCCTCTCTTCATTTTTCCTGTCTTTTCCATTTTGTTAGTCCTTATTAAATCATCTACATAATGATTAATACTTTCTTCTTTTACCTCTATACTTTTAATATCCTTATTGGCTTCAGGTATTATAAAATGTCCTCTCTTCCCCCACATATGTTCTGAACAAACAATATACCCATCATAAAAATATCTACCCTTAGATCCTACTTTCATTATTTCCTTTTTACCTTTATCATAATTAAAAGATATGGGTATTTGATATGCCTTGTATTTTTTGTTCTTTATTCTAGCTAACATTGCTGCTCTTTTATTTCTATTTCTAGTTCTTTTAAGTTCATTTTTAATTTCTAAAATATCTTTACTATACATAAAATTTATTTCTTTTTCTATATCTTTATCAACTATTTTTCTAAGTTTTATCTCATCTATTCTAAAATAATTCGTAGGTCCACTTATTTTTATAGCTGGTTCTATAATATATTTCTTTTCATTTTTCTTATAAATATATCCAGCCCTCACATTTTCAACTATTCTTTTTTGTGCATTTATTCCCAATTCTTCTTTGTATTTTTTTGCAAGAGCATCATTTCCTGCTATTTCTCTATACATATATCTAGTATCTTCAATTTCACTTTCATTGTATTTACCTTTATCATTTTTATTCCCTATTACATTACTAAAACTTAATATTTGTGCATTTGTTCTAGTAATACCTCTTATAGTACTTCCTGGTATAGTAAATTCTCCTCTATTATTTATAAAAAATCTAGCTACTCTATTTTTTTCATCTTTTATACCTCTAGACACAAGTATTGGAGTCTCTGCTACTAAACTATATTCTATAATTCCACTTAATAATTCCTTACCTTCTCTATCTTTATAAGAATTATGAACTGGCAATTCATCTATGTTTTCATATTTTGATACCCCAAATTTAGGAAAACTTACAAAATTATATGGAGAAACTGAATAATTTTTCAATTTTTTATTAGTTATTTTTATAGGTTTCATATATTCTCACTCCTTAATATATAAATTTACATGGTTTTACATAACTTATATATGCTTGCTTGTCCTCATCATAATCAATATATTTTTTCACCTTTAATTTTTTAGGATATTTTTTCATATTTGAATTTCTTTTATAAAGTATATACTCATCTTCAATAAAATCAGATTCTTCTACATTATCTTCTTTAAATATTGAACCTCTAAATTTTCCTTCTTCACTAAATATTCTCATTTCCCTGTTTTCACTAAAAAATATAGCCTCCATAATATTATCTAATTGAATATCTACATTTTCTATATTGTCTGATGCCACCGAATCATAATTATATATAATAGTATCTTTAAAGCCTAAATACTGTAAGATCTTTTTATCTAGGAGATTTTCTATAGTAAATTCATCATCACTAAATTTACAATTAAACACTTCATTGACATTTCTCAAATTCAGCTCTCTTAAAACCATATTTCTTTCTCCCTCCTAATCTTCCTTATAATTTCTTATTCCTTCAATATAACCTCTTAATATATCTTCACCCTTAATTTTTTCTTTTTTAAAATCTATTTCAATATTTTCTTCTCCATTAGATATTGTCATATTATATGCTTTAAATCGTCCTCTTCCTATACTAGAGTCCCCTCCCATCGGCAGATTTTCTGTACCTATATCTCTTAAAGCTAAAGATAATATGCCTATTGCAAAATCATTTAATTCATCATCCTCTGTTTTTTTATATATAATTTTAAATTTGGTTTTCCCCATAATAGGTCTATCATTCATAAGAGCGGTATCCATAGTACTACCTGTGAATTTATCTATTTTAATTCTATTGTACACAATATCATTTTTATAGCCTTCTTCATTAATCTTTGCTTCATTTACCATAACTTTACTCATTGATTTCTTATTATCACTTCCAAAGATATTTTCAACTACTTCCCTTTCCCCAAAATAATCTGCAATTTTTTCTACCTGAGATCTTAAAACTCCTTTAAAACTACTACCTGGAATTATATTATAATTTCCTGATTTTAAGTTTTCTCCATCTGGTCCATTACTCTCAAATGTATCTGGTGCTTTTATTAAAATTGGAGTTGTTAATTCTCCATTTATATTAAATTCCACTAAATTATCTTTTAATTGATAATCCAATACTTTATTAGTTATATCCTTCATTTTCTTATAATCTCTCATTAAATAACTACTCAAATCTTCTATATCTGAAAGATTGTATTCCAGCTCTTCTACATTTATTATTTTAAAGTTTCCTAATCCTTTTGTTTTGTCTCCACCTAATCTTATACGATTTTCGTCTAGTGCTTTTAAGCATTTATAAATCATATCTTTAAAACTTTCCTTTTCTTCATCATCACTATGTATTTCAAATAACAGTTCAAATACCAATCCTTCTCCTAAATACGTTTTGTCTATTTTTCCACCATCTACATTAGTTCCTGTTTCCCCATCAATTCTTACTCCAATTCTTTTTTCTATAGTTTTTATTTTAGAATACGAATCACTTATGAAAATTTTACTCATACTACTACTTTCATCATTTTGATATCCAAATAATTCTTTATAATTTTCACCTGCATTTGCTAAATAAGCTCTAAAACTTCCTGCTATACTTGTAGCCGGTAGATATGCTTTATTCTCCTCTTCATTTATTAAAATATTTCCTTCATCATCACCAATATAAAGAGGAGATATACTTCTAATTTTTGATTTTATTAAAATTACATTTTGGGTCATCTAAAAGTCCTCCTTTCTGAGATGATATCTACAAAGTTCTGCCATTACTTTCATATTAATTTTATATATAAATTCTTTATATTCTTTTGAACTAATATCATAAATATTTATTTTTTCTACTCCCATATTATTTCTAAATTCTTTTACATCAGTACTTTTCCCCACAAAATCATCAAGGAAATCTACAAAATCTATTCCTAAATACTTAACTTTTTTTAATTGTTTATAAGAACTACTTCTTTTCTTCTTCTCATAATCCATATATTCTTTATATTTTTTTATGCCAGTGTCAATATTCATATATTGCAATAAAGTAAAAAATTCTAAGTACTTTCCCCATTGATTATTTCTCATAGCATTAGCATTTTCTATGCCTTCATAGATTTCTAGAACTCTATTATTTACAGATAAGTTAACTCTATATTCATATATTTTAGTAAGTATATTTTCAATTTGATTTTTCTGTTCATTATTTAATTTTTTAATTGTAGAAATAATATCAGTACATTCATTTTCAATGTTTTTATCTGAATTATAATACAAAGTATCATTTAAAGAATCTACTATTACAAATCTTCCAAAACCATCTAATTTTCTTTCTCCTATACCTTCATCCATAAAACGTTTAACTGCTTTTTTATTTATTTCTCCAGTTACTTTATATTTAAATATACTACCTGCTTTAATTGCTACAATTTGTGGAAGATAACAATTCCATTTATTGTTGAAAGAAGTTATATTATTAGTTTCTATAGAACTATCTATATACTTTCCCTTTTCAAGACCTAAACTTTTTTCAATAAATTCTTCATCTATAAAAGTTCTATATTCTCCAAGATTAGTTCTATATATAATATCAGATAGAGCTATTAAATATATATAATTATCAAAATTGTAGTTGTTTTGAAACTGTTTAAACTCAGGGTTTTCATCTACAATTTTCATATTATATATTAAAGATTTTCCATAGCCACTTCCCTTTGATCCTCCTATATAAACTATACTTTCTTCTAATAAATCCTTAACTTCTTCAATGTATTTCTCATCTTCAACTTTTATAATTCCTTTAAATATTTGCCCTTTTTTTATAGCTTCATATCGAAACAATTTATTTTTATCTTCTTTTTTATTTATATGAAGATTAGATATCTTTTCAACATTAACCTTTCTATAATTACCTTCATCTAACTGTACAAATTCTGAAAATCTAGCTTTTTCAAATCCTTCTTCTAACTCTGTATCTAAACCAACAGACAAATCTACACTATCTATATACTCAAACTCTTTAATTTTTTCCTTAGGACAAAAATAACATTTAGGAAATGGTATACTTCTTTCTCCTTCATAAACTGGATAAGCATTTAAAAATTTAATCCCTCCTTTTAAAAGCTTGTCCCTATGTACTCCTTCATTTATATTTTTTACGCCATATTCATTTATATATTTATAAATATAAGCTCCCCTTATAGAAGAACCTGTTATATAATTCATTGAACCTTCTGAATCAATTTGTGCTATTGTTTTGGCTAATTTTATATCTTCCAATGCCTTTATATAATATACTAAATATTTATTCATCTTTTTTCACCTCTTCCATTAGTTTATTTACATATTTATCTGTTACATCTATTAAATTATCTTCCTCATGCATCAATAATCTTGATTTTATTTCGCCCTTACCTCTAGTACGCATAGTTCCTATATGTCTTAAAGAGCTTATTCCTGCAGCTAAAATTGATAATTCAATATCTTCCAACTGCCTTTCACAGTTTACAATTACATTAAACTTTAAACCTTTTTTAATAACTCTAAAATGTCTTAAGGAGCCCTCTTCCGATACTCCGTCCTCACCAATACTAGTAAAACTTCTTACATCAGTTAAAGATCTCATTACCTCATTTTTGCTAATGTATTTGTTTTCTATAGCATGTATTAAAACTTTCCTTATATTCTTATCTATTTGACAATCAGAAAATTTTAGTGTTTTCCAATTATTTACCCCGTCATTTTCACTCCCAAAAAGTCTCTTTATATATTTTTCATAATTTAATCCATAATTTTTTTTAAGAATTTCAACAATTTCCTCTACCTTTTCACGTAAATTTCCCTTAAAAGTTTTAGATTTCATATATGGAAATCCATATTCATCATAGACAATTTCTAAATCCACCTCTCCTGGAATAGCTTGTCCATTACCAAATATTGATTCCGTTAAAAGTTCTACTTCAATATTTAACTCTTCCATTATTTACCCTCCTTTTCATCTAGTTCAATAAAAAGGTCTATTATTTCAATAGAATCAAAATACATACATTGGTCTTTATAGAAACAATTATCCCCATCAGTATTCTTAAATCTACTAAAATACTGAGATATATTATTTGATTCTATGTAGACTCTTGTTTCGTTTTCACCTTTTTTTAATATTTCACGAAGTTTTTTTATCTTACTTCTTGGTATTGGCTCCTCTTTCCCTTCTTTGCCTATTTTTCTTTTAGTTATATTAAAATAAGCTTCTTTAAAATTTTCATAGTTATTCCATCTATCTTCATTATTTAAATAAAGAGGTCTCATATATAAATATTTACCATCTTCTGTTCTATAATTTTCCTCTCTTATTTCTTTTATACTTCCCATTAAATCTCCTTGTTCTAAATGCCAATCTATTAATGAAAAATCTTTATCACTATCTTTATAATCTTTAGCAATTATTCTTTTCGCATTACTACATAGATCTTCTGCTAATTTATAAGCTTTTATAAATGGATAATTAGCTCTAACTATAGCTACTCCTGCACAAGCATTCAATTTTACAGTATTATCCTTATATATTTTTATTTCTTTTTTATTTAAATACTCAATGAATACTCTTGCACATTCTATACCTATTTTTCCATTAGTTACAAAAGTTATATCATCACCAGCTATTATTATTGGTATTATTGGAATTTTCCCTTCATTTATATAGGTACAATCTTTTAATTTATCTGCATTTTTTTCTACAACTTGTTTCATGTACCTAAAAGCTTCTTCATAAACATTTTTTATTTCATTACTAAAACTTTCCAAAGAACTCAAATATTCTTTATTTGTTTCTTTGTAATTATCATCCCTATAAACAAAATATTCTTTCAATTGATTAAATTTCTTCCCCATTTTATTACCATCAATATGAATTACTGCCATATATTTTTTATTTCCTTTAACTAAATCTGCAAATTTTTTTATACTTTTATTACTTGGAATTAATTTGTTAAATTTTTTACTACTTTTCCCTGTTTCTGAATAATGTTTTTTAACTTTTACTTCTTTGCTAATATATCTCTTCTCATCATCTTCAAAATCTACGTAACTTGCTGGCAATCCCGTAGACTCACACTTTTTCTCTATTCCAAAAGATACTTGCATACCACTTGTTTTTCTTCTACTTTTCTTTTGAGCTAACTTTACATATGCTCTTCCTATAGCATCTATAACCTTCATATTTTCAGCATCATACTCTTCTATAACCATAAAAACTTCAATACCTGGATAACATTCAAGTACCTTCTTACTAATATTTTTAACAAAATCTTCTGCATCTTCTCTACTATCAAACTTATAAAGACTGCTTCCACCACCTTTGTAGACAAGATTATCCTTATAGTTACAATTAACTTTAAAGGGCAATTCTTCTGTAATATCCTCAATAATAATAGAAGCACCTTTGTTTTCCTTTAACCTATTACTCTTAAATATGTAATCTTGCTTCCTAGATACTTCCCATAATACTAAAGACTCCATAAATATTCCCCCTCTAATAAAATTATTTTAAAAACATATTTGCAATGTATTGTTTTTTTATATTTCTATACCCTTATTATTTAGTAACTTTATGCAACCAAAGCCTTGTGAGTTTTTTGCTCCAAGTCCACAATTTAAAGCTGTATTTATTAATTTTTCATCTCCCTCTATTTTAAAAATTCCATTCCAACCTTTAATTATAAAATTTTTAAAATAAATTAAACTTTCAGATACCTTATCTTTTGAAGCTGCTCTTACTTTAAAATCTGCATCTTCAAATCTTTCATCATATATTATTTTTCCTTTCTTTATTATATTTTCTCTAATGTATTTTGGGAAAAGGCTATCCTCAGGAGTGTAATAAATAGTCTTTTTTTTGCCATTTAAAGATACTGTAGAATAAACTGTAATGGGAGATAAAGTTTGAATAAGAACATTATTTAATTTTTCTTTGTTTTCGTCTACATCTATTTTTAAGACTTTTAAAGGTTGGTGATTTAATTGTAAGTTTTTAGAAAATAAACAGCTTTTTAAAAATTCATTATTAAAATCATCTACTGGACTTGATACTATAAGCTTTACTTTATCTTTAAAAGTAATTGTTTTTTCTTTTCTATTGTAAGAATATTTCCCTCTTAATTGAGAGAAAGTAAAGAGTTTGAAACTTCTTCCATTACTCTCAAAGCCTTTTTCATGTAAAAACTCCCTAAAATTATCATCAAAAATATTTTTATATATAAAACCTTGAACCATATGATTGTAATGTATAGGAAGTTTCAAATTATCACATTCAAAAGTTATTTTTGCTTGCATAATTTGTCATCTCCAATCTAAAATTGTATTTAAATATAATTTTTAATCTTCTTATTACATTTACTATATTAATATTCTATCTACAACCTCATTTTTCCTTTAAAAAAATCATAATAACCCAAATATTTCATCTTTTATAACATAAGTACAAAATAATAGAAAATTTTTCATATCAATCACTATAATATCTTAAATTATAGGAATTTAAATTTTTATTTTATGGAATATTATATTAATTTTCCCACAAAAAATAAAAAACAACCTCTTAGGTTGTTCAAAAAATCTAATTATTTATAGAAATAATAAGTTAAAAAATATGAAACCAAGTATTTCAATTTCTTATAGATAGACTAATAATGTATAAGTGGGAAATAGAAGAAATAAAAGTTATTAAAGTTTCAATTCCTCATAGGTAGACTAATAATGATAAGCAATAGAGGTCTGAGAAGGCGTACTGGAACTAGGTTTCAATTCCTCATAGGTAGACTAATAATTAGTTTATCGTGGCAAGAAATACGAGATAAAAAAGAGTTTCAATTCCTCATAGGTAGACTAATAATGGAAGGGTATGCAAATGAAGAAAATTGCATATCCGCGTTTCAATTCCTCATAGGTAGACTAATAATACAGAAAAATAAACTTCTTTGACTGCATAGATATAAGTTTCAATTCCTCATAGGTAGACTAATAATAATAATTTTGTAGCTATGTTTTCATCTGTTTTTCCCTGTTTCAATTCCTCATAGGTAGACTAATAATTGGAATGAAGTATTAGAAGAGCTAGGCAGAAAAATGTTTCAATTCCTCATAGGTAGACTAATAATTGGAATAGCAACTGAAAGCGTACAAAACTCAATAAGGTTTCAATTCCTCATAGGTAGACTAATAATTGTGATACCTTCTTCCACTTTCATAATCTATACTTCGTTTCAATTCCTCATAGGTAGACTAATAATACCTGCATATGGTACTATAATTGAACCTGGCACTTCTGTGTTTCAATTCCTCATAGGTAGACTAATAATCCTTGAACATCTTAATAATACTACATTACTTTATTTTTGTCAAATAAATAAAAAACCTTAATAATTACAATTATTTAATATATTCTCCCCTATACATTGCTATTACTAAATTCTATAAAAAAATAAAATGTCGTCGACCTCCCGTGGTTTTTGACTTATTAGAGGTCGACGACATTTTATAGTATATTATCTTGTCTATCTTTTTGACTACCAACTAACCTATTATTTTAAAAATTATCTATATAGCCTATTAATTAGATTTATTCATTTGAAAATTTTAACATAATAATTACAGATTTAAAAACAAAAAAAGTAGGAAATTAGCCTGCTTTGTGTAAATTTTTATATTATTGTGTTTTCCTTTCCTAGATCAAAATTTACTTTCCCATAGCTATGTGCTAAAGGATTTCTTAATTCATAAAATAACTGATAATAAAAATCTAAATATGATTTTCCTATTATATTTTTTTACCTAATATTCATCATAATACATAACAAATAGTAGCCTAATTGCCAATACTTTCATAAATTAATACCTATATTATTAAAAACTCCCACTATTTTTAATTGACTTTACTATAAAAACTTTTTTATTTCTTTTACTGATAACGCATTACCCGCTGTTACAACCTTATCATCAATTACAAGAGCAGGGGTAGTCATAACTCCATAGCCAATTATTTCTTTTATATCTTCTACTTTTTCTATAGATGCATCTATTTCTAATTCTTCTATTGCTTTTTTTGTGTTTTCTTCTAATTTGTCACATTTACTACACCCAGTACCTAAAATTTTAATTTTCATGCTAAATTCCTCCTTTTTTATATTAATAAAAATGAAAAAACATTAAGCCCATATCCCACGATTATTATTCCTATTGTTACAATAACTATAAATGTTGCTAATAATTTTGGTTTTACTACTTTGCTTAACATAATTAAAGAAGGCAATGATAGAGTAGTAACACCCATCATAAAAGATATAACTGTACCAATTCCTACTCCCTTAGCAATTAAAGCTTCCGCTATTGGAATAGTGCCAAATATATCTGCATATATTGGTATTCCAATAAAAGTAGCTATTAAAACAGAAAATGGATTTCTCTGTCCTAGAATTTTCTCTATAATAGACTGAGGGATCCAGTTATGAATTCCTGCTCCAATACCAACACCGAGTAAGATATAAGGCCACACTCTACTTACTATATCTTTTACTTGATTCCTAGCAAATTTCATCCTATCCTTACGAGTCATTTTTTCTATTTCTACATCTACATTTTCTACTCTCCACACATAGGATTCAACATATTTCTCCATGTTTAACTTGTTGATTAAAACTCCTCCTATTATTGCCACCAATACACCTACAGCTACATAAACTATTGTTATTTTTATACCAAAAAAAGACATTAGTAACATAAGAGATGCTAAATCTATCATTGGAGAAGATATTAAAAATGAAAATGTAGCTCCTAAAGGTAATCCTGCTGATACAAAACCTACAAAAATAGGTATACTTGAACAAGAACAAAACGGTGTTAAAATACCTAATAAGGCTCCTAATATATTTCCTTTAATACCTTTGATTCCTCCAATAAGTTTCTTAGTCCTTTCTGGTGGAAAATAAGATTGGATATATGATATTATATAAATCATTACTGAAAGAAGTATAAAAATTTTTATAGTATCATATATAAAAAAATGAACACTTCCACCTACTCTGCCCTCTATTGATAGGCCAAAAACTTTCTCTACCAATAGTTCCACCAGATCCCAAAGCCACTTCATTTTTAATAACTGAGCATTTAACCAACTAAATATATTCATCAAAATCATCACCTATTTTTATTTATTCTTGTTTGTCAATTCAATATATTTTGCTGCTGCTTTGCTTTTTTCTATATCAGATTTTAGAACTGGATAATCTTTCACATTAGAAACTATTTTTCCAAGTATATCTTCAAATAATTTATCTTCAATATTTAATGAATAAAAAGTATATTGTTCTCTCTTTTCATCTTTTACTAATCCCATATCTCTAAGTCTAGCAAGATGTTTTGAAATATTAGGTTGCGATATACCAGTAATGCCCGTTATTTGACATACACAAAATTCATTATAATACAAAAGCACCATTATCCTCAGCCTAGTTTCATCTGAAAGTAATTTAAAATAATTTATTAGTTTCTCCATATTTCTCCCCCTTATCTTAGTTTCATCTCTTTACCTACTACCTCTTCCCAAGCCTTAAATATTGGTCTAATTATTTGAGGACCTATCTTAGATATTATTACTAGCTGTGAGTTCTCTTCGCCTTTATCAGTTAGTTTATAGTCTATTCTTTTATTAACAACATCTACTTGATTCCATCCATTTTCTAGCTTAAAGAAACCTTTTATTCTGTAACTATCTTTCTTAATAATATCTAAAAATTGATTAAGCTTTTCTTTAGTCAATTCTTCTTCATAGGTTAAAGTCAAAGTTTTTGGTTTGTTTTCAGGCGTATTCGTAGTATCTTCTGAGCCAATCCAATCCTCTTCTAATAAATTTTTTTCTAAAAAGTTGTAATCTATTTTCCCATTTATAGATTCCACAATATCTGCTTTATCATTTATTTCTCTAATTTTTGCTTTAACTTCCTTTAATTTCTTATTATCTATTAAATCTACTTTACTTAAAACTACTAAATGACAATACTTAAGTTGTCTTTCTACAGTTTCAATGTCCCCTACTTGTTCTAAGAAATTTACTCCATCTACTATACAAATTGCTCCACTATAGTCATATACTTCTCCCTTAGCTACTTTTACGGCTTCTAAAAATTCTCCTATATTTGATGGATCAGCCAAACCTGAACTTTCAACAAAAACATATTCCATATTTCTATCTGCCATATCTACTAAAGCCGATACGAATGAAAGCTGTAAGCAAGAACAAAATATTGAACCTCTATTTAATTCTACAAGCTCCATTCCTTCTTTTTCAATTATAGTTCCATCTATACCTACTTTGCCAAATTCATTCATTATAACAGCTACTTTATGTTCTGATAAATAATCTAACACATTAGTAAGAAAAGTTGTTTTCCCTGCACCTAAGAAACCTGTAAGTAAATATAGCTTTGTTTTATTTTCCATAATCTATATCCCTCCTTGTTTTTATATATCATACTCATATACTCATATAGGCATATGGATATATGAGTATGATAACTCTATTTTATATCTTTGTCAACAGCTTTTAGATAACATTAAAAAAGCAAAAGGCAGGAATTAACCTGCCTTTTTTAAATTCTATAACATCCCTATCATCAAAAAATTATCGATAATATCTAGATATGTATCTCCCATTTCTACAAATCCTTAATCACTTCCTCATCTAAAATTTCCTTCCGTCTTTCCCAATCTGGCATTATTGAAGTTAGAAATGTATAAAATCTATCATCATGATTTTTATATTTAAAATGAATAAGCTCATGGAGAACCACATAATCTATACAATGTTTTGGTGCTTTGATTAATTCTGAATTTAAAATTATAATCTTGTTCTCTCTATGGCAAGACCCCCATCTTGCCTTCATTTCTCTAATTTTTATATTTGGTTTTGGAATGTCATAATTCTTAACTAATTTATACATTCTATTTAAGGATTCATTGAAATGTACATTTGCTTTTTCATGTAACCAATCATTAAATAGTTTTTCTTTCTTATTAAAATCATCTTTGTCTTTAACATAAAGGTAAATAAACCCCCGAAAATATTTAACTGTTTCTACTTCTGATTTTCTTACTCTTAGGCGATATTGCCTACCAAGATATTTAAATGATTCTCCACTTACATATTCTCTTTGATTTTTTTTATCGGGTTGAAACTCCTTAAAATAATTGATGTTTTTACATATCCATGGACCCTTTTCTTTGACAAAATCCTTAATAATATCTAAAGGTACATCTTCATTGGCTGATACAGCAATACTCATATCCGGTCTAATATTTAAGTTGATATTTTTTACATTTTTTCTTTTTAACTCAAAATTTATTGCTTTTTCTCCATAATTTATCGTATGTTTTGTCATTTCATCACCTTTTAATACCTTTTCAATGCTACAGTTCTTATTTCTTTTAGAATCTTATCAATTTGGTCAAAATCTAAATCTATATTATTAGTTTCAGCAAAATCAAATAGTAAATCCTCAACCTCTTGCTCTATCCTATTGTGAACATCTGTATTATCATGCCAATCTACTTTAGTATATTTGGCTACAATATTTTCAATAAACGTAGATAATTCAGCTATTTGTTCTTCACTAATATCACCTTTAGTATTTCCCACATCATATACTTCATTTGTTTCCTTAATTACATCAGCAGTTACTCCATAAAAGGCCTGAGCATTAGGTTTGTTTTTAATATTGTCAGGATATTCTATGCCTGAATAGCCTTTCTGATAATCTTTCTTTATATCATTCATTCTTTCAAAATATTCTCTTTCACTAATTCGTTTATCCTTATAAGCCTGTAATGTTTCTTCAATTCTTTCAGAAAACTTTTTGTAATAAAAAGGATTTTCGTCCCATTTCATATTTATGCTTCTTGTCATTCTAGTCCTTATAGCATCAGCCTTTGCCCTATGTGAGCCTAATCTATTAAGTTCCTCTTCAAATCCCTTTTTATCAAGTATATCTACAGGATTGGTAATCCTTATTATATCTTCAGCAGCAATGTAATTATCCATAAGCTTTTGCATTTGAGCCTCATATTCCTTATAGTCTATGGTATCTGAATATCTTATCTTTACACCTTTTCTTAGTTCTTGATAAAATTTAAAGTCTTTTTTATATTTATTTATTTCATCTGGGCTTAAAGAATTATAAACTCTTTCAGATTCTAAAGCTAATTTTAAATGTCTACTAAATTTACTAAGAGTATCATAGAATTCTTTTCTTAATTCTTCATTTGCTAATAGTATTTCATATTCTTCTTCATCTTCTTTGTTTTTCACTGGAATAAATATATTTACTAAATCAGTATAATATTGTCTTAATGAACCTATAATGCTTATTACATCATATAATGCTCCTTTTAAATCCTTAGGGTCAAAGTTTTCTAATCCTGCACCAGAATACATTTCCATAGCTTCATCTAATTTATCAAGAAGTCCCCTGTAGTCAATAATAACTCCATAATCTTTTCCTTCATAAAGCCTATTTACTCTTGCTATAGCCTGTAATAGTGTATGTTCCTTCATAGGTTTATCTATATACATTATGCTTGCTCTTGGAGCATCAAAGCCAGTTAATAATTTATCCACTACAATTAATAAATCTAAATCATCTCCATTGACAAATTCATCTTTAATGGATTCTTCATAGTTCTCTTCGTTGCCATACCTATCCATCATTTTATCCCAAAATCTTTTCACCATATCTTTAGATTCTTCATCTACTGCTTCATGACCTTCTCTTTGGTCTGGGGGAGATATTACAACAGCTGCATTTAAATCCCCTGCTTGTTCAAAATGTTTTAAATATCTTATGGCTTCTACTTTGCTATTAGTAGCAAGCATAGCTTTAAACTGAGAACCTTTAGTCTTGTAATTTTCTACAAAGTGTTTATTAATATCATAAGCTATATATGCAATTCTCTGGTCAGAAGATGCTATTCTTTCAAATTGGCTCCATTTTTTCATAACTTCTTCTTTTTGTTTATCATTTAAATCTTTTGTTATCATTTCTAATCTATTATCTATGGCTTTTCTATTAATTGTTTGGTCTACCATTTTCCCTTCATATAATAATGGGACTATGGTCTTATCCCTAACACCATCTGCTATGGTATAAGTGTGAAGCAATTCGCCAAATTTAATCATAGTATTTTTCTCTTTTTTCATAAGTGGTGTACCTGTAAAACCTAAATAACAAGCATTTGGAAATACTTGTTTCATCTTAATGTGAAGTTCCCCATATTGAGTACGGTGAGATTCATCTACCAATACAAATACTTCTTCAGAATAAACTGGCTTTTGCTCCCTTGCAGCTGTGTCGAATTTATGAACAAGAGTAGTTACTATATCAGCTTTATTATCATTAATTAGTTCCACAAGATGTCTTCCAGTAGTTGCCCTATTGGCTTTTAGTCTAGTATGATTAAAAGTTTGATTAATTTGTTTGTCTAAATTTACTCTATCTGTAACTACAATAACCTTTGGATTGCAATCTGCTAGCTCTGATAATACATATTTAGAAAACATAACCATGGTTAGAGATTTTCCACTTCCTTGAGTATGCCAAATTACCCCTGATTTTCTATTGTCATTTTCATCTCTTTCTTCTATGGCTTTAGCAATTTCTTTGACTGCAAAAAATTGTTGATACCTAGCTATTTTCTTTACATTCTTGTCATATAGAACAAAATATTTAGTAAGCTCTATTAGTCTTTCTGGATGAAATAGAGATATAATATTTTTATCTTGAGTAGTAGGTAATCTATTAAATACAGTTTTACTTAATTGAGATTGAAGCCATTCTTCGTATTCTTCCTTCCATATAGACCAAAATTTTTCAGGAGTATAGCAAGTGGCATATTTGGTTTCATTTTTATTTGTAGCCATTAATATTTGGCTGTATTTAAATAGATGAGGAGCATGGTCCTTGTCTTGATTTCTCAACATTTGGCTTATGCCTTGACTTGTACTAATTGATGCTCTTTTGCACTCTATAACTCCAAAAGGTATACCATTTACAAATAGAACAATATCTGGCCTAATATTTCCTTCACCATCTTCCCTTTCTACTGTGAATTCTTCTACTACATGAAATACATTATTATATATGTCTTCCCAATCAATATATTTTAAAGAAAAAGATTTCCTAGAACCATCAGGAAGATTTTCTTCATAACTTCTCCCAAGCATTAAGGTATTGTAAATTTTTTCATTAGTTCTAACTAAGCCATCAGTTAGAGGCTCATCTAAATCCTTTATAGCTTGGTCAATATTTTTTTCGCTGAATTTATATCTTTTCCCTTTATATTCATATTTATTAAGCTCTATTAGTTTTTCCTTTAATATATCTGTTAGAAGTACATTGTATAAATTTCCTCTGATTCCCTCTGCTTCTTCTGGAGGAAGATATATATACCCTAAGTTTTTTAATACTTCTATTGCAGGTTTTTGACTTATATTTTCTTCGTTGTATAGATACGCTTTCATTTTCTCGCCTCCTTAAGATTTTACTCTGATTATGCCTGTTAAAAGTAATTGCATAAGGCCTTTTTTCTGGAGTTTTAGTTGTTCTAGTTCTTGGGTTAGTAGGTCGATTTCTTTGTCAGCTGTGGCGAGGATTTGGGCTATGGCTTTTTGTTCTTGGAGGGGGGGGATCCTAAAACTTAAACCCTCTACATCTACTGAACTAATATTGGGTTGTGCACCAGCAACCAGTCTTGTACTTAATTGGTTTTGAAATCCTTTGCTTTCTACTAAATGATAAAGATATTCATAATGCAAATCATCGCTAATACTTAAAAATTTACCTACACGCTGATTTAAATATGCTATATTAGAATTTTTATATATTCCAGTTTTACCAGTAGTTGCCCCAGACATAGCTATCAATAAATCGCCTTTTTTTACTAAAAACCTTTCATTAATTTCAATGGGGTTATAATACACTACATCTTTATTCAAATTTATTGTCTTTTCTATATTAGATATTCTTACTATAGGAACTCCATCATCTTTATATGCACTACTCTCAAAAGCATACCCTCCTTGTAACTCTATTACTTCCCCCAACCTTACCTCTTCCCACTCCCCATCAAATCCAGGTAATCTTATTTCTCCTGTTAAAAGTTTCTGCATTAATCCTTTTTTCTGTTCTTTCTTTTCTTCTATTAGTTTTTCTTTTAATTCTATGGCCTCGTCCCAAGTGGAGAGGATTTGGGCAATTTTTTGTTGTTCTTTCCCTTGTAAAACAGGGATTGATATAGTTTCTAAGTCTTTAGCATATATATGAACAACTGAATGTCCTTGTCCTAGTTTATATTTCTGACTATTTACAATATCATGATTTAATAAATATCCCAGTACTTCTCCGTCGATGTCATAAGGTCGAAACACAACTATATCTCCCCCCGCATAAGCATCATCTTCACCTAAATAAGCTATGCATTTACCTATTTCTTCTAATGTTTCACCAGAGCCCGCAAATAAAATATCATTTTTCTTTATAGGAACACTATTTTGGGCTGTCTTTTCATTAATGTATGACTTGAAATTTTTAAAAGTATAATTATAAGTTGTATATATTTCACCATAGGTTATACACCCAATACCTTCAGTTAATATTCTTGACTTAGGTATTCCTTTTCCCCTAAAAAGCTCTCCCACTTCCCCCAACCTCTTCACTTCCCAATCCTCAGGTATAATCCCCACCTTCGTCTCCTTATACCCTTCAGGTACTTCTCCTTTATTTATCATTTCTATTCTTGTCTTTATCTCAGCATTCAAAATTTCCACCACCTTTTGTCTTTACTACCGTATTCTCGATACTTATATGGTTTCTGGCGAGCAAAGCTCGCCCCTACATTTAGGCAGACATATAGGTCTGCCCCTACAATTGTCTATAGTCCCAATTCTTCCAAATACTTCGCCATCTGCCCTTCCACCTTATCAATCTCTTCTTTTATATTCTTAATATTCTTAGCTACTTCTTCCATATCTACTGGGTCTTCTTCTTCAAAAGTGTCTACATATCTTGGAATATTTAGATTGTAATCATTTTCCTTTATTTCATCTATATTCGATACATAGGAATATTTATCTTTTGATTCATAGTTTTCATAAGTTTCTACTATTTTTTCTATATCTTTTTCTCTTAATTTGTTTTGATTTTTGTCTTTTTCATAATTTCCTTCTCCTGAAGCATCTATGAATAGTACATCTCTCTTCGTTCTATTTTTCTTAAATACCATAATACATGCTGGAATTCCCGTTCCATAAAATAATGCTTCTGGAAGACCTATTACTGCATCTAGTAGGTTCATATCTATTATTTGTTTTCTAATTCTACCTTCGCTTCCTCCTCTAAACAATACTCCATGGGGAAGGATTACCGCCATTCTTCCGTCTTCTGCTAGGGAATATAGCATATGCTGAACAAAAGCATAGTCTCCTCTCGATTTAGGTGGTACTCCCCATTCAAATCTTCCATGAGGATCTAAACTTGCTTCCATTTTAAATTTATCATCATTGTCTCCTGCAAATCCCATAGACCACTTATCTAAAGAAAATGGAGGATTGGCTACTACTACTTGGAATTTCATTAAGTTTCCATCTTCTAAATGTAGGGGATTAGATAGTGTATCTCCCCATTCAATTTTGGCATCATCTATTCCATGTAAAAACATATTCATCATACATAGAGAATGGGTTTGTCCATTTCTTTCCTGACCATATACTGCGACTTTCCTATTAGGGACTTGGTTTACTACCCTTATAAGTAAGGAACCTGAACCACAGGTTGGATCATATATTCTATCATTTTCTTCTGGTTTAACAAGTCTTGCTAAAAGTTCCGATACCATTGATGGTGTGAAAAATTCCCCACCTTTTTTCCCTGCATCAGAGGCAAATCTTTCTATCATAAACTGATAAGAATTTCCAATTATATCTTCTCCTCCTATTTTGGAAGGTCTTAAGTCTAACTTAGCAAAATCTTCTAATAATGTTCTAAGCATAGCATTTCTATCTTTTGTTTGACCTAGTACTGCTTCACTATTAAAGTCTATATTTCTAAATACATTCCTTAATTTTTGTGGATTATCTTCTTCTAATTTCTCCAATACTTTATTAATTTCAGCTCCAACTTCTGGGGCATTTCTTTTGCTATAAAGATGATCAAAGGTAGATATTTCATTTACTATAAATCTTTCCCTTGACATTGCCCTTTTAACTCTTTCTTCATGACCTTCATATTTCTCTATGTATCCTTCTAAATGTTCTTTGTGGGTATCGCTTAAATATTTTACAAAAAGCATTACCAGAACATAATCTTTATATATACTGGAATCAATCTTTCCTCTAAAAGTGTCACATGCTTCCCATAAAATTTGATTGATTTCTGATTGTGTAGTTTTTTTATCCATAATTTCCACTCCTCCTTAGTTCATTTTAATCAATTTATTTGTTATTGATTTATAATATTTTTCTTTTTCTTCAACTAATTCATATAGCAATCCTCTTTCCTTTAAATATAGTTCCTGAATTCTTGCTATTCTTTTCTGATCTTCTATTGGAATTTCTTTTATATCTATTGAAGCTAGTATGGTTTTATTTGTTGTTGACATGGCTGTTCCAGTTTGGGATTTCATTAGTTCTTTTTTTGCTTTATCAGAGTTAAGATACCATGTAATATATTCCGGAATATAATTTGATGTTCTAAGCTTTATTATAGTAAAATAAGAGGGCACCAATAAACCTACCTTACTTTTATCGATATATACAGTAGTATAAGGATAACTTAATCTTATAAGAATATCCCCTTCTTCAGTAAAATATCCTTCATTTAATTTATCATTGCTTTCAAATGTTTCAAAGGGTTCTTCATTAAAAGCTCCATTATCTTCAATATTCTTTAAAGTAATTAGTTTATATGTATTTTCAATTTCATATTTCATACTAGCTTTTTTTCTAGTCAATACTAAACCTGTTTTAATTAGAGCAATTTCTCCTAATTTCATTTTACACCTCCTTTTACAATGTTATATTCAAAATACTACATTATTTTTATTTTGTTATATTTAATATAATACACATCCCAACAAATGTCAATATTTTTCTCTATTTACATCCCCCTCCAAATCCTATAAACTATAATCAAATACATTATCTGAGGTGATTACATGAAAGATTTCAATAAAATATTAGATGAATATGCAAAACTTTGTGTAGAAGTAGGGATTAATCTACAAAAAGGTCAACCACTAGTTATTAGCTCTCCTGTAGAAGGAGCTGAGTTTGTAAGGCTTGTGGCAAAATACGCTTATGAACTTGGGGCTAAGGAAGTTCATGTTAATTGGAATGACGAAGCCTTGACTAAAATGAAATATGAAAATGCTCCTATGGAAGTTTTTGAAACATTTCCTAAATGGTATGCAGATGGTATGGAAAAACATGCAGAAGATGGGGCAGGATTTTTATCCATATCTGCTCGAGATCCAGAATTACTTAAAGGAATTAATCCAAAGAAGATTGCTGCCAGTAACAAATCCTCATCTATATCATTAAAAGAATTTATGAAATATACTATGAACGATTTGAACTCCTGGTGTGTAGTGTCTATTCCTACACAAGGTTGGGCAAATAAAGTTTTCCCTGATGTTTCAGATGAAGAAGCTATGGAAAAATTATGGGAAGCTATATTTATGGCTACTCGTATGGATTTAAAAGATCCTATTGAAGCTTGGGAAGAACATCTTAAAAACTTAGAAGAAAAAGTTAATTTCTTAAACAGAAAAGCATTTAAAAAACTATACTACAAATCCTCCAATGGTACTGATTTAGAAGTAGAATTACCTGAAGGTCATATATGGGCTGGTGGTGGAGGTAAAAATTCCAAAGATGTATTCTTTGTTGCCAATATGCCTACAGAAGAAGTATTTACTATGCCCTTAAAAACTGGAGTCAATGGCGTAGTTCATAGTACTAAGCCATTAAACTATGGTGGAAATCTAATAGATAATTTTAAATTAACTTTTGAAAATGGAAAAGTTGTAGATTTTGAAGCAGAAGAAGGATATGAAGTATTAAAAGATCTGCTTTCATTAGACGAAGGTGCTAAACATTTAGGAGAAGTAGCATTGGTTCCATATGATTCTCCTATATCTAATTCTAATATAATATTTTTAAATACATTATTTGACGAAAATGCTTCTTGTCACTTTGCCTTTGGTAAGGCTTATCCTACTAATATTAAAGGTGGAGAAAATATGACAGATGAAGAATTGGAAAAAGCAGGGGGTAATGATTCTTTAACTCATGTGGACTTTATGGTAGGTTCTAAAGACTTGTCCATAATTGGTGAAACCAAAGATGGAGAAAAAGTACAAATATTTGAAAATGGGAACTGGGCATTTTAGTGAATCGGGCGACCAAAGGTCGCCCCTACTCTTCTACTCTCATATTTTCTACTATTATTCCTTCATTAATCCTTTTCAATGGATAGATTCCAGATAATAGTGCTATGATTATGCCCCCTATGCTGGCTGATATTATATGGTTCCAAGGGATGCTCCAAGTAAATTCTCTTAGGCCTATTACTATTCTATATAATATATAACTTAATCCCGTGCCTATTATTCCACCAAAAATTGCTGCATATATTCCATACAGTACTCCTTCTAAGGCTATCATTCTTTTTATGGATTTTTGTGTCATACCTACTGCTTTTATCATAGCTATTTCCCTTTTCCTAAGTAGTATATTGGTGCTTATTGTATTTATTATATTAATACTACTTATTAGAGCTATTACTGTAACAAAACCATATAGGAATATGCTTACAACTACGGTGGCTGCTCTGATTTCTTTTGCCAATTCTTCATAGTCTATATAGTCAAAGCCTGTATCTTTTTCAGTTAAACTATCTAGATATTTTATTATATTTTCCTTATTGCCATCTTCTTTCATTTTTATATAATAATTTTGATATTCACTTTGCTTACCAATTTGTTCTACAATATTTTCAAATACTTTTTCTGTAGTGATAATATTTATACCACCATTATCATTGTATTCCACGTCTAATATTCCCTTATCTAATACTCCCATTACCGTTAGATTCATAAGATTTAAATCTTTATTTTTCCCATAATTTTCATATACATTTTGAGAAAACTTTATTTCATCTCCTGGTTTAAATTTAAAACCCTCCATAAGAATATATTTCTGGCTTTCAAAGTCGAAAACCTCAGTATTGTTTATTACTAAGACTCCATTTTCACTATCCATTTTGTCTTTACTTATAATGCCTTTTTCTAGATTGGGTTTTAATGTATCTAGATTTTCATCCCCTATGATGATTATTCTAACATCGTCAACTAAGGTTAATCCATTTATTTTATCACTAAAGTCATGGAGATGGTCCTTACTTATTTTATCTTCTGTAACCAGTGCATCCCCGCCAAACTTTTCTACACTATAGACTCTTTCTACATCTTCTATATTTTTTAACTCATTATATACTTTATCCCTATCCCCATAATCATCCCTATTATAATTAGTAAGATTGAAATCTCCCATATCTTTATGGCCTACTGCACCTATTTTAAACATATAGTCTGAGAAACTAGAAAAAGTAATAAATAATATTATACTTAGGGACATGGAAAATATAGTGATAATAAATCTTTTTCTATTTCTTTTTAAATTTTTGTGGGCAATTTCTCCCTCTATGCCAAATATTTTTCTAACTATGCCTGAACCTTTAATCTTCTTTAGATTTTCCTTTTTTACACTTCCAGTATTTCTAACAGCTTCTAAGGGACTTACTTTTGCTGCTTGTTTGGCTGGCCTATTGGCAGATAAAAATACTGTTATAAGGCCTAATACGGTGCTTATTAAAAGTACTGGAATGGATATTATTATCTCCATATCGTTAAATAATCCTATAAAATCATATTTTAATAATCCTATTATATATAAAACCACTTTCATGGCAAATATGCCAAAAAATAATCCTAGGGGTATGCCTATTATACTTAATATTAAGGCTTCTTTCAGCACTATTCCTCTGATTTGATCTGGAGTGGCTCCTACTGAACGAAGTAATCCAAATTGATTAATTCTCTCTAGGACGGATATATTAAAGGCATTATATATTACTGCTATGGTGGCTATTATGATTAATGCTACTACAAAGATTAATATTGCCATTATGGTTTTATTAAAGGTTTCGTTAATGCTTTCCACTGAAAGTCTAAGTAATTTTTCGTTAAATTTAATATTTTTATTTTCCTCTATATTGCCTCTTATTCCTATATCCCTTGCAATACCCTCAACTTTTTCCCGAACATTTTTTATATCTGAAATTGTAATGTATATATCGTATTTATCATTTTGAATATCTGTTTCGAAGGGTACTACTCCTATGGCCTTAAATTGGCCTGCCCAATAATACTGGGATTTTAAAAATCCTACTACTGTATATTCTTCATCATAAGATTTTTCAAATTCCTCTTTTAAAATTTTTTCATCCCATTCTGTCTTTTTTCCTGTATCTATAAAATTTCTTTCCCCCATAGGTAAAGTAATTTTATCTCCAATTTTTATATTTTCATCAAAATAATTTACTGCCCAACCAGAGATTGCTATTTCATTTGGTTTTTCTGGGGATCTTCCCTCTTCAATATAATATGGAAGTAAATCCAATGCTTTTTTATCATACCCTTTTACTTCAATATATCTATAGGGTGGGGTTTCTTCTCCATATCTTTCTCTATCAATTTCGGTGGTTTCTTTAATAGCGCCATAACCTATATTTTTCACTATACCATATTCTTCTACTTCTACATGATTTTTTATTTTATCTAGTTTTTCACTATCTATATCTATAAAACCAGCATGGAAACTGCCATAATCCCTAATGGCTTCTTTAATAAACTGTCCCCTTACACTTACTGTCATGGTCCCTATGGCAGAGATTAATGCTACAGATAAGATTATTCCAAATACAGTTAAAATTGCCCTCTTTTTTTGTTCTTTTAAATATCTCCAGGTGATATCTTTATAGCTTTTCACTTCGCATCACCTCATTTTTTGTAATCTCTCCATCTTCTATGGTGATTATTCTATCACTTTGAGAAGCTAAATCTAAATCATGGGTTACAAGTATTAGAGTTTGATTGTATTTTTCTACTGATATTTTAAGTAAATCTATTATTTCTTTAGAAGTCCTACTGTCTAAGTTTCCTGTAGGTTCATCTGCTAAAACAATAGATGGATTATAGGCCAAAGCCCTTCCAATGGATACCCTTTGTTGTTGACCTCCTGATAATTCATTGGGAAGATGGTCCAGTCTTTCTTGTAATCCCAATATATTCGTCAATTCTTCTATATGTTTATGGTCTACTTTTTTATTGTCTAGCAACAAGGGCAATAGAATATTTTCCTCTGCTGTAAGTACTGGAATTAGATTATAAAATTGAAATATAAAACCTATTTTTCGCCTTCTAAATATGGCTAATTCCTTTTCTGATAGACTGTAGATATCTATTCCATCTACAAATACTTTACCACTAGTAGGTTTGTCTACTCCTCCTAATAGGTGCAAAAGGGTTGATTTGCCTGAGCCACTAGAACCTACTATAGCTACAAATTCCCCTTGATTAATGCTAAAATTAATATCTTTAACTGCATCTACTTTTGTATTTCCCGTTCCATAGCTTTTAAATAAGTTTACTGTTTCAACTACCTTCATTTTTCAAGCCTCCTTTTTCATCTTAATTCTAGCTTAATAAATCTAACTTACAAGGAGGTGAATTTTTAGATTACATTTTAGTAAGAATTCAAAAATGTAATAGTAAATTCTGTACCTTTGTCTTTTTTAGATTTCACAGAAATAGTACCATTTTGAGATTCTACTATTATTTTTGAAAGATTAAGGCCTATACCTATACTATCTGGTTTTATTTCACTATTTACTTTATAGAATCTTTCGAATATATGTGAAATATCCTTTTTATCTATGCCTTCTCCATAGTCTTTTATTATTATACTGGTAAAAAGAGGGGTTTCATCTAAGAATATTTCAATAATTCCTCCATCTTTACTATGCTCTATAGAATTTTTTATAATATTAATAAGAGCCTCAGCTGTCCAGTCTTTGTCCCCATAAAATTTAGATTCCAGATCCCCGTGGATTTTCACCTTTTGGCCCTTTTCCACTATATTCATATTTAGGGTAGATAGGGCTATTTCTATAGCTTCTATTGATTTTACTTTATCCTTTTTAAAAGGAATAACTCCTGCCTCTATTCTGGCAATTTTTAACAAATTAATTATTAACCATTCCATTCTGCCTAATTGTGCACTGGTTTTTTTTAAAAAATCCCTTTGTACTTCTTCTTCCATATTTTCATCTTCAAGAATTAAATCATTTAACACAATTAAAGAGGATAGAGGGGTTTTTAATTGATGGGATATATCTGATATAGTATCTTTTAAAAAAGTCTTTTCCCTTTGTAGTATCTCAATGCTATTTTCAAGCCTATTTGCCATTTGATTAAAGGAATGATTTAATATATTAAAATCACCTTCTCCTTCTTCTTTTAATACAATACTAAAATCTCCCTCTACTACTCTTTCTGCAGCATAGGAGATTTCTCTTACCTTACCATAGATTTTCTCGTATTCACTTCTTATTAGGATTATTAATGGGATTAAAGATAATAGGATTAGAAGTGAGATTTTTACTTCTAATTTAGGGGTAATCCCTTTTAATGTTGGCTGTAAATTTTTATCCATATTTTCATCATAGCCATAGCTTTTTAATATTTTTTCACCATTATTAATATCTTCATTTGTAATTTCTTTAGTTATTAAATTTATTATTTCACCTTCTAGTTCTGGATTATTTTTTAAAATTCGTCCCATTAGGGCAGTGTTTTGTTCTATTATTTTTTGATTTATTTTATTTATTTCTAATTTGAGGGCAAGAAATATTATTAAGGATAATATGATTTGAAAGATTATAATTTTAATAAGGGTGTTTTTATATTCTATATTTTTTAGCATCTAGTTTCTCCTCACTTCCCTATCCCATTTATAGCCTAGCCCTCGAACAGTTTTTATATATTTGGGATTAGAAGAATCTTCTTCAATTTTTTCTCGTAATCTCTTAATATATACAGACAATGTATTGTCATCTATAAATTCTCCATCAATATCCCATAGTTTTTGTAAAATAGTAGTTCTATGTAGTGCTTGTCTTGGATTTTCCATTAATATTTGAAGCAGTTTATATTCTGAGGGCGTTAAAAATACTTCTTTTCTTTTTTTCTCAACTTTACCTTCTATTAGATAGATTTTTATATCTTCTGAAATTAATATATTCCCTAAGTTTTTATTAGAATATCTCCTAAGGACTACATTAATTCTAGATATTAATTCCTTTATTCTAAATGGTTTTGTTATATAATCGTCTCCACCTAAATCTAGTCCCATTACTATATTGACTTCTTCATCACAAGCAGTTAGAAATATTATGGGAGTGTTTTTATCTTTTCTTATAATTTTACATAAATCGTAGCCACTACCATCTGGTAGCATTACATCTAGTATTATAAGTATGTATTCATATGTATTTATAAAATTTAATCCTTCATTATATGTATTTGCCACATCTACTTCATAGCCTTCATTTTTTAATGAATATTCTATGCCTAAACTTAAAGTTTGATCATCTTCTACTAAAAGGATTCTATTCATATTTCTCACCTCTAAGGTGATTATAACATATAATTTATAAAAAAAATCACCAATAAACATTCAGCATACTGGACATAGGGATAAGGAAAGTTGAAAATATATACTCACAAACTTTCTACAAAATACATTACAATAAACAAAAACACCAGCTTCAAAGCTAGTGTTTTTTAAGGTTTAGTGAGTAAGCCTGTAAGCCGAGTTCTGTATTAGATGATCATCTATCTTTGACCTATTGTTACCAATAGGTTCTTGCGACCTACCTTTAGAACAGCAGCGAGCAACTGCCTTTTTTGTTCTCTCTTGGTCTTGCTCCAGATGGGGTTTGCAGAGCCAACTAGTCACCTAATTGCTGGTGAGCTCTTACCTCACCTTTCCACCCTTGCCAATCGTTCCTCAATTGGCGGTATCTTTCTGTTGCACTGTCCTTAGGGTTACCCCTACTGGGTATTACCCAGCATCCTGCTCTATGGAGCTCGGACTTTCCTCATGCAAAATGCACGCGATCATCCGACTTACTCACAATATTTACTTTTTCGACATACACAATATAACATAATATATGACAATTTGCAAAGGTAAAAGATTGTAATTTTGCATTATTTTTTTAAATATAATATTCTACTGCAATTCTCACAATATTGTAACTCTTCATCTCTTTTCAAATTATCAATTAAATATGTAGGTATGATCATATTACATCCACTACATTTATTATCCTCAACCTCTGAAATAGCAAAAGATTTATTCTTTTTTAAAGTCATAAACCTATCATACAAATCTTTATCAAGTTTTGAAGAAATTTCATATATACTTTCTATTTCTTCTCGTGCTTTTTCCCTAAGTTGATCTGTCAAATGCTTGTATTCTTCCGTACCCTTCTCAAATTCAGTTTTTATTAAATTATATCGCTTTTCAATATTAGATATATCATCTCTCATATTGTCCGTTTTTTCCATTAAAGATAATATTTCTAATTCTAATTGATTTATTATACCTTTTAATTTTTTGCTTTCCTGGTCCATATAATTTAGCTGTTTTACATTAGTAACTGTTCCATCATAAAGGTTTTTTTCCGTTTCTTTTAATTGAAAATTTAATTCTTTTAAAGTTTTATCATTTTTTTTAAGTCTTCTATCATTTTCATCTAATTGTTTCTTTTTGTCATATAAATTTTTCTCTAAATTTTTCAATTCTATAGTTATAGTTTCTATATGACCTTCCTTAGCTAGTTCTTCTAATCTCGATTTTGTTTCCTTAAGTTTTAAATCATGTTCCTGTAACGTCCATAAAAGTTCTAACTGTTCCAACTTTCTACCTCCAATTATACTAAAATATAGTAACAGGTGGACTACTTTCTTTATGGATAATTACTTCAACTAAATTTTGTGTCTTTTCACAAATATAGTCTTTGACTTTAGGTAAAATTACCTTTTCCGTATCATAATGATTAGCGTCCACTACAATAAGACCTAATTTATAGCCTAGTTGTGCATCATGATATTTAATATCCCCTGTCACATAAACATCAGCACCTTTTTTATAAGCATCATAAATAAAACTAGCTCCACTTCCTCCACAAACAGCAACCCTCTTAATAGGCTTTTCATTGTAACCATAAATTTTAATAGGATTCACTTCTAATCTTTCTTTTACTACATTCAAAAACTTTTCCAAAGACATTTCTCCTATATTACCTATTCTTCCGTAACCATATTCCTTGCCTTTATTTTTTAAAGGATAAACATCATATGCTACTTCTTCATAAGGATGTACCTTTATCATTTTGCTTAGAGCCTTATTTAAATTTCTCTTTTCCACAATTGTTTCTATTCTTGTTTCATCTACTTCCTCTAATTTATTTACCTCTCCTATAAAAGGATTAGTACCATTCCTTGGCATAAAGGTGCCTAAACCTTCCACATTATAAGTACAATGACTATAATTCCCTGTCCAACCAGCACCAGCCTCTCCTAATGCACTCCTGACCTTATCTGCATAAGCATTGGGTACAAATACTACTATCTTATATAATGGTTCTGTATAAGAAATACTAAGGGGATTTACTTTTTTCAATTCTAATAAATCCGCTAATACATCATTAACTCCCCCATCTACTAAATCCAAATTTGTATGTGCATTATATACAACTATGTCTTCTTTAATAATATCATATATTAACTTTTCCTGATAGTTTATTGTAGTAATTTTATTTAAAGGCTTAAAAATAATAGGATGATGAGTAATAATCATATTAGCTCCAATATTTTTAGCTTTTTCTAAAACTTTATGATCCAAATCCAATGCTAAAATTATTTTATTAACTTCATTTTCTGGATTACCTATCTGAAATCCAGTATTATCCCAATGATCAATTAAATATGGTTTTGCCCAATTATCCAAAAGTTTTATTATTTCTTTAGCTTTTAACAATTTCTAACACCTCCCGATATTCTGCTAATTTTTTTATCAATACATTTTTTCTTTCTATGCTTTTAGCTGTATTCTTATCTTTCAATTTATCTAATATCTCTTTGGCAGTATTTATTTTATAACTAATAAATTCTTCCAACAATGGATCCTTCTTTTTAATAAGTTTTTCACCTATTTCAAAATATATTTCTTTTTCAATATAAGATTTACCATGTTTAGCAAATATTATTTCATAAAACTTTTCTCCTTCTTTTACAAGCTTTTCATCTATTATTTCAAAGCTATTTTCATATAAATATTTTCTCAATTTATCAGAAGCAATCATAGGTTGTATTATAAAATATGTAATACTTTTAGAAATATCCCTTCTCTTATCTATTATATCAGTTATGAGAAGCCCCCCCATTCCTGCAATAATTGCAGTATCTACTTCAAATGGTTTTAATACTTCAAAACCATCACCAACTCTTGTATCTATCTTCCCCTCTAGTGACAAACTTTTAATATAATTTTTGCATTTATTCAATGATTCCTCACTAATATCTGTAGCTATTATCTTTTTACTAATATTATTTTTTATTAAATATGCTGGTATATATCCATGATCTGTTCCTACATCTACTACTATTGAATTTTTGGGAACAAAACTAGCTACTGCTAATAATCTATCTGATAATTTCATAAACTTACTTCCTCTCTCTTATTCAATAATTTATATTTTAAAAACTTGAATAAATTAAAGATTCGCCAAAAATGCGAATCCTTAATTTATTCTAAGAAATCTTTAAGTTTTCTGCTTCTACTTGGATGCCTAAGTTTTCTCAATGCCTTAGCTTCAATTTGTCTAATTCTTTCTCTTGTCACATCAAATTCTTTTCCTACTTCTTCTAAAGTCCTAGCTCTTCCATCATCTAAGCCAAACCTTAATCTCAATACTTTTTGCTCCCGCGGAGTCAGAGTTTCCAAAACTTCCAATAGCTGCTCTCTTAACATAATATAAGTAGCTACTTCTGCTGGAGCTTGAACTTGATCATCTTCAATAAAATCACCTAAATGACTATCCTCTTCTTCCCCTATAGGAGTTTCTAATGACACAGGCTCTTGAGCAATCTTCATTATATCTCTTACTTTTTCTACTTCCATATTCATTTCTTTTGCTATTTCCTCAGGAATTGGATCTCTACCTAACTCCTGTACTAATTGTCTTTGAACTCGTACGAGTTTATTTATAGTTTCAACCATGTGTACTGGAATTCTTATAGTTCTAGCTTGATCAGCAATAGCTCTAGTTATTGCTTGACGTATCCACCAAGTAGCATAAGTACTAAATTTATATCCTTTCGTATAATCAAATTTCTCTACTGCCTTCATAAGCCCCAAATTTCCTTCTTGAATTAAATCTAAAAACAACATACCTCTTCCCACATATCTTTTAGCAATACTAACTACCAACCTTAAATTTGCTTCAGCTAACTCTCTTTTTGCATCTTCATCTCCTATTTCCATCCTTTTTGCCAGTATTACTTCTTCCTCTGCGGTAAGAAGGGGAATCTTACCTATTTCTTTTAAATACATTCTAACAGGATCATCTACATTTATTCCTTTAGGTACAGATATATTACCTTCCTTAACCTCAGATTCATTATCATCATTTTCTTCCTCTGCCTCATCTATTATATCTATACCTAAATCTTCCAATTTTTGATATATATCATCTATCTGTTCAGAATCTAAATCTATTTCATCCAAACAATCCATTATTTCCTTATAAGTCAACATACCTTTCTTTTTGCCTTTTTTCACTAACTTTTTTACTTCATTTTTTTTATCTTTCTGAGCCATTTAACTCCCTCCTCTCAGCATACTATGAGTGCAATTTCAATTCCCTATCTATTTTCAATAATTCTATACTCAATTTCTTCAGTGTTTTCATATCTTCTTCATCTTTCTCTCTTTTATTATCTATTTTATTAAGCTCCTTCATAATATTTTTCCTTTTGATTTTAAGTTTAGAACAATTGATAGTATCTATTAAATCTTTTATCAGTCTATCTATTGAATCATCTGATATAATAATATCCATATTTAGTATTTCTATTACACTATCTATGTCTACATTTTTTTTATCTTTCAATATTTTTAATAAATAAGGGCTTTCTATATTCTCCTGTTTCTCATAAAGACTGTATACAACACTAGCTACTTCTCTACATTCTTTATTCATAAAATCTTCAGGCTTTATTAAAATATTAATTTTATCATATACAGTTTTATTTTCTACAATTAATTTTATTAAATTTTTTTCTGCATTTAAATGAGCTGGTTCTAATACATATTTTACTGGATTTATTTTATTTTTAGTATTTCTATAATTTTGTTTTATATACTTGTCCTGTGGTTTTTTCTGAATATTTGTATTCCTATCATAAATTTCCTTTCCAATAGCTCCTTTTGATATACCTGTTTCTATAGAGATTTTATCTATATAGGCATCTAATTCAATAGGACTTTCTATTTTTTTTAGATCCTTAGCAATATTTTTAGTAAACATTATTTTTTCTTCTGTAAGATCTAAATTATATTTTCTTTTATTAATAAAAATAGTATAATCAATAAAATTTAAAGCTTTATCAAATAATTCCTCAAATTTTTCTTTCCCATTTTTCTTAATATAATCATCAGGATCATCTCCTGGAGGCAATAAAATTACTTTTGCATTTATATTTTCCTGTTTAAAAATATTCAGTGCTTTATAAGCAGCTTTAAGTCCTGCTTCATCAGAATCATAACAAATATAAATATTATTCCCATATCGTTTAAACAATCTAGCTTGATTTTTCGTAAAAGCTGTACCCAAACTTGCAACGGAGTATTTAATTCCATTATTAAACAAGGATATAACATCCATATAGCCTTCTACCAATACAATTCTTTCTCTTTTAGAATATTTATTAACTATATTAAGGCCATAAAGATTATCTCCTTTCGTAAAAATCAGAGTATCAGGTGTGTTAAGATACTTTGGCATAGAATCATCAATAATTCTACCTCCAAAACCTATTATTCTATTTCTAGTATCAAAAATAGGAAACATTATTCTATTTCTAAATTTATCATAATAGCCTTCGCCATTTTTTCTTTTAGAAATCAATCCTACTTTTTCTATCTCTTCAGTTTTATAATTTTTACTTAATAAATAATTTTCTAAACTATTCCAAGCATCCAATGCGTATCCTAATCCAAATTTTCTAATAACCTTCTCACTTATACTCCTCTTATTTAAATAATCATTTGCCAATTTATTTTGTTGTAAATTTTTAAAATAAAATATTGCTGCTTCTCTATTAATTTCATAAAACCTTTCTCTTTTTTTTTGTTTTTTCACATCCACAGGTTTTTCTTCAATAATAATTCCCACCCTATTCCCTAAAAATTTAACTGCTTCTGGAAAAGATAAATTTTCCATTTTCATTATAAAACTAATTACATCTCCATTTTCTCCACAACCAAAACAATGATAAAATTGTTTTGAAGGTGTTACAGTAAATGAAGGAGTCTTTTCATTATGAAAAGGACATAAGCCTACATAATTGGAACCTGTCCTTTTCAGTCTGACATATTGAGAGACAACATCAACTATATCACAACTAGAGCGAACTTTCTCTATAGTTTCTTCACTTATAAATGCTGACATAATAAATCACCTTTACTCACTGCCAATTTTATAGGCAAAAACACATAAACATATTCGACAAAAAAAATATTAATCCTTCTTTTTTAATATTTTTCCCACGATTTTGGTATGAAAATATTAAAAAACATTTTCATTGCATATATATCTGTCATACCAGCAATATAGTCAGAAACCATGTCTTCTTTAGACAAATGATTCTCTTCGTACAATCTAATATGTTCTTCTGGCAGCCTTTCCAAATTATTTGTATAATAATAATATAGTTGTTCAATAATATATCTTGCTTTTCCTTCTTCACTTTTAGCATTTTTGTCTAAATATACTTTTTCAAACATAAATTCTCTCAATTTATTAGTATAATAATCTACTTCTTCACTCATCTTTATCTCATTTTTCCCATAACTATTTTCTACTACATCTAATATCATAGTATTTATTCTTTCTCCATGAGTTTTCCCTAAGATTTGTATACAACTTTGTGGTAATTGATTTATAGAAATAACATTAGCCCTTATAGCATCATCAATATCATGATTTATATAAGCAATTCTATCTGCAAGCCTCACAATAGCACCTTCCAATGTACTAGGAACATTTTCACCTGTATGATTTAATATCCCATTTCTTACTTCATAAGTTAAATTTAAACCTATCTTCCCATTATTGTGCTCTAAAATATCTACTACCTTTAAACTTTGACAATTATGTTTAAATCCCTTTGGATGCAAACTATTCAATACCATCTCTCCAGTATGTCCAAAAGGCGTATGACCTAAATCATGTCCTAAGGCTATAGCTTCCGTCAAATCTTCATTAAGATTAAGAGCTCTTGCTAAAGTTCTAGATATTTGAGCAACTTCCAAAGTATGAGTAAGTCTAGTTCTATAATGATCCCCTTCAGGTGCTATAAAAACTTGAGTTTTATGTTTCAATCTTCTAAAAGATTTTGAATGAATAATTCTATCTCTATCTCTTTGAAAATCAGTCCTAATTTGACATTTTTCTTCTTCCACCAATCTACCTTTTGTATTAACACTAAGCATAGCATGAACAGACAAAGTATCTTTTTCTAGTTTTTCAATTCTCTGTCTTATGTTCATATAAATACCCCATTTCACAATTCTTAAAATAATATTAGACAAAAAACTTTTTATGTACTTAAATAAAAACTGTATTGTTATTATATATACAACAAATTTATCTATAATCCTTTATTATTTCGCATTTTTTTATAAATTAGCTTTCACATAAAAAGAAGTGCTGATCTAACAACACTTCTTACCCAAACATTTCATGCCCAAAATTTTCTTTCATTATATCAATAATTATTCCTGCAGTTTCTTCTACTGCTTTATTGGATACATCTATAACTTTACAATTAAGTCTATCCATAACTTTCTTAGAATATTCAAGTTCCATTTCAATTCTTTCTATGCTTGCATAATTTGCATTATAGCTAAGTCCTAATGACTTTAGTCTTTCCTGTCTTATTTCATTTAATTTTGTAGAATTTGCAATCAAGCCAAAAACTCTTTTTTTATTTTTCATAAATAATTCATCTGGTGGAGGTACTTCTGGAACTAATGGCACATTGGCTACTTTGAAATTTTTATGAGCCAAATACATACTTAAAGGTGTTTTTGAAGTTCTAGATACACCTACCAAAATAATATCTGCCTTTCTGATTCCTCTTGTATCCTTTCCATCATCATATTTTACAGCAAACTCTACAGCTTCTACTTTTTTAAAATATTGTTCATCTAATCTTCTTATTAAACCAGATTCTCTTTTGGGTTGATATCCAAGTACATTTTCAATAGCATTTAATACTGGAGACATTAAATCAACAGTTGGTATATCCAACTCATTTGCTTTTTCAATAAGAAACGTTCGTAAATTTTCTATTACTATGGTAAAAACAATAATAGAGTTTTCATTTTTAGCTTCATCTAATACCTCAATTATTTGTTCTTTTTCTGTTATATATGGAAATCTTCTAAATTCATAATTGTCAGGATTAAATTGACTCACAGCAGCTCTAGCCACTTGTTCACCTGTTTCTCCAATAGAGTCTGATAATACATAGACTATAATATTTTTTTTCATATGTTGGCCCCCTTAATCATTTTTTCCCAGCTCAACAAACAATCTTGTTATAGTAGTTTTAGTAATTCTTCCAACTACTTTGTAACCTTCTTCTCCATTTTGGTCTTTAACTTTTTCTACAACAGGAAGACTATCTATTTCATGCTCTATTATTTTTATAGCAGCTTCTAATATATTTTCATCTGGGATTGTCACAACAATATTTGGCATTCTTGTCATAACTACACCTACAGGAATTTTTTCTAAATCCATATCTCCAATAGCATTTTTTAAAAAATCTTTCCTAGAAACAACACCTGTTAACAGTCCTTCAGAAGTTACAAATATTGAACTTACATCTTCAATAAACAAAGTCACTATTGCATCATAAAGACTAGTACTTTCTTCAACAACAATAGGTACCGATTTTACATCAGCTACCTTTATACTTTTTATTTTTTCAGCAAAAAAACTTAATGCAGTCTTTCCAGTGTAAAAATATCCTACCTTAGGTCTAGCATCTAATATACCTGACATAGTAAGTATAGATAAATCTGGTCTCAATGTAGCTCTTGTAAGTTTAAGTTTTTTTGCAATGGCCTCACTTGTAATAGGCTGATTATTTTTCACAATATCTATTATTTTTTCTTGTCTATCGTTTAATTGGATATAAATCACCACCCTTTATTTTATGGGCAATTACAAGGGAACCCACATATCATGGGCTTTATTTATATACTATCTTGGATAAATCACATATCATAAGCATTGTATCAGATATTCTATTCAGCAATCCCAACCGATTATTCCTAATTTTTTCGTCTTCAACCATAACCATAACCTTATCAAAAAATTTATCAATTGGCTCTTTTAAACTACTAAATTGCTCTAATGCCTTATCATACTCCTTTCTATTTAATAATTTTAATACATCTTTTTCTACTTCATTAAAAGCATCATAAAGATTTATTTCTTCTTCTTCTATTAACAAATCTTTAATAACTTCACTATTTTCAGCTTTTTTGGCAATGTTTGATACTCTATTAAATGCTACTAATGTTTCACTCATTTCTTCTTTATTTAACCATAAATTCAATTTGTCTACTCTAAGTTTTAAATCATATATATCATCTATATCTGTTGCCAATACTGAATCTATTATGTCGTATCTTATTCCTGTGTTAATAAACAAATTCCTAATTCTACCTTTGAAAAACTCTTTTATTTGTTCCTTCACTTCATTATAATCAAAAACTAATCCATTATTCTCTATATATATGTATAAAGAATAATCTATTATATCTTCCAGTGATATATTTATCTTTTTATCAAGGAGAATGTTGATTATCCCTAAAGCTTGCCTCCTTAGTCCATATGGATCTTGTGAACCTGTAGGCTGAATATTTATGGCAAAACTTCCTACTATTGTATCTAGTTTATCAGCAATACTTAATATTGAACCAGCGGTTGTTGTAGGTAAATCATCACCAGAAAATCTAGGTAAATACTGTTCATATATAGCTAAACTTACAATTTCATTTTCACCAGATTTCATAGCATATTGTTTACCCATAACTCCTTGAAGTTCCGTAAATTCTTCTACCATATTGGTAACTAAATCAGCTTTTGATAAATATCCTGCTCTTTTAATATTTTTTTCTGTTTCTTCTCCTACTTCTAAATATTGACCTATTTTTAATGCTAATTTCTGAACTCTAATGGTTTTATCATATAATGTTCCTAATTTTTCTTGAAATATAATACCTTTTAAACTATTCACATATTCTTCTAATGGTATCTTTATATCTTCCAAATAGAAAAATTTAGCATCTTCTAATCTTGCACCTAATACTTTTTCATTTCCTTTTACTACCATATCCAAATGTTCATCATTTCCATTTCTCACAGTAATAAAATAAGGAAGTAACCTACCCTTATCATCTTCCACAGGAAAATACCTTAATTGCTCTTTCATTGGCGTTACTACTACTGCTTCTGGTAACTTTAAATATTCCTCTTTTATTCTACCAACTATAGGTGTAGGATATTCTATAATATTTACAATCTCACTTAATAATTCTTCATCTGATTGCAAATTTCCTCCTTTTTCTTTGGCTAATTTTCTACAGCCATCTTCAATTATTTCTTTTCTCTCTTCTTGTTCTACTATTACATAATTATCTTTCAATTTATTAAAATATTCATCTACATTATTAATTATGATATTGTCATTTCCCAAAAATCTATGACCTCTTGTCATATTACTGGCTATTATACCTTCTAAATTAAATTCTATAATTTCATCATTTAATATTGAAAGTATCCACCTAATAGGTCTAGCAAATCTTAAATTTTTTCCTCCCCATTTCATAGATTTAGGAAAAGTAATACTTCTTATTAAATTTGGAATATTGTCTCTAAAAATCTCATCAACAGTTTTTCCGGCTTTCACCTTGTTAGCGTACACATATTGATCCCCATTATAATCTTTAATAATTATATCATCAATGGTTATATTTTGTCCTCGCATAAAACCATCTAATGCTTTTGTTAGATTACCTTCTTTATCGAAAGCAATCTTTTGTGAAGGGCCTTTGGTTAAAATTTCCAAATCTTCTTGTTTATTAGGTAATCCTTCAATCAATAATACTAATCGTCTAGGAGTTGCATATACTGATATACTTTCAAAAACTATCCTTTCATCTTTAAGAATCTGAGCTCCCTTTTCTTTAAGTTGTTTTAATGCAGTATCAATATATCTTGCAGGTAATTCTTCTACACCAATTTCTAATAAATATTTATTCATTCTCTACGCCTCCTTTAACAACCAGAGGATAATGCATCTTTTCTCTTTGCTTTAAATATTCTAAAGCTACTAATTTTGCTAAACTTCTTATCTTGCTTATATAATGAGTCCTTTCTGTTACACTAATAGCACCTCTAGCATCTAATAGATTAAATACATGACTACATTTTAAGACATAGTCATAACTAGGCATTATTAATCCAGTTTCAATAATATTTCTTGCTTCTTCTTCATACATATTAAATAATTTAATTAACATATTTTTATTAGATTTTTCAAAGCTATATACTGATTGCTCATATTCTGCTTGTTTAAATATATCTCCATATCTAATATGTTTGTTCCATTTTATGTCAAATATATTATCAACATCTTGTAAGTACATTGCTATTCTTTCAAGACCATAAGTCAATTCGGCTGATTCAAATTCGCAATCTATACTTCCAACTTGTTGAAAATAAGTAAATTGAGTAATCTCCATACCATCTAACCATACTTCCCAACCTAAGCCCCAAGCGCCCAATGTTGGTGCTTCCCAATTATCTTCTACAAAACGGATATCATGTTTCAAAGGTTCTATCCCTATGACTTCCAAACTTTTTAAATATATATCTTGTATATCCTCTGGTGAAGGTTTAATTATTACTTGAAGTTGATGATGCTTATATACTCTATGAGGATTTTCACCATATCTTGCATCTGCAGGTCTTCTTGATGGCTCAACATAGACTACTTTCCATGGTTCTGGACCTAAAGCCCTCAAAAAAGTATTAGGATTCATAGTTCCTGCACCTTTTTCTATATCATATGGTTCTAAAATAACACATCCTCTATTTCCCCAATATTCAAGTAATTTTAATATTAAATCCTGAAAATACACTTCATATTCCCTCCTTAATTCTTACATTTCAATATTAAATATTATAGAACACAAAAAAACCTTTTCATCCCTATAGGGACGAAAGGTTACTTCCGCGGTTCCACCCTATTTAATACCTACTAACATAGGTATTCCCTCAATAAAATATACTCAGAAGTGCCTTCATCAATATATTCACTAGGCTCTCACCATTCCTAGTTCGCTGAAAAATTTATAATGATTTCTCTCTTCTTCATCGCATACTTTATTAAAATGAAATTTACCTGTGCAATATAATTTAGCAAAAATTAAACTTATTGTCAATCATTTTACAACAATTTATATTAAGACGGATTTTGAGTATGCTGATTTTCTTTTTCTATTAGATCATTTACATTAATTACCTCTCCATCTTCTTTAGTTATTTCAATAGTACATTTTGAAATAACAGCAGCACCTAATCCCAACAATGCTACAGGAGCACCTAATATTGTCCCTATTACTCCTGCTGTCACAGGAATATTCATAATTATTTCATTATCTTTTTTTACTATTATTTTTGTAACATTGCCTTTTCTAAGAATTTCTTTTACCTTACTAATTATTTGTTCACCAGTATCTGATAAGTTTTCAGTCCAAGTTTTATGTTGATTTTCTAAATAAATTATTGCTTCAATTACATCTCCATTATTTTTTTCTAAAGCTTCTTTTGCTTCTTTATAACTAACTTTTGCTCTTTCTACTACCCTATCAATATCTTCAAGAGAAATATCCATCTATACACCTCCATCTTTCTTAATAGTTTCAATCATATCTAATGAATTAAAACTATTTTTTTCAATATTTATTAGTATATATTTTACCATAATTTTATGCAATTTACTCATAACATCTTTAGGAATTTTTATATTTTCCAATTTATCTAAAGATGTATATAATAGAGCCTTAAGACATACAGCCATCTTTTTATCAATATTCTCACCATAAGGATCTGTATGAAAACATTTATTACAAATAATGCCACCTTGTCTAAAACTAAATTTAATATTAGTATAATTAGCATTTCCACATATTACGCATTTATCCAAACAAGGTCTGTATCCTAAAAAAGAGATATATTTTACTTCAAAACTTATTATAAATTTTAAAAAATCCTTCTCTAATTTAGAAAGTACATCTAAAGCTTTTAATAAAAGCAAAAAAAGCTTTTCATTTGTTTCTTCTTCTACTATAGAACATTCTACTAATTCCAATATATACGATCCATACATAAGTCTATTCATATTTTTTCTTAAATCATAAAATGAATTTATTATATCTCCTTGATTCATATGATAAAAATTTCTACCTTTAAAAAAAGTATACTCATTATAGGTAAATACTTGAGTACAACCAGTTAATTGACTTTTTGGTCTATAAGCGCCTTTAGCTATAGCATGTATTTTACCAAACTTTCTAGAAAAAATAGTAAGTATCTTGCTAGTATCTTTAAAACGTATTTCTTTTAACACTATTCCTTCTGTTTTTACAAGCATTAAGTCACATCCAATCTATTGATAGCCAAAATATCTTAACTTGTTTTCTTTGTCTCTCCAATTTTTTTCTATCTTTACCCACAACTGCAGATTTATTCGACTGCCTAGAAGCTTTTCTATATCTTTTCTAGCATCAGTACCAATTTTTTTAAGCATCTTTCCACCTTTACCAATAATAATACCCTTATGAGAATTCTTTTCACAATAAATAGTAGCATATAAATCTATAATATCTTGCTCTTCCCTTTGTTCCATCATATCTACTGCTACAAAAATCCCATGAGGAATTTCCTCTCTTAAATAATATAAGGCTTTTTCTCTAATAGTTTCTGCTATAATAAATTTTTCTGGCTGATCAGTAATCATATCTTCTGGAAAATATTGAGGACCTTCTGGTAAATATTTTTTTAATACTTCAATATATTTCCCTATATTTATACCTTCCATAGCAGATATAGGAATTATTTGTTCAAAAATATTTAAAGTTTCAAATTTGTTTACTAAATTTATAATTTGATCTTCCTTTAATTTATCTATTTTATTAATTAACAATATTTTAGGTGTATCAATATTTTTTATCTGATCAATAATATAATTATCAATAAAACCAATTTCTAAACTTTCATCAACAATAAATGTAATAACATCTACTTCTTCTAAAGTATTTTTTGATATTCTAAGCATATATTCTCCCAGTTTATTCTTTGGCCTTTGTATTCCAGGAGTATCTAAAAATACAATCTGACAATTACTTTCTGTATAAACACATTGTATTTTATTTCTTGTTGTTTGAGGTTTATTAGAAATAATTGAAACTTTTTCACCTATAATTTTATTTAATAATGTAGATTTTCCAACATTTGCTCTACCAATCACTGTTACAAATCCTGAATTATACATTTTTTCACCTCTGTTTTTTAATCTTTTCCCAAATCTTCGGGCCCAAAACTATAGGGTAACAATTCATCCAAAGTATATTCATTATAATCATCCTCTGTTTTCGCCACTATTACTAAAGCATCTCTTCCAAATTCTCTAATAACTTGCCTACAAACACCACATGGATAAGTATATTCCGAATCTCCTACTATAGCTATAGTTTTTATTTTTGATTCTCCTTCTGAAATGGCTTTAAAAATAGCCGTACGTTCAGCACATATAGTTGGAGAATAAGATGCTATTTCAATATTACAACCAGTATAAATTTTATTATTTTCTGTAAGCACTGCAGCTCCTACATGAAATTGAGAATAAGGAACATAAGCTTTTTCCTTAGCTTCCAAAGCTTTTCTTATAAGTTCTTTCTTCTCCATACAATCACCTCAATTAATATCCAAATCTGGTTTTATATCTGTTATTTGTATCCATGTTACACCTGGATTAAGTGTAATCTCTTCTCCAGACTCATTATAAAAATAAGTTTTTTCTGAAGTAGATTTCTTTTTCCATGTTATAAAATTACCTTTTCCTCTTGTAATATATATACCATTTCCTTCACCTATTAAATCCATACTAAGCCTTCCTTCATTATCTATTGTTTTAGAATTTACTTGTTGAATTATTATATTCGTAGCCGTTATAGTTTCCCCATTATATTCATCTATATGAAGTTCTCCATCTTTGTATCTATTGTATACTTTATTGTCTTCATCATAAATATATTTAGTAATATTTTCTTTATTGTATTTTATTTGAACATTATTTGCTTCAAATCCCTCTATATCTGTTGCTTTTGTATTGAATTTAAATCCTTCAAAAGTACCTATACCCTTGTAACCCTTTTCTTTTTGTGTCTCTCTTATAGTTTCCATAGCTGTATATAAATTATGAGGTCCTTCTTTACCTGTTTCAGAATATCTCCAAAAAGCTTTTGATGCATTAGAAATTCCATCAATATCCGCTACATTAAATTCTGTAATTCTTTTCTTAGCTTCCTCACTTCCTCCTGCTCTCACATAAATAGGATCATAATCTAATAAAGTAGTTACAAAATAAGGTCTTGAGCTTCTTATAGGTCCTAATAATTTAGGCTCATTAATTAAATATATTCCCATGTACCTTGTATATGGATATTCTACTTTAAATTCATATAATATCTCTGCATCACTTAGACCAGATTGCCACCTGGCCTTAGGATGATTATCAAACATAACTGCCACAGGTCTCCTGTTTATTTTTTCTTCATCTGCATGTAAACCACTTAAAGGAGAAAATTGTTCCTCTGACTTTTTTTCATCTATAGTAGTTCCATTTTCATTATCTTTACTTAATATAAAATTTTTTAATCCAGTATAATTTAATATCAAAAATATAAATAAAAAAACAACTAGTATTAATACTGTTTTTTTCATAATATCCCCCATTATCCAATAATTTGAAATATGATAATGCCAACTAAAATTCCCAATATTGCCCCTGTTATTACTTCACGAATTGAGTGTATCTCTCCCTCTATTCTACTTTCTCCAACCATTATTGCTATTAAATAAGCTAATGTAGATATTAAAATGTTTTCTGCCATAAAAGCTATAGCAGTTGCTAATAAAAAAGATACTGCTGCATGCCCACTAATAATGCCACCTTTAAAAGGTGTACCACTATGAAATATGGTTTTTATAACAACAATAGCAATTATAACTAATATTAAAGCTACAAAAGTAAGGTGGACTGGAGAATTTTTAATTTTAAATAAAACAGCATTTGTATATGGATTTAATCTATCAAAAAATAATAGATATCCTACCAAAATAGCATTTATTGCAGATACTAACACGCCACCAGCAGCTGTGTTTTTAGCTATTTTTGCCAATGGATGATATTCTTCAGTAATAAGATCTATAGTTTTCTCAATAGAAGTATTGATAAGTTCTGCCATAATAACAAAAGAAACTGTTAAAAATAAAATTAATAATTCTATCCTACTAAAATTAAAAAATAAGCTGATAAAAATTACCAAAAATGCAATAGTAAAATGAATCTTCATATTTCTTTGAGTTTTTAAAGCATAAATAATACCTGCAACAGCATAATTAAAACTCTCAATTAAATTTCTGGACTTCATATATGATCACCTTACTTTTTGTCACCATTTTTAAATATCTCTAATCTTTTCATTACATTTTTTTCTTTTTCCCTCATTATGTCTTTTTCCTCTAGACTTTTTTCATGATGATAACCTAATAAATGGAACATACTATGAGCAGTTAAATATGCTACTTCTCTAATAAAGGAATGTCCCAAATAATTAGCTTGTTCTAAAGCCTTTTCCAAAGAAATAACTATATCTCCCAATAAAATCACTGGCATATTAAATTTATTCTCCATTGGGAAAGAAAGAACATCTGTCTCTGAATCTATATTTCTATATTGTTTATTCAAATATTGTATCTTCTCATTATCTACAAAAGACACACTTACCTCTACATTAAAATCTTTTTTTTCTTCTAAAAGACACTCTTTTACTACCATTTTGACAATATCATATATATTTTCATCTACAGTAACTATACTTTGTCTATTTTCAATATAAACCTCCATTTAATTCTCTCCTTTTATTTCTTCAATATCAAGTTTAGGATATTCTATTCTTTCATGAAAAATTCCTAAAATTACATTTGAAAAAGCATTAGCAATTGTATTTAAATCCTTTAAAGTTAAATCACATTCATCTAATTGACTATCTTTTAATTTGCCTTGTATAATATTTCTTATCATTTCCTCAATTTTCCCTTTATTAGGTTCTTCAATAGATCTAACTGCAGCTTCTACTGAATCTGCTAACATGACCAATGCAGCTTCTCGAGTCTGAGGTTTAGGTCCTTTATATCTAAAATCTTCAATTTTGATATCTTTTGAATCTTTACTATTTAAAGCTTTATGATAAAAATAAGCTACAAAAGTATCACCATGATGTTGTATTATTATGTCTTTTATTTCCTTTGGCAATTTATATTCTTCTGCCAGTGTTTCTCCATCTTTTGTATGATTAGTGATTATCAATGTACTTAATGTAGGATTTAATTTGTTGTGAGGATTATCAATACCAAACTGATTTTCTTTAAAGAAATAAGGTCTCTTTAATTTACCTATATCATGATAGTAAGACCCTGCTCTTGCTATTAAAGGATCGGCTCCTATTGCCTCTGCAGCAGCCTCACTTAAGTTTCCCACTACTATACTATGGTGATAAGTACCTGGAGCCTCTAAAAGCAATCTTTTTAACAGTGGTTGATTAGGATTAGATAATTCTAACAATTTCAATGGAGTAATGACTTCAAATACATTTTCCCATAAAGGTAATGTGCCTATTGTCAATATTGCACAAAAAGCTCCATTTACAACTCCATAAATACTTCTTATTAATGAATCAACTAATTCTATTTTTTTAATCAAACTAAAAGCCAAAATTGCCAAAACATTGACTATCCCTGTTATTAAACCATTAAAGAAAATATTATATCTTTGAGATGCATTTATTACACTAAAAGCTGCTACACTCCCTCCTATTAAATACATAGCAATAATACTATCATCCAAATTTAACATAACACCTATTAAAAATGAAAGCATAAAATTAATTATTAATGCAAGTCTTGGATCTATTAAAATTGATACTAACATTGCCACTGATGCTAAAGGCATTACATAGGGTGATATACTATATACTCCTTGAGATATTATTATTGTTGCTATTATTGTAATAGTTAAAATCAACAATTTTGAGCTATTAAAAATTGCCCTATTAAAAAAATACAAATATAAAATAATAGTTGCTTCAATTAAAAATATCAAAATAATAGTTCCTATGACTATGCTAATTTCAAATCCTTCTTTTTCTTCTAATAAACCAGATTCTTTAATAAGTTCTAAAGCATTTTCATCAATTCTATCTCCTTTTCTAACTATTACTTGATATTCTTTAACAATTACTGGTTCTACTTTTTCTGCTTCTTCTATTTTTTTCCTTTGGGTTGCCTCTGCATCTACAAATTTATTAGGTTCTATAGTTGTATTTATAAGACTTACGCCCAACTCTTGCTCCTCATTAGACATTTCCAAAGACTCAAAAACATTTTTTACATTTTCTTTTTCATATTCTAATTCTTCTTCTTTAATTCCTGTACTCATTATTTGGTTCATTATATCGTATATGGAATTTTCTAAATTATTCAAGACTTTATAATCTAAATGAATTGCTATACTATATTCCTTCTTTGTAAGTTCAATATTAGATTGCTCTTCTAATAACGAAATTTTTTTATTTAAACTAATATTATCATTTGTTTTTATGTCTCTTACTATATTAAAAAAATCTTTAATATCATTTTTCATATTCATTTGAACAGAAGGAGCGATTCTGTATCTTGGTTCTACTCTATTCATAACTTGTTCTTTTAATTTTTCAGTTGCTTTTTCATCAACTAAATCCTTTGTTGCTCTAATTTCATAAGGAGCAAAATCACCAACTTTAACACTTACCTTCTTAGGTTTTATACTATTAATAACAATTAAAAAAAGAATCAAAGTAAAAACTATTAATATTGAACCATTTCTAATTTTTTTATTTTCCTTCAAAAATTTAAACTTCTCCCTATCTTTTTTCTTTTTGTTTCTCTTTTCTTTGATTTTTTTATTAATCATGGAATGCTCCTCCAATTTTATTCATTTTTATCGAAGTTTTCATAGGCTTCGATTATTTTCTGTACTAAAGGATGTCTAACAATATCGTATTTGTTTAAATATACAAATTCTATTCCATCTATGCCATTAAGAATTTTAGTCACTGATTTTAATCCAGACTTCTTACCTTTAGGTAAGTCTATTTGTGTTATATCTCCTGTAATTATAGCCTTTGAACCAAAGCCTAGTCTTGTTAAAAACATTTTCATCTGCTCATTTGTAGTATTTTGTGCCTCATCTAGTATTACATAAGATGAATCTAATGTTCTTCCTCTCATGTAAGCCAAGGGTGCAACCTCTATTAGTCCTTTTTCCATATATTTAATAAAAGTTTCAAACCCTAGTATATCAAATAATGCATCATAAATAGGTCTTAAATATGGATCTACCTTTTCTTGCAAATCCCCTGGCAAAAATCCTAAATTTTCACCTGCTTCAACAGCAGGTCTTGTAAGAACAATTCTATTTACTTCTTTATTTTTGAATGCATCCATAGCTATAGCCATAGCTATGTAAGTCTTACCAGTTCCTGCTGGACCAATTCCAAATACTATATCATTATTATTAATAGCATCTACATATCTTTTTTGTCCTAAAGTTTTTGGCTTTATAGCCTTACCTGATGCTGTTATACAAATTGTTTCATCTAATAAATCTTTTACTCTATCTTCCTTACCCTCATATATTAATTGAATAGTGTACATCAACTCTTGTTTCGTTAATCTTTTCTCTTCTTTTAATATGTCTACTAATTTAAATATCAATCTTTCAACTAAAATTGTTGAGAATTCTTCTCCTAATATTCTTATTTGCCCTTCTCTCAAAACAATTTCAACATTGAACTCCTTTTCAATTATTTTTATATTTTCATCAAATTTGCCAAATAATTCTGGTATAAGGTTACTATCTTTTATTGATATATTTTTCTCTTGTATATCTTTCCTCAAACTTCACTCAATCCTCCCTAATTCGTCATAATTTGTTTTTCCCCAATATCTTCTATGACTTCAATTATTATCATAGTAATAAGTTTAGTATCTTTCACAAAATATTTTACATCCTTTGATACAATTTGCACATTCTTAGGTAACATTTTATTTATTTCTTCTACTCCTTTAATTTGCGAATATTGTTTTAAGCCATCTAAATTTCTACGAATCTCTTTGTTTTCAACTTCTTTGTATTCATGCACTATATATTTAACAGGAATATTTATATTTTTAGTTATAATTTTCTTTTCCTTTACTTCTTCTATATAATTATCAAAAGGAATTTCTCCTTTTGAAAATCGAATACCTTTTCCCCAAAATTTCAATTCTTTTTCAATATATACTCTCCCAGTTTCTTCTTTAATATTTTTTATAAAAGGTTCTTCTATTTCATGAGAATAACGAGTAATTGCTAAAACTTCACCTTCCGAATGTACTAAAAAATCATTTTCACTTTCTATTACTCCAGATATTAACACTTGCCCTTTTTTAACTACATCTCCCTCAACTACAACACTTTTCCCATTTTTAGCTATAACTTTCACAATTACTCCCTTTTTTTTAGCAATTATATTACAGGGAGTATTTTTGTCAATTACTACAGGAAACAAATCTTGTTCCTTTACTTCAATTAACAATTTAGTACCTTTGATTTCAACACCTACAAAGGATAAAATATCTATTTTCTTTAGTATAATACTTTTTATTTTGTCTTCATCTATGTTATATTTCATTGTACCACATTTGACATTAATATCTTCCAATACATTTAAAAACTTCTCTGTAGAAATTTTTTCATTCCCTATTACCTCTATTTTCCATATAAAAGAAGTCAAAAAAAATATAAGCCCTAAAAAAATCAAAAATCCAAAACCTAGCATTTTTCTCCCTTTTAATTTTTTCGTAAAAAAAGGGAACCCTATTTTTTCTTTTATATATAATTTACAACCTATTTTATTTACAATTTTTTTTAGTTCTTTAAAACCTACAATTGATACTTTCATTTCTAATAAGGTGTAATCAATTCTTGTAATATCCCATATATATATATCATTGTTAGCTGCAAGGTTTAAGAACTTTTCTAAAGTTAGTCCTTCCACATTAATAATAACATATCCTTTAAAATAATTCCATAATTTAATAGCTAACATATGTACACCCCTCAACTTAAAAATTCAATTTTTTCAATACACCCTACTACTATTATTTCTTCAGAAATAATAGTTTTAATCTGAAGATTTTCACCTGTTATCTTTATAACTCCACTATTTGTATTAATTCTAATAGTATCTAAACTGTATTCAATAACTCCTTTGTGATTAGAAATATAAGTCTGAATATTACCTATAATTATCATTTTAGATAAATCCATAACTATATCTTTCGGTAACTCTAATATTTCTGAAATATTGTATTTAAAATTTTCCATCTTATCCTTCACAAAAAACCCTCCCTCTTATTTAATTTATGCTTTTAAAAAGAGGGGTATTACAAAGAAAAAAAGTACGTATTTCTACGTACCTTTATCTAATATTTCTTCTGTTTTCTATACTTTTGGGTTTAGACAATATTTCAGAAAAAATTACTCCTCTTACAATATCTTCTGCCAAATCTTGACTATTATATTCTTTTTGTCTTCCTCCTTTTTGTAATACCTCAACTTCAATACTATAATCTTCATTATAATCTGTATCTAAATCCTCAAATACATTTTCATAATATCTGTCTTTTTTATTCTCTTCATCATCATCAGAAAACACTTGAGCGTCATCAAATGTTATAGTTTCAACTTTCTGTGCATTTCCTGATCCTTCTGTCTTCTCTTGTTTCATATTTCCCTTATGAGAATACATCCATGGCTCTTTAGTACTTGTAGGTTTATTATATTTTGATTGCTCTATTTGCTTTTTTTCACCCAAACTTTTTACTATTATAGGTAATAAAAAAAATAAAACTATAAGAAATGTTTTAGACATACTATCACATCCTACTATTCATCATGTTTATCTCTATCACTCATCTTACCTATAGAACTTCTCATTTCTGTATCTGCCACAATATTTTTCATATTAACATAATCCATATATCCAACATTTCCTTCTTTTAATGCATTTGCTAACGCTAATGGTACTTCTGCTTCTGCTTCCACTACTTTAGCCTTCATTGATTGAACTTCTGCCCTCATTTCTTGCTCTTTTGCTACTGCCATTGCCCTTCTTTCTTCTGCTTTTGCTTGAGCTATTCTCTTATCTGCTTCTGCTTGATCTGTTTGAAGTTTTGCACCTATATTTCTGCCAACATCTACATCAGCTATATCAATAGACAAAATTTCAAAAGCCGTTCCAGAATCTAGACCTTTGTCAAGTACAGTTTTAGAAATACTATCTGGATTTTCTAGAACATCTTTATGTGACTCAGAACTACCAACTGTTGTTACTATACCTTCCCCAACCCTTGCAATTATTGTTTCTTCACCAGCACCACCTACAAGCCTCTCAATATTAGCTCTGACTGTAACCCTAGCCTTTACTATTACTTCTATACCATCTTTTGATACAGCAGCTATCTGAGGTGTCTCAATAACCTTAGGATTAACACTTACTTGCACTGCTTCTAATACATTTCTACCAGCCAAATCAATAGCTGCTGCCCTTTCAAACTCTAAAGGAATATTGGCCCTCTGAGCTGCAATAAGAGCATCTACCAATACATTTACATTCCCTCCTGCTAAATAATGTGCTTCTAATTCATTAACATTAATAGTTAAACCAGCTTTTGTAGCTTTAATCATTGGACTTACAATTCTTGAAGGAACTACTCTTCTAAGTCGCATTCCAATTAAATTACCTATGCCTATTTTTACTCCTGAAAAAAAAGCTGTTATCCATAAACCAACAGGAACAAAAGTAAAAAATAGTATAACCAGTATAATTATTAATATTGCTATGCCAATTGTAAAACCTGTGCCTGCCATATTACATCCTCCTTACAAATATTTTTGAACCTTCAACCCTCACTACTTCAATAGGAGTCTCTTTTTCTATATAATTCCCCTCAGATAATGCATCTATTCTTTTCCCCTCTATTTCTATTATGCCAGAAGGTCTAAGTTCAGTTACAGTAACACCTATTTTACCTAAATATTCATCTTTTGTAAAAGAACTTAAATAGCCTTTTTCATTTTCCTGTTCTGTTTCTAATACTATTTTATTAAATATTGGACTCTTTTTTCCTAATTTTATTAATATTATTGCTATAATTGTAGTCACAATTATAGCGATACTTAAAGACATAAGTGCATTAGTTACAGAATTCATAGCCAAAACAATTCCTACTATAAGCAGTACAATACCACTAATTCCAGGTAATCCAAATCCTGGAATCATTCCTTCAATTATTAAAAGAATTAATCCTGTTATAAAAAGTATCAAAGAAATCCATTGTGAATGACCGGCCAATATATTACCTCCAAAAAACATGCCAAAAGCTATAATACTCAATGTTCCACCAATTCCAAAACCAGGAGTAAATATTTCTATTAACAAACCTATAAATCCAGCTGTCAATAACAAAGTACTTATATGAGGATTAGATACAAATTTAGCTACTTTTACTTCCATTCCTTCTTCTATAGTAACTAAATTAGCATATTTTATATTAAAATGATTCAATATGTCCTTGTAATCATTAGAAACATAATCTGCAATACCATATTTCAATGCTTCTCTAGAAGTCAAGTTTAACAATTTTCCTCTAATAGTTATACCTTCTATTTCCACATCACTATCTGCCATAGCTTCTATTATTTCAGGGTTTCTACCTCTTTCTTCTGCCATATCCCTCAAAAAACTTTTCCACATGGACATCACTTTTTCTGTATTAGGAATAGTCTCTGCTGATCCAATAGTAGAACTCTTTGCCATAACTACCTTTTCACTAGAAATGGTAATAAGCACTCCAGCAGATTCAGCTTTATTATTCACATAAGAAATAGTTGGAATTTGTAAATTATATATTAAATCTTTAATTTTTTCTGCTTGGTCAATTAATCCACCATAGGTATCTATCTCAAATATAATAGCTTGAGGATTTTCTTTTGATATATCACTAATAGTATTTTTTAAAAACTGATAAGTAGCTTTATTTATTTCCCCCTTTATTGGAATTATATAAACTGTGCCTTCATTCTTTGCAAAAACTGTTCCGTTTAGTAATAAAAGGAAAATCAAAAGAATAATAAATACTCTCCTCACCTTCATATATATCACCTCCTGTTTTTTATATTATAGCATAATTTACAAGACACACAAGGGGACTGCACACAAGGGGACTGTCCCTTTGTGTTTGTAATAAAAGCCGATAGTATTATTAATACTATGCTTGAAAAATAAAAACTTTCATTTACACCTATTCTATCCCATATTTGACTTATCACTATCTGTCCTAATATACTTCCTGTTGCTATACTTATTCTAAATTTCGATAGTCTTCTTCCGATACTTGTATATAAACTTTTATTTATTCTATCTCTTGAATATATTTGTGTTACGTTAGATACTAATTCAAAAATAAACCAAAATCCAACTATTATTCTTAATTTATTTATTTTTGTAAACAACATCAATAATATTGCTTGAAATAAAAAAGATATTATGAACATATTTTTTAACGGTATCTTCTTGAATTTATCATATATTCTAGCTGCTACTATATTGGATATTCCATAGACAACAAAAAATATTAGTCCAACGTCACCGATTCCTACATGGTGAACATCATACAGAAATATTATCATTCTATTAACTATCAGAGCGAGTCCAAAAGCTTCAATAGTATAAATCAATGTAATTTCTTTTAACCAATTTAAATCAATAGCATTTTCCTTTATTTCACTCTTCTCTTGTTTTACTTCTTTAAGTTTAAATAAATATATTGTTGAAAATAATTCTATTAGTCCAGATATAATAAAGATTAATGAAATACTATCAGTATAAATATATATCAACATCAATAAAAAACCACCAATTGATGCTCCTATACTAATCTGAATATTTTCTTTAGAAATATAAGATTTATATTCATTTTCTTTTATTATTTCTCTTCTATAAGGTGCCAATGAACTTGAATATAATTTATCAAATAGTGATTTAAAAAAGATAAAAAGATATAAAAGATATATATTATGTGCAATACCATATAAACTCAAAAAAATTGCTGAACCTATATTCCCTAAAATTATCAATTTAACACGCTCTTTTTTATCACTTAAATAAGAAAAATAATAATCAATTATAGTATTTATTAGTATTGGGATTACAAATGCTATTGCTATAGTAATCATATTTTCCGTTTGATCCCATATGTAAAATGATAGAAAAATAAAAATTACACCTGAGTCAAAATTACCCCAGAAACTATGTTTTAGTAAATTTTTATAAATATTATTTCCCATAATTCCCTCCTACACACAAGGGGACGGTTCTCTTGTGCTCATATTTTTCTTACTACCCCAAAACTAATTCCTGTCAACCTTTCTATTTGTCTTATTGATAGCCCACTGTCCTTTAATTTTCTAATCATTTTATCTCTTTTTTCTTTTTCAAAATTCTGAATTTGGTTTGTATTTTTTACTCCTGCTACCTTTATTATTATTTCTATTGCTTCTGCATCATTTATTTTGGGTGATTCTTTGCATTCAAGACACTGAGCATCATTTTCTTTACTGTTAAACTCTTGAAATAACTTCACTGCTCTTTTTTCATTATCTGCAAAAAAGCCCAATGCAAATTTTGTATCACAAATTCCACTACTTCCCAAGTATTCATTGTAGCTACTCCAAGAATATTTTGCTATATCACTCTCAATACCTGCTTTAATTGGATTTTGATGAATATATCTAAGTACTGTCAAAAAATATTGATCATCCTCTACTGGCTCACTTTTATATCTATCTTGAAATAAATGTCCATTCCTTTTATATTTCCAATTATACCAATATACGTAACTTGCTCCTAGTCTTCGAAATACTATTCCTAAATCTTCTTTTCCTTCTCTTATCAGCAAATGTATGTGATTTGTCATAAGACAATAAGCATATATTTCATATTCACATACTTCTTTATAATCTGCAATTGTTTGAATTAATTTTTCATAATCCTCATTATCTTTAAATATTATTTGTCCATTTATTCCTCTTGACATCACATGATATATTCCTGTACTACTTTTTTCCCTTGCCTTTCTTGGCATAAAAATCACCTCTAGTTGATTTTAGCATAAATTGAAAATAATGGCAATATAAAAAAGCAACACAGAGGGATCGTCCCCTCTGTGTTCCCTCTGTGTTTATTCTATTGAATGGATACCAGAAATTCCAAAGTTATCTACCAATACCTTTAAAACATTAGGCGAAAGAAATGCAGGTAATGTAGGACCTAAATGAATATTTTTTACACCAAGATACAAAAGAGCCAGCAAAACAATAACTGCCTTCTGCTCATACCAAGCAATATTATATACAATAGGTAAATCATTAATGTCATCTAGTTCAAAGATTTCTTTGAGTTTAAGGGCAATCACAGCCAATGAATATGAATCATTACATTGTCCTGCATCTAATACACGAGGAATATTGCCTATGGTACCTAAATTTAGCTTATTATATCTATACTTTGCACAACCTGCTGTTAGAATAACTGTATTCTTAGGTAAAGCCTTTGCAAATTCGGTATAGTAATTCCTAGATTTTGCTCTGCCATCACAGCCTGCCATAACAACAAATTTTTTAATGTCCCCAGATTTAACAGCATCGACAATCTGATCAGCTAATGCAAAAACCTGATTGTGAGCAAAACCACCAATGATCTCACCAGTTTCAATTTCAATGGGAGGTGCACATCTTTTTGCATGTTCAATAATTTCTGAAAAATCTTTTTCTTCCCCAATTTCACCTGGTATATGTTTACAACCAGGATATCCAACAGCTCCAGTAGTATACAAACGATCCTTATAACTCTTCTTAGGTGGAACTATACAATTCGTTGTCATCAGTATTGGACCGTTAAAACTTTCAAACTCTTCCTTCTGCTTCCACCATGCATTCCCATAATTTCCAACAAAATGAGAATATTTCTTAAAAGCTGGATAATAATGAGCAGGTAACATTTCAGAATGAGTATATACATCTACACCTGTACCTTCTGTCTGCTTTAAAAGCATTTCCATATCACGCAGATCATGACCAGAAATCAATATTCCTGGGCGATTTTCAACGCCAATGTTAACCTTTGTAATTTCAGGATTACCATAAGCAGAAGTATTTGCCTTGTCCAAAAGAGCCATACCATTTACTCCATATTTTCCAGTCTCCAATGTCAAATCAATTAATTCATCCATACTAAGATTATCATCAAGTGTTTTTGCTAATGCAATTTGTAAAAATTCATCTACCTCTTCATCATCTTCCAACAAAACATTTGCATGCTTACTATAAGCAGAAAGTCCTTTTAATCCATAGGTGATTAACTCTCTCAAACTCCTTATATCTTCATTTTTCGTAGAAAGCACACCAACCTTAGCTGCTTTTGCAACACATTCATCTTGATTAAATGATTCCCAAATTGCTGCTTCTGGGAGACCTTCCTTATTATCCAGTTGGCTAAACAGTTCCTTTTTTTTATCCAAAGTCATAAAAATTCTGGAAACTATTGCATCCTCATCAAAGTTTGCATTTGTAATAGTAGTAAATAGATTTAATGTAACCAAGTGATTTATTTCTTTTTTAACTTCTTTCCCTTCAGCACGCAAACGTGTAGTAATTGCTGAAATACCCTTTGTTACATAAACCAACAGATCTTGCATAGCAGCTACTTCTGGTTTTTTGCCACATACGCCTACCTGCGTACATCCCTTACAACCAGCAGTTTCCTGACATTGATAACAAAACATTTTATTCTCCATAAATCTATACCTCCTAATTTTAAATCCATATAATAGATATCTTTATTCCAATGATATCCATAAATCCTTTGCTAAGTTCATCTTATCAAAGACATAAAAAAAGCTCTGTAACATATGTTACAGAGTCATAATTTTATAAATTTTTACCCACTTCATCAAAATCAATAATTTTAATTTTATTTCTCTTAACCTTTAGCAAACCATCCTCTTGCATTTTCATCAATTCCCTTGACAATGATGGACGAGCTACATTTAAAAAATCTGCCAATTCTTCACGTTTCATTTTTAATATAACATTTCCATCTTCATCCATACTTTGAAATAATAATTTTGAAATCTTCTGCCTCAAAGTAGAACTTGACATAATTTGCAATTTCTGATTTAACTGATATGCCTTTTGTGCAAGAATAGATAGCATATTAGAAATCAACAGGGTATGATAATCACAATTTCTACTACAGCTGTGATACAAAAATTTTTTGGGCATTTCCAACACTTTTGCTCTATCAGCTGCCATAGTGTAATTCTCATATTCTTTTTTATCTAAAAATAAAAAGACTTCTCCAAATAGATCTCCCGTTTTACTAATAGTTGTAATAATACTACGTTCTCCAGAAATAGAATCATTACATACAACAACAGAACCTTCTATTAGAATAAAAAGTTTTTTAGGGTTATCTTGTTGTAAAAAAATTACTTCATCTTCTTCATAACTTACAACCTTAGATTGACTACATTCTAAGCAGTTTTTTATATCATTATCAGTCATATGATTAAATAAAGGGCTATTTCTCAATTTAGAAATCATTTTCCACCTCTTCACTTTGGATGTTTATCCTATACAACCAACAATAGACATTATATTTTATTCTATTATTACAAAATGAATTTTTTACTAACTCATTTTATTTTTAGTACTAAAATGCTCTTTTCTGGTTGTATCCATTGTTTTTAATTTCGCCAGAAAAGAGCATTTATTTTCATTTAGAGCACATAAATATTTTATTGTTTTTATTCTAAATATTTTCTTGCTATTTTATTAACTAAACCACCGTCTGCTCTACCTTTTACCTTTGGCATTACAGTTTGCATTATTATACCTATATCTTTCATAGATTTTGCATTTGTCTCTTCTATAGTATTTTTTACAATATCATCAATTTCTTCTTCTGTTAATTGCTTTGGTAAGTACTCCATAAGTATATTTATTTCTTTATCTGTAAGATCTACTAAATCTTTTCTATCACCTTTTTCAAAATCTTTGATAGCATTCTTTTTTTCTTTAACCTGTTTAGATATAATATCTAATACGTCCTCGTCTTCAAGTTCTATTCTTTCATCTACTTCTTTCTGTTTTATGCTTGCTCTTACCATAGTAATCGTATTTTTTCTAACAGTATCCTTATTTTTCATGGAATTTTTCAAATCTTCCATTAATTTATCCTTAAGGGACATAAACTCACCTTCTTAATACCTTCTTTTGTTTTTTCTTCTTGCAGCTTCTGATTTTTTCTTACGTCGAACACTTGGTTTCTCATAGTGTTCTCTTTTTCTGTATTCTGCCATTACGCCTGAGCGGGCACATTGCCTTTTAAATCTTCTAAGGGCATTATCTAATGATTCATTTTCTCCAACTTTTATTTCTGTCATCTACCTCTCCCTCCCCTCATCCATAACAAGAGTGCTTACTACTTTTGTAGTAAACGAAATACAGCACTAGATAATTATACATTATTCACAACTTTTCTGCAACTATTTTAACCTGGTGGCCATTGAAATTGTCTACCACCTAATACATGAAAATGAATATGATTAACAGTTTGACCTCCATACTCCCCACAATTATTAATAATCCTATAACCTTTTTCACCTAGTCCTTTTTCCTTGACCAGCTTATTTATTACTAAGAAAATATGACTTACAATTGACACATTTCCTTTATTTAAATCATTTGCTGAAGGAATATGCTTCTTAGGTATTACTAAAAAATGGACTGGAGATTGAGGGTTAACATCATTAAAAGCTATTACTTCATCATCTTCATATATAATATCACTTGGTATTTCTCCATTTGCTATTTTACAAAAAATACAATCACTCACCCTTTTCACCTCCATAGTATTTTCTATAATAATCATATTCTACATTTTTATTAAAATTCCTTTATTTCTCCTATCAAATAATCTTTTTCACATTTTAATATTTTGACAGGTAATATCTTCCCTCTTACATTTGAAGACGCTTTTGCTAAAACTCTAATATAGTTTGTAGTATAACCTGCCATATATTCTTCATTATCTTTCATCTCTTCTTCAAAAAGCACTTCCATAGTTTTACCTACAAATTTCTGATAAAAGTCTTTCATCACTTTTTCTCCTAATTTTATTAAAAAATCACTCCTTTTTTGTTTAATATTTCCATTTACTTGATTTTTCGATTTACTTGCTACCGTTCCTCGTCTAGGAGAATACTTAAACACATGAATTCTAGAAAAACCTATATCCCGTACAAAATTTAAAGTATCTTCAAAATCTCTTTCGGTTTCTCCAGGAAATCCTACAATTATATCAGTAGTTATTCCAGCACAAGGCAAATATTTTCTTATTAATGAGACAATTTTTTTATATTGATTAGTAGTATATTTTCTATTCATATTTTTAAGAACTCTATCTGAACCACTTTGCAAAGATAAATGAAAATGATCACAAGCTTTTGACAACCCTGCATACCTTTTCATAAATTCCTCGTCAATTAAAGTTGGTTCAATAGAACTAAGTCTAATTCTCTCTATTCCATCTATTTTATTAACTTCTTCAATTACATCTAATAAAGTTAAATTTTGATTTTTTAAATCTTTTCCATAAGATGCTACATGAATACCTGTAAGAACTACTTCTTTAAAACCATTATGAGCCAACCTCTCACTTTCATCAATTATACTTTCTAAGGGTCTACTTCTAATAGGCCCTCTAGCATAAGGTATGAGGCAATAACTACAAAATTGATTACAACCATCTTGTATTTTCATAAATGCTCTAGTTCTAGATTTAATTTCATTTATATTTAAATCTTCAAAGTTCTTCATTGCTTTAATATCTTGTACAATATTTATGGTTTTATTACTTTTTTCTGCCATTTCACATAATTCTACTATTCTATGTTTTTCAGTAGTCCCAATAATCACATTTACACCTTCAATTTGTGCTACTTCTTCTGGAGCAACTTGAGAATAACATCCTACAACAGCTGTTATTGCATTTTTATTTATTTTTTTTGCTCTTCTAATAAATTGTCTAGATTTTCTATCACTTAAATTAGTTACAGTACAAGTATTTATTACATAAATATCTGAAAAACTATCACTATTAACTATTTCATATCCTTGTTTTTCAAACAATTCTTCCATACTTTCAGTCTCATATTGATTCACTTTACAACCAAGAGTATAAAAAGCTACTTTTTTCATTTCATCACTCCCATATCTCCAAGTTCATACATAAGAATAGTCAGTGCTACCAAACCAGCAGTTTCCGTTCTCAATATTCTAGGACCTAAAGTAACTATTTTCCCTCCTACTTTTTCAATCTGTTCAATTTCTTCTTCTTCAAAGCCGCCTTCTGGACCTATTATTAAATGAATTTTTTCATTTATATTTTCTTTCAATATATTTTTTATTCCAATTTTTTCTTCTCTTTCATAAGGTGCAATAATCAATTCTTCTCCTTTTATAAGTTCTATCATTTCCTCAAAACTTAAAATTTCATTGACCTTAGGTATATTATCTCTTTTTGATTGTTTTGCTGCTTCCATACATATTTTATTCCATCTATTAACTTTTTTCTTTTCTTTTTTTCTATCTTTAATTTTTACTATTGTTCTATTGGTAATAATTGGATAAATTTCTTTTACTCCAATTTCAGTTGATTTTTGTATTATTAAATCCATTTTATTACTCTTAGGTATTCCCTGATATAAATATATATCAATTGGTGGTTCATTCATTCCTTTTTTAGTTTCTAATATTTTTAATAATACTTCATTATTATCCATATTAAAAATTTTTGATAAGTAGACTAATTCTCTACAAGATACTTCTACAATATCTCCAATTTTGAGTCTAAGTACATCCCTTATGTGTTTAACATCATCTCCTATAATACTAATATATTCATCATTAATCTGTTCTGAAGAAACAAAAAATCTATTCATTTGATTCATCCTTTTCATATCTAGATACTATAGATACCCAACCATTAATAGAATTTGTCTCTAATACAGTAAAATTATTGCTTTCAAGAACTTCCTTAACCATATTTTCTTTTTCTTCAATAATGCCAGAAGAAATAAATAAACCTTTATTATTTAAATGTTTCCCTACAGATTTAGTTAAGTCCACAATTACTTCTGCTAAAATATTTGAGACAATTATATCAGCTTTTCCTTCAACAATATTCAATAAATTACTCTTCTTAATTTCTACTATATTATCTACCTTATTTGCAGCTACATTTTCTTTTGCTACTTTTACAGCCATATCATCTAAATCTACACCTAAAACCTTTTCTGCCTTTAATTTAGCTGCCACAATACTAAGTATACCACTACCACATCCTATATCAAACACTGTATCTCCCTTTTCCACGTGCCTTTCTAATTTTTTAATGCATAATATTGTTGTCTCATGAGTTCCTGTACCAAAAGCCATTCCTGGATCCAATTCAATTACTATATCATCACCAATGGCTTTATAATCTTCCCATGAAGGTTTAATAACTACTCTATTACCAACTTTAATTGGCTTATAATATTTTTTCCATCCTTCTGCCCAGTCCTTTTCATAAACTTCTGATATAGTCACCTTTCCTAAACTTTGTTTTGAATATTTTCTTTCAATAGATTGTCTTATAAGATCTATTTTATCTATTAAATCTTCACTTTCTGGAAAATAACACTTAATAATAACAGTATCAAAGTCTTTGTCTATAAGTTTAGAATCTACTAAATCCCAATCTTCTTCATTTTTTATAAATTCTAAAATATCATTAGGATCTTCAATAGCTAGACCTTGTACTCCTAAATCATATAAAATATTTGAAACTTTTTCTTCCAATTCCTTTGTTGTCTTAATTTGCACTTCTGTCCATTTCATACGTCTTCACATCCTTTGTAGAACTAACTAAATCCGTGTCATTATTATACCCTATTGATATTAGAAAAAACAACCACCCTTTTCAGGAGTGATTGTTTCTTAATTACCAAAGGCATCTTTCATTTTGTCAAAAAATCCTCTTTTCTCTTGGTTCAAACTATCTCCACTTTCCTTTGCAAAATCTAATATCAACTCTTTTTGCTTTGATGTAAGCTTTTTAGGTACAATTACCTTAACTTTAAAAATCAAATCTCCTTTACTATATCCCTTCACACTAGGAAAACCTTTATTTCTAAACTTAAATTCTGTCCCTGTTTGTGTCCCTTCAGGAATATTATATTTCTCTATTCCTTCCAAAGTAGGAACTTTTATTTCAGCACCAAGAGCTGCTTGAGGAAAACTAATTGGTATTTCACAATATATGTCATTTCTCACTCTCTTAAATATCTTATGCTCTTTTACTGAAATATAAATGAATAAATCTCCTGGAGGTCCACCTCGCTCTCCTGCTTCTCCTTCTCCTTTAATAGAAATAATAGATCCTGTTCTTACACCTGCTGGAATTTTTACTTTTATTTTTTTATTCTTTGTTTCTTTTCCAGTTCCATGACAAACAGGACATTTTTCTTTAATTACTTCTCCAGTACCGCCACACACATCACAAGTAGAAACACGGACAAATTGTCCAAAAGGTGTATTTTGTGCATATTTAACTTCTCCAGAGCCCTTACATTTATGGCAAGTTTCTTTACTACTACCTGGCTTAACTCCAGTCCCTTTACATTTACTACAACTTTCTGTTTTCCGTATTTGTATTTCTTTTTCTGTTCCAAAATATGCTTCTTCAAATTTTATTTTTAAATCATATCTAAGGTCTGCTCCTTTTCTAGGTCCTGGTTTTCTTGTACCAGTTCCATAGCCACCTCCAAATACGTCAAATATATCATCAAATATATCTCCAAAACCACCAAAACCTTGACCAAATCCACCTGTTTGTCCATCTACTCCTGCATGACCAAATCTATCATATCTTGCTCTTTTATCAGGATTACCCAATACTTCATAAGCTTCATTTATTTCTTTAAGTTTCTGTTCTGCTTCTTCATTATTAGGATTTAAATCAGGATGATATTTTTTAGCCAAAGTTCTATATGCTTTTTTAATCTCATCAGCTGTAGCATCTCTTGATACATTTAAGACTTCATAATAATCTTTTTCGCTCAATACTTTCACCAACTTTCATAAACATACTAAAACTTATTGTATCAAAAATCAAAGCTAAATTGTGCAATTTAGCTTTGATTTTTTAATAACATTTTACTCTTCCTCATCCTCATCATCTACTACTTCATAATCTGCATCTACTACATCATCATCTGAATTTTTGCCTTCATTTTTTTGTCCTTCTTGAGCATTTTCTTGTGCTGCTTGTTCATACATTTTTTGTGATATAGTATGGAATGCGGTAGTCAACTCTTCAGACTTTTGCTTGATTTCTTCTAGATTATCCCCTTCCATTGCCTTCTTAAGTTCTTCCACTTTTGTTTCTATATTCTTCTTTTCATCTGCTGTTACCTTATCACCTAAGTCTTTTAAAACCTTTTCTGTTTGATATACTAATGAATCAGCATTATTTCTAACTTCAATTTCTTCTTGCTTTCTCTTATCGTCTTCAGCAAATTTTTCTGCTTCTTTAACTTTCTTTTCAATTTCTTCATCAGTTAAATTAGTTGAAGCTGTAATTGTTATTTTTTGTTCTTTTCCTGTTCCCAAATCTTTAGCACTTACATTTACAATACCATTCGCATCTATATCAAATGTTACTTCTATTTGAGGTACTCCTCTTGGTGCTGGTGGTATACCAGTTAATTGGAACCTCCCTAATGTAACATTATCTTGTGCCATTGGACGTTCTCCTTGTAACACATGAATATCTACTGATGTTTGATTATCTGCAGCTGTTGTAAACACCTGACTCTTTCTAGTAGGTATAGTAGTATTTCTTTCAATTAATTTTGTAGATACACCACCTAAAGTCTCTATTCCTAAAGATAATGGAGTAACATCTAATAATAGTAAATCTTTTACTTCTCCACTAAGAACTCCACCTTGTATTGCTGCTCCCATAGCTACACATTCATCTGGATTAATATCTTTTTGAGGATCCTTACCTATAAGATTTTTAACTGCATTTTGTACTGCAGGTATTCTAGTCGATCCTCCAACTAATATAACTTTATCTATATCTGATGGTGATAAATTACCATCTTCTAAAGCCTTCTTTACAGGCTCTAATGTTTTATCTACTAAATGAGAAGTTAAATCTTCAAATTTAGCTCTCGATATATCCATATTTAAATGAAGAGGTCCAGATTGAGTTGCTGTTACAAAAGGTAAATTTACATTTGTAGTCTTTCTACTAGATAATTCTTTTTTAGCTTTTTCTGCAGCTTCTTTAAGTCTTTGTAATGCCATATTATCTTGTCTTAAATCAATTCCATTTTCTTTTTTAAACTCTTCTGCTATATAATCTATTAAAACTTGATCAAAATCATCTCCACCTAATTTATTGTTTCCTCTTGTAGCAATTACTTCAAATACTCCATCTCCTAATTCAAGAATCGAAACATCAAAAGTTCCTCCTCCTAAATCAAAAACCATTATCTTGTGGTGAGATTCTTCTTTATCCATTCCATAAGCTAATGCAGCAGCTGTTGGCTCATTAATTATTCTTTTTACATTTAAACCTGCTATTTTCCCAGCATCTTTTGTTGCTTGCCTTTGACTATCTGTAAAATATGCTGGTACTGTTATTACTGCATCATTTACTTTCTCTCCTAGATAATTTTCCACATCTAATTTTATCTTTTGTAATATCATTGCAGAAATTTCTTCTGGAGTATGATCTTTTCCTTCTATTTTTACTTTATAATCTCTACCCATTTCTCTTTTTATTGACATAATAGTTTTATCAGGATTTGTAATTGCTTGTCTTTTTGCTGTTTCACCTACCAATCTTTCTCCATCTTTTGCAAAAGCCACAACTGATGGTGTAGTTCTATTGCCCTCAGCATTAGGTATAATGATAGGTTCTCCAGCCTCCATTACAGCAACACATGAATTTGTAGTTCCTAAATCAATTCCAATAATTTTTCCCATAACATTATTCCTCCTCTTTTAGATTTTTTTGTTTCGCAACTTTAACCATACTAGGTCTAATAACTTTATCTTTCAGCTTGTAGCCTTTTTGATAAACCTCTAAAATCACACCTTCTTCAACATCTTCACTTTCTTCCATAAATGCTGCATGATGATAATTAGGATCAAACTGTTTTCCCAATGCTTCTATTTTTTCAAGACCATTGTCTGCAAGAAATTTAATTAACTGATCATAAATCATTTCCATACCTTGAAAAAAACTATCTTCTTTATCCTCAACAGCATCTATGGCTCTTTCAAAATTATCAATAATAGGTAATAAACCACTTACCAAATCTTCATTTGCATAAGCAATAGTGCTGATTTTATCTTTCTCTACCCTTTTTTTATAATTCACAAAATCAGCTTGTAAACGTAAATAACTATCATTTAATTTTTTAATTTCTTCATTTTTGTTTTCAAGCTCTTTTTTCAAATCTAATAATTTATTTTCTGTTTCATCTGTTACTACCTTTTCCTCCTGCTTTTTTTCATTCATCATTTCATCTTTATCCTTCTTATTTTCTTTATTATCCATTCAATCACCTCTTTATTATCTTTTAATCAACTTTAATAGAGTGTAAAAGCTCTACACTCTATCATCTTGCAAAATACTTATCTAATACCTCTGTTAAATTTATAGAAAGCATTCTAACTGCATCGATGACTTTGTAATAATCCATTCTTGTTGGTCCAATAACTCCAATTTTCCCTATTGTTTTTCCACCTAAATTATAAGTTGCTATTATTAAACTACAATCTTTTATTTCATTGTAAGAATTTTCATTTCCAATAACTATTGCCATATCATCCATTGCATTATTTAATAATATATCTGTTATTAAATCTTTATCTTCTATAAAAGATATAAAGGCTTTTGCTTTACTTATATCTTTGTATTCTGGAAAATCAAATATATTGGTAACTCCATCTGCAATTACATCTACTTCTTCCATGTCATCTAAAGAACGACTTATTATAGGAATTATACTCTCTATAATAAGTTTATAATCATATATTTCATTTAAAACCCCTGTATTTATTTCTATACCAATTTCTTCAAGGGTTAAACCTCTAAATTTATTATTTAAAAAATTAGAAATAATATTTAATTGATCTTCTGGAATAGTTTTATCTACTTTAAAAATAGTATTCTTAACTATACCTGAATCTCCTACAATTACTATAAGTATATTATTATTACTTATATCTATTAATTGTATGTGATTTAAAGTACTTTGTTTCAATTGTGGTGTCATTGCTAAAGCAGTATAATTTGTAATTTCAGACAAAACCTTCGTAGCATTTTGTATCAATTGTTCTATTTCTCTGACTTCGCTTAAAAGAAGTTTTTTTATCTTATCCTTACTTTTAATTTTTTTGTCTTCTGTTATCTTTAATTTATTTAAAATTGTATTCACATATAACCTGTAGGCTTTGTCTGATGGTATCCTACCTGAAGATATATGGGGCTTATTTAAATATCCCAATTCTTCTAAATCTGACATCTCATTTCTAATTGTAGCAGAGCTCAAGCCAAAATTATATTCTTTAGAAATAGTTCTAGAACCAATAGGCTCAGCACTAATAATATAACTATTAATAATAGCATGGAGTACCTTTAATTTTCTATCATCAAGCATTTTTACCACCTCATGGTATTTTTGATGGTTTTGTTAGCACTCTATAAGGTTGAGTGCTAATACTTACGATTTAAAGTTACCATTACTATTCAATTTTGTCAATACCCTTATGAAATATTATTAATTTTATTCAGGAAGTAAATCAATAAATACAATATTTGCTAAATCCAAACCTTTATTTGTTAATTTAATTTTTTCTTCATCAATAGCTAATAATCCATTCTTTTCATGCTTTTTTAAAGGTTTTTCATATATTTCCTCTACTTTCACATTAAATCTTTCAAAAAACTCTTTTTTACTAACACCATCAATCAATCTAAGACCTAGCATTAAATATTCAGCCATTTCCATTTCTTTATTTATTTTTTCTTTCCCTTCAATAGGTATTTTATTTTTATTTAAAAGCCCAAAATATTTTCCCAAATTATCACAATTCCAATATCTAGTTTCATTTATATTCGAATGAGCTCCCAATCCTAATCCTACATAAGGTTTTACCTTCCAATAATAAATATTATGTTTACATTGAAAATTTTTTTTAGCAAAATTTGATATTTCATAATGTTTATACCCATTATTAACTAAATATTTCTTCCCTATATGATACATTTCTCTCTCAATTACTTCATCAGGCAAAGTCAATTTCCCTTTCTCTAACCAACTATTAAATTTTGTACCTTTCTCAATAATTAAACTATAAAAAGATATATGCTCTATATTCATTTGAACAATTTTTTCTAATGTTTTTAGTACATCCTTTACTTTTTGTTTTGGTAATCCAAACATAATATCTACATTAATATTTTCAAAACCCATATTCCTAATTAAATCATAACTATTATAAAAATCTTCTTTTGTATGACTCCTACCTATAGATTTTAAAATATTATTATCTGTTGATTGTACTCCTAAACTAATTCTATTTATTCCAATTTTTTTATATATCTTAAGTTTTTCTTTATTTATTGTACAAGGATTAGCCTCTATAGTAACTTCTTTTAATTTTGATGTATTAAATTTTTTATTAACATTATCCAATATCATTAAAATATATTTTTCATTTATATAAGAAGGAGTTCCACCTCCTATAAAAATAGTCTCTATAGCATAATCTTTGAGAATATTAGAATATAAGCCAATTTCCTTAATTAAACACTCTATATATTCATCTATAAAATTATCTCTTTGAGAAAAAGATAAAAAATCACAATAATAACATTTACTTTTACAAAATGGAATATGAATATATAGTGCTAATGACTTCAATTTATAAGCCTCCTAATACATAATGCACACCTTCAAGTGTGCATTGTAAATTATTTTTTTTCATCGTATTTTAATACCGATAAGAAAGCTTCTTGAGGAATTTCTACTGATCCAATATTTCTCATTTTTTTCTTACCTTCTTTTTGTCTTTCTAAAAGTTTCTTCTTTCTAGTAATATCTCCACCATAACATTTTGCTAAAACATCTTTTCTTAATGCTTTCACAGTCTCTCTAGCTATTATTTTAGAACCTATAGCTGCTTGTATAGGCACTGCAAATTGATGCCTTGGTATGACATCTTTCAATCGCTCTGCTATACTTCTACCTCTTTCATAAGCTTTATCTTCATGAACTATCATAGAAAATGCATCTACTAATTCTTCATTTATCAATATATCCAATTTGACTAAATTTGAAGGCTTATACCCTTTAAAATCATAATCCAAAGATGCAAATCCTCTAGTCCTAGATTTTAGTGCATCAAAAAAATCGTATATTACTTCATTTAATGGCATCTCATAATACATAACAACCCTAGTCTCTTCCAAGTATTCCATGTTCTTGAATATTCCTCTTCTATTTTGACAAAGCTCCATTACTGCACCTACATAGTCTACTGGAACCATGATTGATGCATCTACGATTGGTTCTTCTATATGTTCTATTTCGGTTTCTTCTGGCATATTTGTAGGATTTTGTATCCACAATACTTCTCCATTGCTTTTTACTATTTTATATATAACACTAGGTGCGGTAGCTATAATATTAAGATCGAACTCTCTTTCTAATCTTTCCTGAACAATTTCTAAATGTAATAATCCTAAAAACCCACATCTAAAACCATAACCTAAAGCTACAGATGTTTCTGGCTCAAAAATTAAACTTGCATCATTTACTTGAAGTTTTTCTAAAGCATCACGAACAGAATTGAAATCTTCTCCCTCTGCTGGATATATACCACAATAAACCATAGGAGTAACTTTCTTATAACCTGGTAAAGGTTTTTCTGTTGGATTTTCAGCACTAGTTATAGTATCGCCTACTCTTGCATCCTTTACATTTTTTATACTAGCAGTCACATATCCTACATCTCCTGCACCTAATACGTCTACTGATTGGTGTTTTGAAGTGTTTACTCCTACTTCTGTAACTTCAAATATTTTCCCAGTTGACATCATTTTTATATCCATACCTACTTTTATTGAACCTTCAAAAACCCGAATAGAAGCCACTACTCCTTTATAACTATCATAATAAGAATCAAATATCAATGCCTTCAACGGTGCATCAATATTACCCTTTGGTGATGGCACTTTTTTCACTATTTCTTCTAATACTTGATCTATATTTATACCTTCTTTTGCAGAAATCAAAGGTGCTTCACTACAATCAATACCAATTACATCCTCTACTTCTTTTTTTACTTCTTCTGGTCTAGCACTTGGTAAATCTATTTTATTGATGATGGGAATTATTTCTAAATCTTGCTCTAATGCCAAATATACATTAGCCAAAGTTTGAGCTTCTATACCTTGTGTTGCATCTATAATTAATAAGGCACCCTCGCAGGCTGCCAAACTTCTAGAAACTTCATAATTAAAATCTACATGTCCAGGAGTATCTATAAGATTTAAAATATACTCCTTATTATCTTCTGCCTTATATTTAAGCCTTACAGCTTTTAATTTTATAGTAATACCTCTTTCCTTTTCTAATTCCATATTATCTAAAACTTGATCTTGCATTTGTCTTTTTGTAAAAAAATCTGTTTTCTCAATAAGTCTATCTGCTAAAGTAGATTTTCCATGATCAATGTGAGCAATAATTGAAAAATTTCTTGTTCTATTTTGCTTATCTTGCATAGTAATCCTCCTTAAGAACTATGAAAACAACCCTTAACAATTATAGCAAAAATTTTCACATAAGTAAAATAAAAAGACCAGCTTATCTGGCCTTAAAATATTTACTTATTATAGTTTTAAATTTTATAATTCTTTCTAGTAAAAGACCTTTGATTCCCTTACTTTCTATCTGCATAAGTTTATTCATAGAGATTTCCACTTTATTTAGACTCAATATAAATATTAACATAATAAAAAATAATATTAAATATCTAAAAGCTTTTTCTCTATCTTCTTTTTTTCTTCTTTTTAATTTTTCTATTCTCGTTTCTTTAATATCCATAAATAGGCCACCATAATTATTATAGATATTTCACTATTTGTTTAGTTTCCCAAATCTATTGTTAAAAGGAAAATATCTAAAATTTGCTATACCTTTAATAGATTCTTCAGGAACACAGCCAAAAAATCTACTATCTTTACTTGCTCCTTCATGCCTATTATCCCCCAAAACAAATACGTAACCTTTTGGTATTTCCCAATAATTTTGATCATAAATATGAGTATATACACCGTCTTCTAAATAATTTTCTTTCAAAACTTTACCATTTAAAAACACTTTTCCATCATTTATTTCTACTACATCTCCTCCTACACCTATTACACGCTTTATATAATCTCTGTCTGGTGCATCTGGTGCTTTCAAAACTATAATATCTCCTCTTTTAACCTTAGAAAAATACATTGATATTTTATTGGTAAACAATCTATCCCTTTCATAAAGAGTTGGATACATAGAATTTCCAAGAACATAAGTAGTGTTAAATATAAATGTTTTTATAATTATTGCTAAAATCACAGCTAATACAATACTTTTTATCCATTCAATTATTTCATTCTGTGATTCCTGCTTTTTTTCTTCTCCCACAATATCCCTCCAATATTTATCTCCAATTTAATTTATATAACATTATAACACTTTTTTACATTTTAAAAAAGTATTTTATCCTTGAATATTATCTATTAGTGATTAATTTATGATAATGTCCTATTATATCACTTTTGATTATGTCCCAA
>CAYUTQ010000008.1:0-68919 GCA_964447805.1 uncultured Clostridia bacterium
ATAATAAAAAATGAACTAAAAATAAATATTTTTTAATTTGTATGTTGCTTTTAATATTTCCTATATCTTGACAAAAAACATAACCCATATAAAAATATATTAAATATCTAAAACTGGAATCTATTTGATACATACTAGGAATTTTACATGATACTATGCTAACTAATGATAATATAACGAAATTCAAAATATTGTTTCTTTTATTTAAGGTATCCTCAATAAAATAAAAAATAATAAAAATATTAAATAAAGCTAATAAAAACCATAAATAAGCAGGATGTTTTGCTAATAAAATTTCATTAATAACTCTATACAAAAATGAATAATTATCTTTGTACACATTAAAAATCATTTGTACCGGAATCATAAAAAACACTCCAGTTACAATATAGGGAATTAATAATCTTTTTGCTTTCTTTTTTATAAATTCTTTAAAAATATTATATTTACCCAATATAACCTTATTATAATAATATAAATATCCTGAAATAAACATAAATAGCGGCATACGAAATGTACCAAAATACATAGTTACATATTCTATAATAACAGAACTATCATTCACAATTTCCCTATCCCAAATACCTGTAAACACTGCCCCACTATGTCCTAACATAACTAGTATTAATGCTAAGTTCCTTAATATAATAATATTATCAAGCTTATTATTTCTAATTAACTGATTATTCACTTCACTTTACTCCTTAACTTATAGTTTATTTGGTTTCGGAAGTTTTAACAAATTTCCTATTTTAACATCCCATTCCTCAGGTTCAAATTTTCCAAATCCACTAAGTGGGAAAAAAGTTAATTCCCCAAAATAAATTTTCCCTTTCACATAATAAAAATCTACTCTTACAAAAGGAAACCTTCCTGATAATTTTTTTGCTAACTCTAACATTTCTTCATATTTTTCTGGTTTTGTATAAGATTTATCAGAATTTGGTAATGACCTCAATCCAGTAAAGGGCATATGATTCCATTCAACATCATAAAAATCTATTGTTTCATTATCATTACGTCCTCTAATAACTTGACAATACATAGGCTTACCACTAAAACAAAAAAACTTATAATCCGTTAAACTACTACATTTATCATCTTCAATTAAAAATTTCTCACACACTATTCTAGGCTTAATATCTCTATAAACCCATTCACGATTTTGCCAATAATAATTAATCCTAAGCCATCTCCTCATTTTTCTAAATTCAATGTCCCAATCCATTTTATTTTTATCTTTACAAACAATATTAAACCCTGATCCATGTGTTCCCTTTAATACAAATGAATTTGGTAATTTATTTAAATCAATTTCATCAACAGATTCATAAACTTCATATAATTCATTTAAATATTCTTTTCCAATTTTATCTTCAATAATTTCTCTTACCTCATATTTATCAGCACATTTAGTAGCTAATGGATCATACCAGTTTAACTTAAGCCATTGTAATTTATCATTAAATCTAACAGGATCCTCTAAATTTACTTCTCTTCCAACTTCCTCTTTAAACTCTTTCCTAATTAAATTAACATCAGAAATACAATATTTATAATAAAACTCTTTTAATTTATCATATGTTTTTACTATTAATTCACTTTTTTTTAACACATTCTTAATAAAACTACTCACTTAACCACCTCTACATTGTTACAAAATGATTTTATCCTCTTCTCACAATAAAAGATTGAATAAATAACTGTACTAATAATTGCAATAGTTGTAGCTATTGCAGGTCCAATAAGTCCAAAATATTTAATAAATATAATATCTAAAACTATATTTAGTAACGATCTAAATATATTAATTATTTGCTGTCTCTTATGTTTTTTATTAGTATTGTAATATATCATATAAAATACAGATATATATCTAAACATACTTCCTACCATTAAAATATTAAATATCCTCACAGCTTCTAAATATCTCTCTCCATACAATAAAATTATTATCGGCTTAGAAAATAACATAACAATAATATGCCCTATTGTACTAAGAGCAACAATAATAAATCTTTCCTTATAATAAAATTTCTTAATATTTTTATAATCATTTTTTGCAAAATAAGTTGAAACGTTAGAAGCATAATAATTTGAAATGACAAATGCAAAATTAGCTATGCCATTAAATAACTTATAAGCAGCATTATATATACCAACATCCTTAGTCGTTAAAAAATGCTTTATAACTGCTGTATCCCCAAAATTAATAATATATAATCCTGAAAAGCCAAATAATTGCCATAAAGAAAAATTTAAAACTTCTTTAAACCACGATTTGTCAAATTCAAATTTTCCTATATCTTTCTTGTCTATTCCAAAAATATATAAAAGTACTGTTGCGTGACTGATTATATTTAATTCTATAAGAGTCTTAACATCAAAAGGTATTAGGAATATTAAAATTAAATATAATATTTTTGCTGTAACTGATAACATAGTAGATAAAATTTGTTTTTCTGTAGCTAAAAAATATTGACTTAAATAATCTTCTGCTACACTTATATATAACCATATCAAAATCAAAAATGATAATTTCATTCCAACATAATTATTTATTGCATTTCTAAAAATAATAAATATTAATGTAGTAATAATTAAACTAAAGAAAATAATTATATTTCTTGCCCAAAATGTTTTATTTAAATTACCATATTTAGCCTTTTCTTTGCTTCCATAATATAATATAGAAGAAGAACTCCAACTAAAACCAAAGGTAGTTATTAAACCAATCAACATAAATGCTACTGAAAATACACCATAATCATTAACAGTAAGCTTTCTAACAATAAATATGTTGGTAAATAACCCCAAAACTGCTATAATAACTTTCAATAGTGAAAATATTATAAAATTTCTTCGCGATTTTATGAAGTTTATTAATTTTTTCATCAAGTCATCTACCCCTTATGAAATAATCAAAAATTGCATTATATTATGCATTTACATTCTTTAATCCTTTTTAATAAACCTATTTACACAATTTATCTTTAACCATTGAAATCTTTCGTTAAACATTTAAAGATTCTCTAAATTTAATTTTTCTCATTCCAACTTTTATTTGAACTTTTAGAATCATTCTATCAAACAATTAATTTAAAAATCTAATATAAAAATGATCTTTTGGAGATTTTTAAATAATTTTCATACTTTCTTAATTAGTCATTCCTTTCTGTTCATTTATTGAACTTACTGAAAATCCAAGGCAAATTAGTAATTGTATATAAAATGTAATATAACTTACTAGACCTATCTCTACTATTAATATCGTTATAATTGATACACAAGCAAATACCGAAAATAAATCCTTTTTTCCCAATGTCTTTTTTAATATATATATATATGAAAAATAATATATAGCTGTACCTACAATACCAATACCTACTAAAAGCTCAATATAATTATTATGTGAATATGTGTACCAACCAGTTAAACGACCGAACAATGGTATATAATTATTGATACCATATCCTAATATAGGTTTTCTTTTAAAACATAGAAAACCATATTTTATCATTTTCATCCTTGAAAGCGTGCTACTATCTGGTTTCCCCTTTTTAGTAAAATAAAATAAAAACTTTTTAATCCTTTTCCCAATAACATTATATAAACTCGAAACATTCATAATCAAATAAAGTAAACAAATTCCACCTAATAATATTAGAATTGTAGTTCGTATCTTATTTTCACTAGTTACATAATAAAAAAGCAAAGGTGCAAAAATAAATATAAATAAAGCTTTTTTAGAACCTGTAAACAACACTATAATGCCAAAAAATATAGTTACCATTAAATACAATAATTTCTCTTTCTTATTTTTTTGATTTTTAAATAAAAAATATGCCATAAAAGCTGAAAATGCCATTGTCATACCTATACCATTTGCATTCCATTCCTCACCTAAACTACCCGCTCCAATTCTCACATTCCCAAGGGTTGTTAAATCTACTGCTAAAAGTATATATAGAGAATTTATTACACTTGCAATAATAAATAATTTTAAAATATCAAGAAAATCAGTTTTTTCATTACATACTATCGATACAAACCATAAAACCATACTTCTTATCAACATTTTTTTTGTTATTTCAAATGAACATGATGAATCTACAGCCCATAAAGATGATAATACACTAAAACTAATAAACAATACATTCCATGCTATATATTTAATATTATTTTTTTTAATAGTAAAGTCATTTTCATATGCGTATAATATAAAAACTACTATTACAAATCCAAAAGTTCCCCACCATATCATCCTCGAATTGCTAAAATCCGCGTTACACATAACTACAAAAAATATCAACAAAGAAAGCTTTTCAAAAATTCCTAATCTGTTTCTATCCCATTTTTGCTCTGTATCATTTTTCATATTAAAACTCCATTTCCTAATATTTTACAATAATTTAAACCACTGTTCACAGATAACATCCGAAGCCAATTTTTCCCTTATTTTAGTTGCGTTTTGAGACGTTTTTTCCGCCTCATCAGGATTTTCAATCATATACTTCATAGCCTCATACAATGCCTTAGTATCTCCTACTGGTACCAACATTCCATTCTCAAATGGCTTAATAACCATTCTCGCTCCTCCCGGTGGGCAATCTGTGCAGATTGTGGGAAGTCCTATTGCTAAAGATTCTAACATAGAATTAGAAATTCCTTCATAATCTGATGATGATACAAACATTGCACTATCTCTAATTTTATTATGAATGTCTTTTTCAAAACCTTTGATTAAAACTTTCCCTTCAAGTCCCAAACTAATAACATATTGTTTCAATGGTTCTTCCATCTCTCCTCTACCATATATCTCTAAAGTATATTCACTATATTCTTGTATAAGCATATTGAAAGCATCTATCAACATTTTAAGGTTTTTTTGTTCATGCAACCTACAATAATTGACAATAACTTTTCTTCTGTTCCCAGTATATGGAGCTGGTAAATTTTCCTTAATTGGATTTGGAATAATCACACCCTTATCCTGTATCTTCTTAGAAAAATATGCTTTAGCTCCTGGTGTTTGAAATACCATAATATCTGCAAAACGGTAATTGAAATTTCTAATTTTCCGCATAATAGGAGATTCTGGATGTTTTGAAGGATCATTACGTTCAGACATAATTAACTTACTATTTTTAGTCTCCATACTTGTAACTAAGCGAAATTCTCCCCAGGTATTAGAAAGAGAAATAATGACATCACTTTGGAGTGATTTTAAAATATTTCTTAATGAAATATATCTTTTATATCCTCGTACAATTTTAAAATTTGTTTTTGGCTCTGGAAGAAAAATCACATTAGCTCTTTTATCTATTACATAATCTTTTTTTACTCTATTTGCAACAATAATATTTACTACATAATCTTTATTACAAAAATAATTTACTAATATTGATGTAACTCTTTCAGCTCCACCATTCCCTAAAGAATCCATTAGAAAAGTTATGCTTTTTTTTTCCATGCACTATCACCTTCTTAAAAATCCTTCACAAGTATCCATTATATACACCATTTAAATACCGTTTTAAATGGTGTTGTTAAATCCGCCTCAAAAACTTTGTGTATATCTCCTACAGTAGATACTGATCTATCTTCATGTATTATAGTAGATAATCTATTCTGTACACCAGGTTTCCCCATAACCTCAATTGCTTTCTCAAAATCTACTCTTCCTGATCGACTACATCCTACAAAAGTCAATCCTTTCTCTAAAACATTCCTAGTATAAATAGGAACCTTATTTTCTGAAACACCCATTAAAGCAACAGTACCTTGAGGATTAATATATTTGATAATATCATCTATAGCATAATAACTACCTTCTCCACCTACACACTCAAAAGCATGATCAACTTCAAAATCAGATGGTAAATAATCTATTGTATAAACCTCTTCAACAAATGAAAAATGGGAAAGCTTACTATTATGCTTACCTATTACAATAATCTTTGAAGATGGTTGCAACTCTTTAAGTACACTTGCTACAGAATATGCTAAACTTCCATCTCCCCAAATTCCTATAGTATCTCTTTTCTCATGTGCTATTATATCAAATCTAGTAACAGCATGTATTGCTACACTAATAAACTCAGTAATAGCTGCTATTTTAGGCTTAATTCCATCATAAGGTACCACTCGATCTAATGGCATATAGACCAATTCTCGCATAAATCCATCATGTCCACTAGACAAAAAATAAGAACCTTTAGCATAATTTTCAAAAATAATATCATTTCTCTCAACAGGAATATTGGGTATCATTACAACTCTTTGTCCACTTTTATAAGTCCCTGAATCATCATGGACTACTATTCCACAACATTCATGAATTAAAGCCATAGGTAATTTTTTTCTCATTACCCTTGGACTTCGCTGACCTAAATAATATCTCTGATCAGCATGACAAATAGACATATATTCAGGTCTTATAAGTACCTTATCTTCTCTTTCAATATCCACATACTTAATAGCAATAAGTTTTGGAGCAACAAGTTGATAAATATAGTTAATCATTATCTAACCCTCCAAGCATAGCCTGTACTACTTCATAATCATTTACTGTAGTAATCTTCATATTTGATACTTCTCCTTCAACAAGGTGTACATAATGATCTCTCTTTACAAAAATATTACAAGCATCTGTTAAATCTTCCTTTTCTTCATTAGACAAATCATCATACATTGCTTTCAATTTAGAAATATTAAAACTCTGTGGTGTCTGTCCTTGATACATATATTTACGTAATGGAATATTTGAAATACTCTTACCATCAACAGATTCTACAATAGTATCTGTTGCATTCACAACAGTATCACAAGCCCCATATTTCAACGCAGCATCAATATTGTCATTTAAAATCCTCAATGTCACAAATGGTCGAACTGCATCATGAGTTACAATAATATTCTCATCACTTACTCCATAATCTTTTTCAATACCATCAACAATATTAAAAATAGTTGAATTTCTATCTTTTCCACCAACAACAGTACATACTCTATCCTTATCATCAATATATTTTTCAATAAGATCATTCATATAAGAAAACCAATTAGGATGTACTCCAATATAAATTTTATCAAATCTTGAGCAGATTAAAAATTTCTCCAATGTATGTATAATAATTGGCTTTTCTCCTAAAGGTAAAAACTGTTTTGGCATATCTGCTATTTTCATTCTTGATCCTATACCACCCGCTAAAATTGCTCCAAAAATCATAATATTCCCTCCATATTAAAATTTATCTTCTTTGGTATTTACACAATAATATATACCTTTAAATTTCTTATAACTTTCTTCCAAATTAATATAAACAGTATCATGTTTTGGTACACGTTCTTCCTCAGGAGGCAACTTCATATAGTCACCAAATGCCATACGTAAATATCCATCATAGCCAACAGGAATAGGCATTTTATAGCCTTCAAATTCTCTATATATAGCTTTTTCAAAATATTCTTTAGGATATTCATTTTTCATATATTTATATGTAACACATAATTCAGTTACATATTTTGTTTCACTATTAATTGGATACTTGGTCATTTGTTTTTCAGCAAATCTCCATATTTTGTATCTAATACGTTTTGTACGGAAAATACCTAACAAAATTTTCCCAACAATATTTGCAAATTTTCCTTTGTGTTGAGGTGCAAATTGTCTATTAAATAAATAAAATAACAATGCCCACATCATTTGTATTTTTCTCTTTATTTTAGAATTTGGAACTCCATCAAGTGGAATGATTTCCAACTTAATTCCATGATTAATATCACAATCTTTCAAATTAGTTTTAATAAAAGTTGTATTATTATCCGATATTTGTGTAAGCATCGTTTCAAATGATTCTTTTTCATTAGTTCTACAATAAGAATACCTCTCATTATCTGCATACTTTAACCACAGATCACCAAGTTTCTCATAATCCTCTCTTGGCATAAAAACATCCACATCATCATCCCATGGAATAAAGCCTTTATGACGGACTGCACCAATACAACAGCCTCCACATAAATAAAAAGTTAAATTATGTTCTTCACAAAACTCTTTAAAATATAAAAGTATTTCTAAACATTTCAACTGCAAATCACGCATTTCTAAATTATTGCTTTCATGCTTTTCTACTTGGTTATCAACCATTTTTCCCTACATCCTTTTCGTCAACACAATAATAAATACCTTTATATTTTTTATAGCTCTCATTTAAGTTTATATATACAGTTTTATGTTTTGGAACACGTTCTTCCTCTGGTGGCAACTGCATATAATCTCCAAAAGCCATTCTTAAATATGTGTCATATCCTTGAGGAACAGGTAGCTTATAACCCTCAAATTCTTTATATACTGCTTTTTCAAAAATTTCTTTTGGATACTCATTCTTTAAATATTTATAACCTGTAACAAGTTCTGTAATATAATCACAATCCTTAATATCATATTTTGTCATTTTTCTTTCACAATAACTCCAAATTTTATAACGCAATTTGGAAGATTGAAAAATAGATAAAATTATTCTGGATAAAAACCTCAGTAATTTTCCTTGATTGTCTGGTAATCTTTGTGCATTAAATAACGAATATGCCATAGCGTGAATTTTTTGAAAAAACCTTTTAACCTTAGATTTTGGACACCCATCTAGGGGAATAACATCAATCATTAATCCGTGATTAATGTCCAAATCTACACTATGCTTATTTATAAAAGTTGTATTATTATCTTGAATTGCAGTATCCGTATGACGATAATTTACCTTTTCATTAGAACGAGATAAGGAATATCTATCTGTATCAGCCTCCTTTTCCCATAGAACAGCTAATTTTTCATAATCATCTCTTGGCATAAAAACATCAATATCATCATCCCACGGAATAAATCCTTTATGCCGAATAGCCCCAATACAACAACCACCACATAAATAAAAAGTTAAATTATGTTCTTCACAAAACTCTTTAAAATATAGAAGTATTTCTATAGATTTATTCTGTACCTCTCTTAACTTAGTCTCAGTTATTTGCATTAAAACACCCCTTAACTCATTTACTTTAACATATTTCTATAGGGTTTTATTATTATTTGCTATTTTTTTCTCAACATCTTTATCGCTTTTTACCACAGCTATAACAGTTCTTACCATAACTTTAATATCATTAAAGAAACTAAAATTTTCTATATTCTTCAAATTATATTTCATTTTCTCAGGTAATATCTCATTTATATATACTTCTTCCACATCATCAACATTCGCCAATAACCGATCTTCATCCTTATATTGAATACTTGTTTCTGAAGTAACACCAGCTGGCAAAAGTAATGTTGCCATCATCTCATCTGTATATTTTTCAACATATTTAACAACCTCAGGTCTTGTACCTACAAAACTCATATCCCCTACAATAATATTAAACAATTGTGGAATTTCATCAAGTCTTGATTTTCTTAAAAATTTACCCACCTTAGTAATTCTAGCATCATTCTTACTAGTAACTTGTGATCCTATTTTATCAGCATCATTAACCATTGTTCGAAATTTGAAAATTTTAAATTGTTTCCCGTATTGTGTTACCCTAACTTGACGAAACATAACAGGTCCCTTAGAATCCATTTTAATTGCAATACTAATTATAACAAACACAGGAGAAAGAACAACAAATATAATAATAGCAACTAAAATATCAAATATTCGTTTAAAAAATAAACTACAACGCTTATTATATAATAAATCATAATATTTTTTAACACTATCGTTTTTCATATTATCTGGTAAATTATTCCATTTCCTAAGTAGCACTTTGCTATTCTCTCCTTATATTATTTTTAATCTCTGCTATTCGGTCTATTAAATAATCTCTTTTAGCTCCTCCACCACATACCTCACTTGCTCATCTGTCAATAAAGTATGAAGTGGTAAAGTAATTTCATTTTTGTACATATCAAAGGCATTAGGATAATCTTTTATATCAAATCCCAAGTTCTTATATGCTGTATGCATTGGCAATGGTTTATAATGAACATTCGTAGCAATTCCCTTTTCTGCCATTTTTTCTATAACCTTATTTCTCTCAACTTCATTCTTTCCAAAAAGTCTTACAAGATATAAATGACCACTTGATGAAAAATCATCACCATAATGCTTTAAAATATCTACATTACAATCATCTAATCCTTCATCATACATCTCTATAATTTGCTTTCTTCTTTCCAATATTTCTGAATATCTTTGTAGTTGTCCTAATCCTAGAGAAGCCATAATATCTGTCATATTGCATTTATAAGAAGGATAAACAATGTCATATTCCCATGCTCCTGGTTTGTTTTTAGCTAACGCATCCTTTGATTGTCCATGAAGAGATAATAACATAAATTGTTTGTATATTTCTTCATTATCAATACCATTAATATCTCTCCAAGTTACTGCTCCACCTTCACCAGTAGTTAAATTCTTAACTGCATGAAATGAAAAACATGTAAAATCTGCAACTTCTCCACTGTTCTTTCCCTTATACATAGCGCCAAAGCCATGAGCACTATCTGCCAGAACAATAGTTCTACCAATTGCCTCTTGTATCTTATTTGATGGTTTAAACAAATCTTTTTTATTGTTTATCACTTCAAATATCTTGTCATAATTACACATCACACCAGCAATATCTACAGGTATAATAGCCTTTGTCTTTTCTGTAATTGCCTCTTCTAATTTTTCATAATCCATTTGAAAGGAGTTTTTAGCTGTATCTACTAGCACTATCTTTGCTCCAACATGTTCTATGACACTTGCTGAAGCTGTATATGTATATGCAGATGTTATAACTTCATCTCCTTCACCAATTCCTAAAAGTCTAAGAGTCATCTCCATTGCTGCTGTAGCTGAATTTAAACATACTACTTTAGAAGTATTTATATATTCTGCTATTTTCTTTTCAAATAATTTTGTTTTAGGTCCCGTTGTTATCCAACCTGATTTTAATGTCTCTACAACCTCATTTATTTCAATTTCTGTAATATCAGGAGGTGAAAACGATATTTTCATATTATAAATCTCCTTTCAATATAAATTGCTATAAAACTTCTTAGCAACATCAAAAATTTTAACACTCTTTTCTATACTATTTTACATAAAATTTACTGTGTCTAATTATTTATATCATAATAAAAATTAAATACACTATTTTTCTATAAAAATTTATCAATAAATATTAAATTTAAAGAATTCTCAAATAGGTTACATATAAATTATATTGTAGCAAAATCTTATCCTTTTTTCAATGAATTTTGCATAATACAACATATTAGGGATATTATACCTATTATAAGCTTTTTTATACTCCTTTTAGATTATTTTTCACATTATCACCATTATATGCTCTTTCTCAATTTTTTAAAATAACTTTATATTTTCAATTCTATATTTCTACTTCAATATTTTTTTTATTTAAAGCTGCTTGAGCTATTTTTTGTTCATATGTTTTTATAATCATAATAACCATATCTCCATAACCATTTTTAGTTATAAATATTGGTTCTTATTTACTATAGCAAAATTTTGAAATTTTAGCTGCAGCCCCTAAATCCTTTATGGGTATAATCTCAGCCATAATATCAACTCCTTTATCGCTATTATGTCTTGATTATAGCATAATTGTGTCCATTGTTCCAAAAATAACATTGATTATTACAACAGCAGGTTTGGCAACTCCTGTGGTTTACTAACAGTAAAAGCTACCTCATTGGAACCATGATAACAGATCAATTTGCCATAAAAACTGGTAAACTTATGATTTCTAATGGAACCACACTATTTTTAAACATAATACAAAGTTTTCCTTTATTTCAAAACACATTAAATATCTGATTTATTTCTAGTAAGTATTTTAAAAAACTTTAACAATTTATTTGTCGCCAATGGAAAAGAATTTAGATATAAAGGGGTCCATTATATCCTAGAACCTGACTCTATTGAGAATGGAGATATATCGTTTTAATAATAAAAGCCCTAGGATATAGAAACTTCTTCAATCCTAAGGCTTTTATTTTAGTAACTTTAATCATAAGATTTTATTATTAATTTTTTACACTTTTCTTTAGTTTTTTCTTTACTGCCTCTATCATACTATCCACTTCTTCCACGCCCATAAAATAAATTAGAACAAAATATACTACTGCACCTATAATTATTGCTACTATTAATGCTAAATTAGCACCAATATGTTTAAGTAGGACATTATATGACAATTTAGCAATTATCCCCATAATTAATGATGAACATAAGACTTTTATAAATAAAATGGTTATGTGTTTCATACCAAATGGCCCTACCTTCTTTCTAAAACTAATGAATAATAGTACTGTACAAAATATAGCTGATATACTTGTTGCCAAGGCAAGGCCACCTATACCCATGTATTTTGAAAGTATTAGGTTTAGGATAATATTCATAACTACTCCTATAGTCCCATTAATCATAGGAGTTTTAGTATCTTGTAATGAATAAAAAAACTTGGCTAAAATTTCTCTTAAACCATAGCCTATCATACCTATAGAATAAAAAAATAGTGCATTAGAAGTCATAGACACAGCTTGAGAATCAAAAGCTCCTCTACCAAATAAAAGTTTAACTATTGGTTCTACAAATAGCATAGCTCCAATTGTACATGGTATAACTAATATAATAACAGAATTTATAGCCTCTGATACAGATTCTTTTAGTCCTTTTATATTATCTTCTGCAGCCATTTTAGATATCATAGGATACATAATTGTAGATATTGGTAAAACAAATAATCCTTGTACAAAACCGCTAAGTTTATTTGCATAGTTAAGTGAAGATATTCCACCTACTGTAATACTAGAAGCCAATGTCCTGTCAACAAGTTCATTTATTTGATTTACCGATGCTCCAATCATAACTGGCATCGCCATATATACCATTTTTTTTATATATTTATCTTTTATATCTAATACAATTTTATATTTATACCCTTCTTTGTGTACAAAAGGCATTAATAACACTAACTGTGAAGCTATAGCTATAAGACTTCCTATAGATAATACAAATATATTAGTTTTAGAACTTAAAAATATGGATAAAATAATAAAGAAATTCATAGGTAATCCAATTGATGATGGTATAGTATAATTACCTTTTAACTGAAGGAAGCCACTAAGAACATATTTGATTCCTATAAAGTACATTCCTAATAAACTTATCCTTGTAAATCGGATTGCTAACACTAAAGTTTCTCCTTCAAATCCTGACGCAAATAATTTAACTATTTGCTCTGTAAATGAAAATCCCAAGATAATTATAATAGTACATAAAACAATCACTATATTCACAATGTTATTAGTAAATCTATAGCTTTCCTTTGTTCCATATTTATTTTCTATATTACTGTACATTGGTATATATCCTGTAGATATAGCTCTTCCTATAAAAGAAAATATAACCGTAGGAATCGTCAATGATATCAAAAAAATATCACTTATATTTGATGCCCCATAAAAATATGATAATGTAACTTCTCTACCAAATCCAAGTATTTTTGAAATTATAGTTATTAACATTAATAAAACCGCTGTTTTTTTCATTTGTAAATTCATACTCCACAATTAATAATTTTTATTTACGTATTCTTTAAGAAAAACTTTCTAAACACCAAAGAAATAATTCTGTAAATAGATTAATCCAAATTATTTTATATTTTCAGTATTTTCTTTATTAAATCTTTAATTGGTTTAGGAATAATAGCTTTAATTTTCCAAACAATAATTTGCTTTTTCATTTCAACATAATATTTTTTAGCCACACCCTGAAAACCCTCTTCTCGAAATATCTTTAATATTATATCTCTCTTATCACTCTTAGAAATAGGATAATTTAATTGCCCATTATATACTCTAGCTTTTTCAAAATTAGATTTTGTCAAATATATATAACTGTTTAACTTGGTGTTCTCAATAAACTTATCAATATTGTTACTAATTTTATCTTCCTCATCTATAAGTTGTAATCCCTTCTTCGTATTTACCAATATTAAAGATACACCATTTTTCACATCAACCTCTGGATGAACTTTATCTATTCCCCAATAATCACCTATAGTAAAATCTCCTGGCCTATTTGAGCTAGCATATGGACACTCATAACAACTTTCTCTATAAATGTAGCCTTTTAAAAAATAATAATAATAATAAGATTCGATATGATAAATTGGTTTTTCATTTATTATGTTATTTTTTTTATATATTACTTTACCTGTAAGCCCCCATCCATTTGTCTTATCTCGGAAATTTAACTCTGTAATTGATGCATTCAGTTTGTTTTCAAGCCAACTTATATATCCATTAAAAAATAAGGGACTTGGAACTCCATGGCATATTAAATCAGCAGTTATTAAATTATCATAATCCCTGCCTAAATATGATTTCAATCCTGCTATCTGACATGGCGTACCTGTAAACAATACTTGACGGTTTTCTTGAAGATACCTTTTTGCTTCAATAAAAGTATTCTTCAAATTACTCTGTACATACTTAGAACCTTGGAGTTTTTTAATATCTGATATATTATCAATACAAATATGCTCTGGCTGCATATTATCAGACATTGTACAACCAAAAACTACGCCATTATTATTTAAAACATATAAAGCTAACGCTACAAATGCACCACCAGATGCACTGTTTTTAAGAATATTCATATCTTTAAGAATTGCAGCATAAGTTGCTAAAGGCTCTTTTGAAACAAAATTATTTTTCATATTGTCCTGAAAAATACAAACTTTCTTACAAAGTCCACATTCAATACATAGTGAATCATCTATTACAGGGTATAAAAACCCATCCTCATCTGATTTCATTATTATTGCTTGTCTTGGACATATACTCACACAAGCAGTACAACCACAACAATCATATTTATGTGTATATAATTTAATCATTGTTAATCTCTCCAATTATAAAAGATAAAATATAAATACTATTTTTCTTCCTAATTATCTATATTGCATAATTAATTTATCTTTTTAAACTAAACTAGTTTATCGTAAATTTTCTTTTAAATATGATATTGACTTATCAGTTTCAATCTCAATAATATTGTTTACCTTACTAAAATTAATGGGATTTAATAAAACTTCTTCCAATTTAGCCACATCTTTAACTTCTCTATCTGCAACAGAAAAACGCTGTAATAAATCACTAAGCTTCTGTTTATTACTTTTACGTATAATTGTAGCAAAAGGTATATTATATTTAATAGAAAAAATGCTCCCATGAAATGTATCTGTTATAACATAGTCAGCATTTTTTACATAATATAAAAGTTCAAATGGATCTGCTTCAAGCTTTATATCAGTCCAATTTTGATGTACGCCTACAGAAACTAATTTCTTATTATATTTTTTAGCAAATTCTTTAATTGCTAATATTTCATCTTCTTTATTGATTCTATTATTATAAGCATAAATTAAAATATAATCTTTTAATTCGTTTTGTTCTGGTACACGTTCATCAAAATTTGATATAATAACTGGATCTACATTTAAAACTGGTTCTTTTTCTATTAGCTCTTTTACAATTTCAAATGAATTGTTATCTCTAACCGAAATACTAGAAAACTGACTTAACATTTTTCCTATCTCTTTATCAATTCCATATTTTTTAAGTCCATCTAAAGTTGTATATCCAAAACTCGCAGCATAACTAATCACTTTATCAGCATTATTGTCTTTGCCAAACAATTCCCTTGAATAGCCCACGCTAATATTGGACTGTAAACAATTAAAGACTTCATCACTACCAATTACAAGAATATCAACTTTATCACGATAATTCTTTTTTTTAGATACTCCTAACATTGGTAAATATTTATCATCATATAAATAATACAATTTTTTCCCTTTAAATATATCCTTTTTTATTTTATGATATAAATTTCTTACTGATTTATATATTCTACTTCTATCTTTATAAGGTACAATTGGTGGCTCTACTTTATAATCTATAAAAACAACTTCATGACCTAAACTTTCAATTGTCTTTTTTAATCCATATGCTTGTAAAAACGAACCATAATTTTTTATACGATGCATAGACATAATTCCAACTTTCATATATTTACAACTCCTTTATCTTATAGCTATCCACTAAAATAATAATTACAACCTATTTTATCAATAAGTTCTTAAAAAATGGTCTTTATAATTTATTCAATTTATATTATGTGCTTAAAATTGTGTGTTTTGTTTTTTTACAAAAAAATAAAACATACAAAATGTTATTGCACTCCCTAGTGTCATCATTTGATACATTATGACACTATCCATTAAAACAGTAAACATAAATGTATAAATAGCTAAGTACCTAATATCATTATCATTTCTATATCTGTTTTCACAATAAACTAATATTTTAGCCAAAAATAATGGATATATAACAACACCTAAATATCCAAAATCCCTCAAGGCATGAAAAAGCATTGTCGTATTATTGTTAATATACAATGGCTTTACAGCTCCAATGTTATTTCTCCCCTGTACATATACATTGAAATAATAAGATGGAGTCTTCCATGAAACTCCTAATAATACTTTCAAAACCATAATTATTGGTGATACTATAAAACCTAGCATCATTTGCCCAAATAATGGAATATCATCTAAACCATAAACACTTTGATTTTCAATGATAAGATCTAAAAAGGAAAATGCTCCTGGATAATAGAGTACAAAACTATTCCATACTGTAATTCCTTCTTTATTCCTAATTATTGTTACTCCAATTGTTAAAAGCAACCCTAATACTAAAAATTTCTTACTTATCTTTTGAGTTCTTAAGTCATCAATAGTATAAAATGATAATGTAATAAATATTAATTTAACTAATATAAATCGACCTCCAAAAGCAAAAAGAGATGACGCAATATTTAATAAAGCAAATATCAACAAACCTTTATTTCTTACTTTTAAAACTAATGTGTCTATAAGCGCAAAAATTATTATTGAATCGTTTATAGCTGATGGTAGATCCCTAAAAAAAAATTTATGATAATAACTATATTCACCTGTAACAAGAGCCGAATATCTAACATCTCCCATAGAATAACCCATTTTATACAAATTTAAAGCATCTATAAAATATGGGATATATAGCAATAATGTGAATATATTAATTATATATATTAACTTATAATTTATTATATATTTTTGAACATAGGAATTATTTTCGTAAGTTTTGTTTTTAGATGATTTACTCATAACAACATATGAAAGAGTAAAAACTAAAACAACTATTATGACCATTACATGTACTACTACATCAGGTTTTCTCATTCCTAATAACCCAAATGAAGACAAACAACCACATATACACCAAAGTGTAGAGAAAGCAACTGTAACCTTTTTAACTGTTTTAAATTTAGCGTATGTTAACATTAATGTAAGCAAATAAACAAAAGTATAAATAATTACATACATTTTATCTTCTCCTATCAATTAATATTAAAATTTGGATTCAATCGCTTATATATACTTGGTGTCAAAAAATATATACACATTTTCATAAAAGTTGTTATCCTTCTTATATTTTTAAAAATATATTTATTATTTATCACCTTTTCATGCTTATCTTTATTATAATCTTCACATTGACGTAATATTGTGCATGTATACATATACGAACGAGCAATCAAATCCTTTAATAAAGCCTTTTCAAAAACATTTGGTACTGAATCATATATCTCATCTAATTTTTCCATAATATATATTCTATCTAATGCATTTTTAACTTTTGGTTTTACACCAGTAATAGAAGTTGAACGTTCAACATAATGATAAAACATGTAATCTATTATATATACTCTCTTTGCTTTTAAAAATACTTGTGGAGTCCATAAACTATCCTCATGAAGAAGGCCTTGCTCAAAATATAAAAAATTATTTTTAATTAATTCCATCTTATATAGATAAAGCCACACTACATTTGCATTAGTTCCGCTTTTTATATATCCACATAAAATTTCTGTCCCATGGCATATTTTATTCTTTAATATATCTATTTTTTTAAATATATCAATCGTTCCATTAGAATTATGTTGATATGCCCCACATGAACATACGATCTCTAAATCATATTTTAAAGCAGTCTCAACAAGTATCTCAATAGCATCTAACTCTATATAATCATCACTATCTACAAATAAAATATAATCACCAGTCGAATTCATAATACCAGTATTTCTAGCCCCAGATAATCCTTGATTCGGTTGTTCAATATAAATTATTCGGTTATCCTTTTCTGCATATGCTTTACAAATACTTGCACTATTATCTGGTGAGCCATCATTAACTAAAATAATCTCAATATTATTGTATGTTTGATTTATTAAAGAATCTATACATGTCTTTAAATACTTTTCAACGTTGAATATAGGCACAATTATACTAACTTTAGGGATATGCATAAAATTAACTCTCCTTCTTTTATTCTTAACATTATTTTGCTAATTCATTGTTGCTGGTATAAACAAAAAATAAAAATAAGTAATTATTTTTAGAAAAAATACATTTATTAATAAAAAAAATTCATCAAAAATTTTCTTTATTTATTTAAATCGTTTTAATATCAATCTTCTTAAAAACTTTATAACCGAAAATATTGAAACTAATATAAATAAAAATAACCCTATATCTCCTCTTTTGTATAAATTATAATAATTATTAAGTTCTCCTTTTTCCATTTCAACTAATTTATCGGATAAGCCAATTGTTTCAGTAGAACAATTGACAAGTTCTTTCATGTAAATTGCTACTTTATACCTTTTGCATATTCTGAGCCATAAATCATAATCTTCCGAATATCTTTTTCTAGCATTAAAATATCCAACCATATTAAATACATCTTTTCTTATCATCACAGAAGATGTATTTAAATAATTTTTAAACAATAATTTACTAAATTTTATGTATCTAATTTCTTCAATACTTCTTCTCTTTTTATGTGATTTTGCAAGTGTTCCTAGTAAATAAATATCATTATTATTTCTCATTACTTTTACTTGTTCGTATAATTTATTGTTTTCCCAATAATCATCAGAATCAAGTAAAGCTATAAATTCTCCCTTTGCCAATTTAATACCATTATTTCTAGCTATTGATACACCTCTATTCTCTTGATTTACTAAAATAATATCATGCGAATTATTCGCTTTAATAAATTCTTCCACTATATCTTTTGAACTATCCGTTGAACCATCATTAACTACTATCACTTCAAAATTTTTATATTTTTGACTAATAACCGAATCTAGAGTTTTCTTAATGGTTTTTTCGGAATTATACATAGGTATAATTACTGAAACGATTTTATTCTTCATTAAAATTAATCCTTTCTTCAGCTAAAGTATTTAGCTTTATTATACTTTTTATCTAAGCCGATACATTTGAATTCCACAATAAAAAGATTGCTTTTGCATTAAGTTTTATTAATTCTATACTAATATAAATAATTGTACCCTTAAAAAAATACTTGTTTTATATTTCATTACATTAATCTAATATACTTTCATAAATTTCCTTCATTTGCTTTTTCACATTTTCTATACTATATGGCTTTACATTTTCTAAATTAACTTGTCCCATTTTATGACGCAAGTCTTCATTTTGTTCTAGTTTATTTATTGCTTTTGCAAAACCATCAATATCATTTGGTGAAAATAAATATCCTCCTCTACCATCATCAATAAGATCTACATTACCACGTATCTTAGAACAAACACAAGGTAAACCAACTGACATTGCTTCCATCATTGATCTTGGTAACCCTTCCTGATAAGTAGTAAATAAAAATATATCACTACATTTTAGTAATTGTCCAATATCAGTTCTAAAACCTAAAAAATGAATCTGATTTGCAACATTTAAACTATCTGCTAATCTCATTAATTTTTCTTTTAATGGTCCTTTTCCACAAATAAAAAAGTGTAATTTAGGATTTTTAGCTTCAGCTATAGATTTTATTGAAGCCTGATAGTTTTTCCTTTTAATTAAATCACCCATAGCTATCAACATAATATCATCCGGTTTCAAACCCAACTCTTTTCTTTTCTCTTTTCTTTCTACTTTTATATTTTTAAACTTATCTATATCAATACCTACACCATTCACCAAAAAATAATTTTGTTTTCCATCTCTCAATTTAAACTTTTTTGCTGTTTCAAAATCTTCTTCATTCATTGTAATGATAGCATCCGTTTTTTTTGCCATATATCTCTCTGCAGTTTTATATAAAGTTCTATTAATTAGTGGTGCTCCTTTATAAAAATGAAAACCGTGTGCTGTATAAATTATTGTTTTTACACCTGCTTTTGCTCCACAAATTCTACCCAACACTCCACCAATGGGTGTATTGCAATGAATAACATCAAATTTTTCTTTTTTTATTAAATCTAACATTTGCTTATATGCTTTAATATTTTTAATATTAAATGGGTTACGCTTAATATCAATGTGATGAATTGTAACATTATATTTAGATGCATCATCTGTAAAATTTGAATAGTTTGCAGCCATATGAAAATCATATTCTAAACTCTGTCCAGCAACTATTGATGGAATGGCGAAGTTTGTTATTCTATTACTAACATTGCTTATAAATAATATTTTTTTCATATTCATATGCTCCTATGATTTTAATTCTTGCTTTTGATCTACTTCCATTTTGACCCCATCATTCGTATAAATTCCTTCTCTTTTAAAAACAGTCCCAATAGTCTTAAAAAATATCTTAACATCTAAAACAAATGATACATTATTTGCATACCAAGCATCTTTCAATCTTTTCTCCCTCATACTAAGTCCATTTCTATAATAAGCTTGTGTATATCCAGTAATTCCTGGGTTTACAAGCATTTTATCTATTTCATCCTTTTTATAAGTATGTAAGTTTGATTCTAAACCTGGTCTTGGTCCTATTATACTCATATCACCTTTTAGGACATTTAATATTTGCGGAGTTTCATCTAAACTTGTTTCTCTTATAAGTTTTCCTATTCTTGTTACTCTCGGATCATCTTTAGAATTATATGTGCTTCCATCTTTATTTCTAATGTCTAGTGCGTTTACTTTCATTGAACGAAACTTATACATTCTATATATTTTTTTGTTTTTACCAACTCTTTTTCCACAATAAAAAATTGGTCCTCCATCTTCTAACTTTATTAGTAAAGCTATTAGAATAAATATAATTGCAAAAAACGGCAGAGCTATTAAACATAATATAATATCAAAAAATCTTTTAAAATATAATCTATACATCCTATTACCACCTTTAGATTAGCTCTTAGCAAAAAATTTGTTCATAACATCGTACTTGTCTAAATAGACATATGAAACGAAAAATATGAATCCATTGGTTTCAAGCCACATTTATAAAAAGTCCTTTGTGAGGCATAATTATATATTTGTGTCCCTACTTCATAAAAATCAGCATATTGATGCGATATATTTAATCTTTTTATTAACATTTGTGTATTCAAATCATGTCCTCTACAAGTATTTAGTACACCAGCTAACTGTCCTTCAGCAATAACTACTTCATCATTATAAAATGGCTTTTTATATTTCAATGTGGAAAAACCAAGTATGTTATTATCCTTTTCAGCTACTATCACTAAATCAGCAAATCCCTTCATTGAATTACTTGCCCATTCTAAGTAGAATTTTTCACACTGCTTTTTAGTAAATGAATTGTCATTCCTAAATCTATTAGGATAATCATAAAAAACTTCTTTTACTACGTTCAAAACTTTATAATAATCTGTGTCTTCATAGGGACGTATTGATATTGAAGTGAAACTATTATTTTCACCATTTTTAACTTCATAACTCCTTAAATCAGTTCCAAATCTTATTATAGAACCAGTAATTTTAAATCCCATCTGTTCTAAAAAATAAGCACTATTAGAATCTTTGGATCTTATACGACACGAAATATGATCTATCTTATGTTTTTTACATTCTTTAATTAAATCTTCTCTTAATTTATAAATATCATCTGATATATTAGTATTTATAATTAATTCCATCTTCCACATATTCCTACTAAAAACTTTTGAATCCCAATCAAGCCTTTCAAGACTGTATAAGCCTTGTAACTCACCATCTTCTAAAATAATTTTAACAATCTTAAAATCATCATTAATATAACTATTTACTTTACTTTGAATATAGCTTTCTTTATCAATTGTTTTTTTATAATAATCATTCAATAAATATTTATTATTCCTTAAAATTTTATGTACATTTTCAATGTTTACATTATCTATAACTTCAAAAGACATCTTTATTACCTCTTCTCACTTAATAATTATTTTACTAGGTGTAATATCTCCCTCAACACCTCCAGCACATACCTCGCCTTCTCATCTATCAATAACATATGTAGTAACAATGTAATCTCATTTCCATATCAAAAACATTAGGATAGTCCTCTATATCAAATCCCAATCTTTTATATGCTGTATGCATAGATAGTAGTTTATAATAACCACTTCCCCCAAAATCATCATCATAATGTTTCAAAACATCTACATTATAGTCACTTAATCCCTCATCATACATTTTTATAATTTGTTTTCTTCTTTTCAATATTTCTGGGTATATTTGTAGTTGTCCTAGTCCTAGAGAAGCCATGATATCTGTCATATTGCCATAAATATAGTTTGTCCTTAGCTAATATATCTTTGAATTTGCCATGAAGAGTTAGTAAATGGTTTGCAACGGGCTATCTTTTATAAAACACAACTTAAAATTTTTCATTGTATTTAAATAGGTATATTTTTTCTCTTTACTACTTTGTTGTAATACATATAATTTCCTCTGATTCCAAATATAAACAAATAAATAACACCAACAATTCCATAGGTACAAATAGAACCTATTATAGCAATTAAAGCAGGAAGCCAACAGCCTTTTGTTAATGCCCAAATAGACCCAAAAAAGAATGCTGCCCAATTCCATTTTCCTTTATATATTTCTCCAGTTTCTTGAATTTTGGTAAATTCCTGTTGCCAATAACGAGCAAAACCTCTAAAATCTGTTAGAGCTGGTTCTCCATCTTCACAATACAAAACTGAATTTTTCCTTTTTAATTCAAAACCACATTTTACACATAGTTTTTGTCCTGATTTTGTTTCTGCCCCACAATTCTGACAATAATTTTCATGCTCTAATGGCTCAAATCCACAATTATTACATATTTTGGCTCCTTCATTGAATTCCTGTCCACAATTCCTACAATGCATATCAATACCCCTTTTCGTTTTGACTTTAAATGATTCAAAACATATTACTAATTTTCTTATACAAAATTATTTACAATACCCATAAATAACAAAAATATTATCGACATTGTTACAAAAATTAAATAATTTTCATATCTATAATATTTTATTAATAAATATTTAATTTCAAATTTCCAAATAAATTAAATGTGTAAAATGATTGTAACAAATTTTTCTACTTTTTTCAACATTTTTTACCAAAACAAGACATGGTAATGTTATTGGATTTTTTTATCTAAATATTACAAATTTAAAATAATATTATTCATATAAAAATGATACCATATAACTATGAAGTATACGGTATCATTTATTGAATTTATTTTATTTTAAATTTAAAAATAAAAAACAGGGCAATATAATATGCCCTATTCTCTCATTTTTCACCTTATTATTAATTTTTACTTTTAGCTACCCTTTCTATATTACTATTATTACCATAATACATATAGCTATTATAATAATACTTATAATAATCCTCCCTTTTTAAATCCACTCTATTTAAAACTACTCCTAAAATATTAGCATCTACCTTCTCAAGAAGTTTTTTTGCCATTTTTGCATTATCAATATCTGATTGATCTGCCGTACATACTAATATGGTTCCATCAACAATAGTAGACAATATAGATGCATCTGACATTGCTCCTAAAGCAGGAGAATTAATTACAACAGTATTATACTCATTACTTGCTTTTTTTAACAAGTCCTTCATACTCTTTGAAGCTAATAATTCTGCAGGATTTGATATGCTTGAACCTGAAGTCAATATATGGAGATTCTTTTCCCCTTTTGATTCTCTAATAACTTTTCTATAATCCATATTTTCCTTTAAAACATTTGACAATCCTAATTTATTATCTATTTCAAATAAAGTGTGAATTTGAGGTTTTCTCATATTTCCATCTATAATCAATACTTTCTCTTTAGTTTGAGCTATAGACATTGCTATATTTACAGCAATTGTACTTTTCCCTTCATTAGGATTAGATGAAGTAATAAGTATGGACTTAATACCTTTCTCTGTTTTAAATTTTTGAATATTCGTCCTTAATGCTCTATAAAACTCCGATACAATAGAATTAGGCTTTTTACAAATAATTAAACCATCTTCTGTTTCTGGCACAATTCCCGACACAGGTAATTGTAAATAACGTTCTATATCTTTAGGTGTTTTAATAGTATTATCTAAATAGTCAAGTAATAATACTAAAAATAGACTCACTACAAAACCTACACCACCAGATATAACCACATTCGTCGCTGTTTTAGATTTTAATGGTATAGCTTTAACTTGTGTCTTATTCATGACCTCTATATTTTCTATATTCATTAACTTACTTGCTTTTCCTAAAGATACTGCAACTATTTCATCAACAATCTTTACAGCTAAATCTGGATCCTTATCTTTTGCTTCTATTTTTATTATTGCAGTATTCTCAATTAATTCCACATTTATTTTTTCATTAAATTCTTCATAAGTCATATTTAAATTAAGATTATCAATAACTTCATCTGCAATTACTTCTGTTTTTAGTAACTCATTAAAATTAGTTATAAATTTCCCATTAATAGCTTTATAAGCATCATAATCCACCTGATTTTCACTATTTAAATACGCCTTAGGGCCCCCTACTATAAGTGTAGTAGACGCATTATACTCTGGTTCTGTTTTACCTCCATAAAAACTAACAATACAACTAATTATCATAGGAATCACTGTTAAAGCAATTATTACCCATAGCCTTTTTTTCATTATCCAAATATAATCCCTTAAACTTATTTCTTCCAATTTTCCATCCTCCTGTAATTTCTATTATCCCTTCATAAACTTATTTTACTATTAATTATTGAAACTAGAAAAATCCGAAGTTTTAGCACTTTCATTTATATATGTTACATTATCTGCTTTTTCATCCTTAAAATCCATTGATTCATTACAAATTTTATATGTGGGAACTAATTCCTTAAGATTCTCTTTTATATTTTGTATATTCCCAATTTCAGTTACTTCCTCAAGCTTTTTCAATTCCTCAATTAAATAATTATAATCTGTAAAAGTAGGTTTTCCTATGAATATTTTATTATGTTTAGTATGAGCTATTCCTTCTTCATCTAAAAGTAATTCTTCATACAACTTTTCTCCCGGCCTCAATCCCGTTATTTCTATAGGTATATCTACTTCTGGCTCAAATCCTGAAAGTCTAATTAAATCCTTTGCCAAATCAATAATTTTCACAGGTTCACCCATATCTAAAATAAAAATCTCCCCACCTTTAGCCATAGAACCAGCCTGTAAAACTAATTGACATGCTTCTGGTATAGTCATAAAATATCTTATTACCTCTGGATGAGTAACTGTAACTGGTCCGCCTTCAGCTATTTGATTTTTAAACAATGGTATTACACTCCCATTACTTCCCAAAACATTGCCAAACCTCACAGCTACAAATTCAGTATTGCTTTCTTTGTTCATAGATTGAATGATCATTTCACATATTCTTTTTGTAGCTCCCATTACATTTGTTGGATTAACTGCTTTATCTGTAGATATCAACACAAATTTCTTCACATTATACTTATCAGCTGCTTGTACTACGTTTAAAGTTCCAAATACATTATTTTTTATAGCTTCTTGAGGATTTTCTTCCATTAAAGGTACATGCTTATGTGCTGCAGCATGAAATATAACATCCGGTTTTTCATTTTCTATTATTTCTTCAACTCTTTTCTTATCTCGAATGGAAGCAATTAAAACTTTTAAATTTATATCATTATGTTTTCTCAAAAGCTCATTTTGTATATCATAAGCATTATTTTCATAAATATCAAATATTACAAGCTCTTCTGGATCAAATCTAGCTATTTGCCTACACAATTCTGATCCTATAGAACCTCCTCCACCAGTAACCAAAACTCTTTTATTCTTTAAATATCCACATATTTCATTCATATCTAATTGTATCTCTTCCCTACCTAAAAGATCCTCTATTTCCACATCTCTTATTTTCTTTATACTAACTTGTCCATCAATCAATTCATACATTCCTGGAACAATTCTAGTTTTACATTTAGTCTTTCTAGACTCATTAACTATTTCTCTAACCTCTTTTCTACTAGCAGAAGGAATAGCTATTATTATTTCATCTATATCATCATTTTTACATATTTTTGTTATGTCCTTTCTATTTCCAACTACTGGAACACCATTAATACTTTTCCCTTTTTTCTTTATATCATCATCTACTATAGCTACAGGCATACTTTTTAATGTTTTATGATTTCTTAATTCTTTTATAACCATAGAACCTGCTGATCCAGCTCCTACTATCAGCACTCTTTTATATTCTTCTAAATTCTTAGGAACTCCATCTTTAATTCTTCCTATAGCTCTATAACTAAACCTTATACCTCCAATAAAGGCCATATCAAATATAGGAACCATTAAATATATACTTCTTGGAAGTTTTGATTGAACTAATGTCATATAAGCCATAACTACTGCATTTGCTACTATTGAAGCTGAAACTATTCCTATCATTTCATCAACACTAGCAAATTTCCAAATACTTTTATATAATCTAAAAAAGTAAAATACGATTATTTTTATTAAAACTATAATAATAGCGTTATTTACATATGCATCCATATAATTTGCAGGAATATTCCCATCAAATCTTAAATAAATAGCTAAAACATATGCTAAATTTATAAGAATTATATCTAGCAAAATGAGAATAAAATTTTTATTCTTCATCTATATCCCTTCTTTTTAAAATTTTTAAACATACTAATCTTCTACTTTTTATTATAATACTCCTTATACCACTTCACAAATTTTCCTATACCTTCATCGATTGAAGTATTAGGTTTAAAGCCTACGTCTTCTATTAAATCATCTATATCTGCATATGTTTTAGGTACATCTCCAGCTTGTAGAGGTAAAAACTTTTTCTTCGCCTTTTTACCTATTTTTTCTTCAATAGTTTCTATAAATTTCATTAATTGTACTGGTTGATTATTTCCTATGTTATAAACTTTAAAAGGAGCATAACTTGTCCCTGGATCTGGATTTAATTTATCCCAATCTTCATTTGCCATTGGCGGATTCTTCATTACTCTAACTACACCTTCTATAATATCATCTATATAGGTAAAATCCCTCTCCATTTTTCCATTATTAAACACTTTTATTGGTTTATCATTGAATATTGCCTTTGTAAATAGAAAATATGCCATGTCCGGTCTTCCCCATGGTCCATATACAGTAAAAAATCTAAGACCTGTAGTTGGCAATCCATATAAATGACTATAGGTATGTGCCATTAATTCATTAGATTTTTTAGTTGCTGCATATAAACTAACGGGATGATCTACATTATCATGTACTGAAAATGGCATTTTAACATTTGAACCATAAACAGAACTTGAAGAAGCATAGACAAGATGTTTTACTTCATTATATCTACAGGCTTCCAATATATTCATAAATCCCATAACATTTGATTCAATATATGCATAAGGATTTTTCAAACTATATCTTACTCCTGCTTGTGCTGCTAAATTAACTACTATTTCAATATCATTTTCCTCAAATACTCTATCTATCTCTTTCTTATCCTCTAAAGAAACCTTTGCAAATTTAAATTCTTCATATTCTTCTAACATTGATAATCTATCTTTTTTAAGATTTACATCATAATAATCATTTAAATTATCTATTCCTATTACCTTATTTTCTTCTTTCAATAATCGCTTAGATAAATGAAATCCAATAAATCCAGCACTACCTGTAACTAATATACTTCCCATTACTCACCTTTCCTCCTTTATACATGGTCCCCAATAATACCAAACTCATAAACACTATCATAGCAAACATAGTCAAAAAATATGTATCTGCTAATTTCTCAGAACCAAATTTTTTGCTATAAAAATTTACCCACAAAAGTAAAAAATATAATTACCACAACAGATTTCAATTTTTTTACTTTTCTCATATACAGATTCCCTAAATTCTCAATTTAAACTATTATAGTAAATAAGCTAATACCGCTCAATTAAAATTTTCAATACTAAAATAGTATAATCTATCCTTGTAATACTATAATATAACTTATCATATTATATCACAATGTACAGACATAGTATAATATAAAACATAAAAATATAGAGTAGATTAAATACTCACTCTATATTTTTAATATAAAGATACAACATCCTTATACCAAGTATTTCCACTTGTTTTCGCTTCATTCACCCTTATTAGTTCAGTATATTCTCAAACTTTCTCCAACCTATTTTATACAAAAATCATTCTACAGTACTAATTTTTCCCATAATACTACATACATAAAAGAACCAGTAGAAATTTTATTCTCTACTGGTTCTCTCCTTCCTCCTATTCTATTGTTATTTTTCCTGGTGCTCTTTTTCTTATTTTATTTCCAAAAGTATTAGTAAATTTTATTTCTACTATTCCATCTTTAATTTCTATATTTTCTGGTATTGTCCAAATAGCTTTGTAGTAGCCTGGTTCTACTTCTGTCATCTCTATTTTGCTTTCATTTTCATTGGCTATATTAATAGGTAATAATATTTTGAAATAGCCTTTCCCTCCAGTATCTTCACTTCTAAAACTTATCTCTACTTTATCTCCTGATTCTAATTTTAAATCTTTGTCGGGCTTAATATCTGTAATAACTGGGACTTTAAAACTTACATACACTTTTCTCTCTACTTTTGTTTCATTACCTGCCAAATCTATAGCTGTAATAGTTATTATATTTTCTCCTTCATTTAATATCAGTTTTTTATTAAAATATCCCTTTGCATCTAATTTAATTTCTTGATCATTTATTAACACTTTATCTAAATTTTGTTCTTCTATATTGCCCTCTATATTTATTACTTCTTTGTTTGTCTTTTCTCCTTCCTTTGGTGAAGTTATATTTATCTTTGGAGGTGTTTTATCCTTTATTACTTTGATAGGTACTGACGGTTCTGTTTCTTTACCCTTTATAGTTCCTGATACAGATATAGTATTTTCATCTTCTAGTAATTCTATTTCTTCTTTGAATACTCTATCTTTGGTTTCTAGTTCTGCTACCTTCTTATCATTTACATATACATTTACTGTACAATCTGATGTAACTTTCCCTTCTATACTTATAGAATCTTTGTTTATATAGTTTATTTCTTTTAAATTAGTAATCAATGGTGTATCTAAGGCATATTCCATAATACCTCTAATCATCAACCCACCCCATATTCCTTCATCTGCCAATGATATAAATTCTTTTCCACCTAAATGTATATAGGATCTTTGTGAATGTGAAGTATCATAATCTATTCCTACTGCTGGAGATCTGTCTCCAGTTTTAGTTTGTACTGTTCCTATGAAGAAATCTCTATCTGTTGAAAAATGGAAATCAGAAAGATCTATATAATTCCATTTTCCTCTCTCAATATTAACTATCTTAGGTTCCCCTACCATTTTTGTAGGATTTCCTTTTTCATCTGTATCGAATATTACAAATCTTATTTCTTCTCCTCCTGGTTCAGGCCAATCATCTCCCCAAAAATATACATTGGCTCCCTTTACTTTTCCATATTGAGTTGGAGTTACCTTTATAGCTACACCATTATTGGATTCAACTAGTACCATGCCATCTTCAGCTGTACCATCATCATAAACTATTTCTTTTTCATATCCTACAAATCTTTTCAATGGTATTTCTACTTCATTCACTTCATTTCCTATTACTTTTACTGTTATTTCCCCCCTTTCATAATCATCTGCTACTACTTTCAAAGTATAACTGCCTTCTAATACCTTTGGTATAGTAAATTTCCCATTCTCATCGGAATAAACCGGTTTTACATTTGTATCTTCTGCTACCCTTATACAAGCATTGGATACTGATTCCCCTGAAAATCTATCTACTATTTTACCTACTATATCCCCTCTTGGTATTGGTTCCAATTTGAAATTTTGTCTAATTACTGCTCCAGATCCCAATTTAACTTTCACTTCCTGTGGATAATATCCATAAGCAACTGCTCTCAAAGTCCAAGTTTGGCCTGGTTTATTTGCTCCATGTCTTAATTGAAATTTTCCAGTAGCCAAATCTGTTCTTACACTTCTTCCTGTTTCCAATACTGTTACTGTAGCGTCTACTGGAACAGCTGAATAGCTTACATTCATCTTAAAATTATTTTTTGGAGATTTTGTTTTATCTTTTAAAATATAATTTATTTTTTTAGGTTTAGTATGTTTTTTAATATTATTTTGTTTTTTCAATTTTTTCAAAGTATTACTTTTTTCTTTTATTTCATATATTTTTAATTTACCTAATTTTTCATTAGATTGTGCTTTTGCTATAGCTACACTATCTATATACCAACCTGGAAATTCTTCCGCCCACTGTTCTGACAAAAACACAAATCTTATTTTTATATTCTGACCTGCATATTCACTAAGAGGTAATTTGGTTTCTATCCATCCATTTGTTTTTCCATAAAAACTTTCATCCGGAGTTATATTCTTCCAAATTCCATCTTCCCCAATTATGTGAACTTGGCATTCACCATCCCAATATCCAGTATCATACCAATGATTAAAATAAAGTACTGAATTTTTTTCAACTGGCAATGAAATATTGGGACTTTCTATCCAACAAGTACTACCTCTTAAATAATTACCATCTAATTTTGTTGCCCATACTTTTCCATCAGATAAAACACTTTCTGGTCCTGAAGTAGGTATCCCCCATTCCCAACAATTGTTTATACCATCGGTATTAAAATTACCATTATCATTCTCAAAATTGGAAAAATACACCAAATCCATGGTTCCTACAGTTATTTCTATTTCTTCTGATAATTCACTTTCATTTCCCGCAAAATCATAGGCTTTTATAGTATAATAATAAGTTTTATTTGATTTTACTTTAGTATCTAAATATTGTTCTGATACTGTATTCCCAATTAATTCATATTCCCCACCAGCTTTTTCTGAACGATATATTTTATAACCTTGCACATCAACTGCTGATGATGGACTCCACTCCAAAGATGCTCCCATTGTCTTTGCTTCTCCAATAAAATCTATTGGTGCTGTAGGAGGTTCTATGTCTTCTCCTACTAGTTTTACATCATCTATATACCAGCCTGATTCATTATATGCAAAATCTGAAGTAAATCTAAATGCAACAAATACAGGATCTTTAGAGCCTATATATTTATCTAAATTTATAAACAATCCTTGCCATTCTTCACTTTTACCAGTATATTTTGGTCCTACTGGTGTCCAATTTTTACCATAATCATTACTTATATATATTTGTCCCATATCATAATAATCTTCTACTTCATACCAATGAAATAATCTTAGACTTGCTGATGGTAAGTTTTTATCTCTCAAATCAATTGCTGGAGTAATTAATAAACTATCAGAATTACTTTTATATTTTCCATCTAATACAGTTCCTACAACTTTGGTCCCACTATGTGGAGTTGGAACTAATGTAGGCTCTCCCCATTCCCAGTCACCTTTAAGAGTCCAACCTGTAGGATATTTTTCAAAATCCGTTTCATATTCTCCTGGTACAATACCAAATTTCACATTTACATTATATTCATCGGTATAGACAATATTTTCATCATAATCCCTGACTTTAATTTTATATACAAAGCCTGGTACTTCAATTATTTCAGATGAAATTTCACCCTTATATATACCGTCTTTTACATTTCCTGATATTCTAGACATTGGTATGTGATACCAATGCTTTGTTCCTATAGTTTTTACCATTAATTCTGCTTCTACTACTGATACATCATCAGTAATTCTAGCTTTTATAGGTATATCTGAACCTAAATAACGATCCTCTTCTATAGGATCATGATAAATTTGTGGATCTTCTACATCTTCACCATCTACCAATACTTTTCCTTTAATTATACCAGTACCCGTTGAAACTTCAGATACTGCATCAAACACATTCAACAAACCATATCCATAACCATAATTAGGCGAACTTGAATAATCCTTATCTGTTAAAGGAATAGCTGTTTTTTCAATAATATTTTCAACATCTTTTACAGTTAACGAATTATTAACTGAAAATAGAAGAGCTACAGCACCTGTTACATGAGGTGCTGACATACTTGTACCACTCCAGCCATCTTCATATCCTCCTGGAACTGATGAACGTATATTTACTCCTGGAGCCACTATTTCTGGTTTTATATCATCTCCATAAGGTCCTGGACCTCTTTGAGAAAAATAAGCTCTCAAATTATTATTATCTGTAGCACCTACTGCAAAACTTTCTGGATAATTAGCTGGATTTGATATAGATCCTGGAGGTGCCTCTCCAAAACTTTCGTTACCTGCTGAAAACACTGGCACTATTCCCATAGCTCTCCAAGCACTCACCATATCTCTATACCAATCATCTCTACTTGAATCTCCACCCCAAGAATTATTTATTACATCAGGTGCCTTACTAGGATCTCCTCCTGGTGCTAACATCCACTCTCCTGCTGCCAACAACCAATTATCATAGCCTCCAAATAAATCAAAAGCTTTTGCTGCAATCCATTTTGCTCCCGGTGCTATCCCTATTTTATTCTCCCCTGTTGGATCTTGTCCAAGTATAGTACCCATAACATGAGTACCATGAGGAACATATGGTATATCATAAGGCATATCTTTTCCATCTACCGCATCAAACCAATTTCCTTCTGGATTTGGATTGTCCGGATCTTGTGGATTGTACCCTCTCCATTTTTCTTTCAAAGCCTCATGGGTCCAGTCTACTCCTGTATCTATAATTCCAACTACTGCTCCTGTTCCATCATAGCCCAAATTCCAAGCTGAATTTGCACCTACCTTTTCTATATTCCACTCTAGTTTTGCTGAAGATTCCAAAGCTTTAGGTTTTTTAGACTTTTCTGGTTTGATGGGTTTTATTTTTCTATTAGGATAAATCTTTTCTACTTCATCCATATGAGCAATATTCTCTATTACTTCTTTTGTACCTTTTAGATAAACTATATTAACAACATAGAAGGATTCAAATTCCGATACTTTTCCTTTTTGTTGTTGTTGATTTAAATATTTAATTAAATTATATTGAGTGGTCTCAGCTTTATCTTTTAATGCATTTATTAAAGCATTTCTTGAAGATAATTTTTGTTCATAAGGTGTTTTCCCAATTGAATTTAACTTAACTACCCTTTCAGGATTTATTCTGTTTTTAAAATAAACTAATACTTCCGCAGAACCATCTTTGTCCAAAGCTTTTCTTACATCTTCATGAATCTTGTCCTTAGCAAGTTTAGTCGTTTCTTTTTTAAAAGTTTTAAACTCTGTTTTTGAATTTGGTGTTGCAAAAGCAAAATTACTTAAAACTAAAATGAACACCAACATAAAAGATATGAACTTTTTTCCCTTCTTCTGCTTTTTGACCATTTCAATACCCCCCATTTATATTTAAAAAATTTTAAAAAAGCACCCCCTTAATTAAACAACCTTTCAATTCCCATTATATGGATTTTTATGCTCTGCCGCAAGAAAAATCATTCTAATTTTTCTGACAAGCTTATAATATAAAAAGTAGTTTTAGGGACATATGAAGAAATTATGGAAAAATAAAAGGGATAAATGATGAAAATCATCTATCCCTAAAAATATTATGTCTTTAATAACTTAAATATCTTTCTTTTTTAAACCTATACCTAATGCAACTAAAAGTAATCCATTGATATACATTCCTATATAGTTTTTAGTACCTGTTTTTGGTAAATCGCCTTTGCTTTCTTTTGGTTTTTCTGGAGCTTTTGAATCTTCTGGATATTCTATTTTAGGATTTTTGGGTTTTGAATCAATGGGAGCTTTCGGATCCTTGGGTTTTGGTTCTTTGGGATCCCTTGGGTTTTCTGGCTCTTTTGGATCCATTGGGTCTTTTGGATCACTTGGCATTGGTTCTTCTGGCTCTTTTGGCTCTTCCGGATCTTTGGGTTCTTCTGGTTCCTCTGGCTCTTCTGGTTTTCCTGGTTCTAATTTAGTACTATCTATATTACCACTACTCAAATCCATTCCGTAACCAGAATGAATTTCTGAATTATAAATAGCTCTAGCATTTCTAGCTGAATCTTCTAATACAATGAAATTAACCTTATATTCTCCTTCATCAACTTTTGTTAAAAAATCAGTAGAACATTTATATACACCATTCTCAAAAACAAGCTCTTCTTTTGCTTCTACAACATTTCCTTTATTATCTTTTTTAATATAACCTATATATGCTTTTTCCCCTAAATCATCTTTGGAACCTTTATTTTCTGCACCTATTATTATAGTATTATTCTCTACTTTTATATACTTTACATTTAATCCATCACTATAATCCACTGGATTATTTGCTGATTCACTATTCATAATACGTATTTTGGCAGAACTTCTATCATTAGCTTCTTCTAAAACAAGTATATTTATTCCATAATTGGGTAATATCAATCCAGATTGTGGGTTCATTGGATCTGTATAGTCTTTACCATCATTAAATTCAGGTACCATAAATGGATACAAATCTTTAGTTATTGTTCCGCCACCCCAGTCATGATAAAATTTGTTTTCCTTTCTCAAGCTAAAAGCTGCATCATGCATTGAGAAATCGCCTCTAGTATCATTATAATGATTACCATCTTTATAATCATAACCTACAGGATTTTGATCTGCATCTACTACACCTGCAAAACATTCACCTGGGTGATCTGCTACTTGTTGATCTGGTCTTCCCCAAGAATCAGTCCACATTTCATTTACATACCATATCAATAAACCTGGATCATAGCTAATTTCTGGCCAACCATAATATACATGTCCTAATCCTTCATCTACTTCTCCTTCTTTTACATTTCTCCATTCCAATAAATAATAATGTTTAGATTCTACTTTTCCAGTAGATTTAGTAAAACCTCCACTAAGATCAAATTTAGGTTCGCCTTCAGCATCATCTTCAAATATAGTTACCCAATTTTCTTCTACCTCTTTTGTTTTTTCTTCTAACTCCTTAGCTGATACTATAATAGAATATTTAGCTTTCTTATCTCCTTCTACAATTAATTTATAAGTTCCAGCAGGAACTTTAGAAAATTCCTCTACTTTGTTATTATCCTTATCGTATAATGCCCATGTTACTTCTAAATCTTCAATAGATTCCACTGATATATTTAAATTTGCTTCTTTTTCTAAATTAAACTCATGTTCATGAGTACAATCTGACTCAGTAATTTCTACATCTTGCTCATTTATTAAATCTATTTCATCTTCATCTATAGATTCAGTATCTCCATCTAAACTTTCATTCCTTGCTACCCCACTAATTACTATATCATCTATATAAATTCCTTGTTCTGGAGTATTACTATCAGTCCAAAAATAGAATTTTAAATTTATTTTCTTTCCAACATATTTGCTTAAATCAAATTCCCCATCAACCCATCCTTCTGAATCATCAGTTATTCCATGACCTGGGTTTCTTTCTTTCCATCTCTCTTCTGGCTCATTTTCTTTAATCCAATCATCAAGTTCTGTAGTAGTTATATTTCCTTCCACAGTTTCCCATTCTTCACTTCCTACTTCATTCACTCTTATAGTTGCAAAATCAAAATATGGATCAATTTTATACCATGCTTTAAATTGAAGTTTTGCTTTTTCATAATCTGTTAAATCTATAGTAGTTTCCATAAAATTTCTTAAATCATTATCTTTACCACTAAAATACGCATATTCTCCACTAGTAGGAGTAGTTATAACTGTTTTTTTGTCTGGTAAATCTATTCTAAATAAATCTGTTTTCCCATTAAATCTTTCATGAGCCTGATGAATTTCTAAGTTCAGACCATCTTTGCCTATATCAGAAAAATTAATTGTCCGATAATTAGCCCATCTTGGCTTTTTTACCCCTCTTTCTTCAAAACTCTTTTGTAAAAACTCTCTACAATATGCTCCATAAGAATTTGGCATAGTACCTGCTATATCTTTTCCTGTATAGGAACCTCCCATAATACACCACCATTCAACTGGTGGATAACTTCCATTAAAACCATATAAATCTGGTAACCCTAGCACATGCCCATATTCATGAAGTAACATATCCGATGCTGAATCTTGTGCAATTAAAACAAAATCATCAAACAACCATTCTTTTCCATTGTGATCTACTACCTTTTCCATTTCAAAATTTGTTTCTGAATACCAAGTAAAACCAATTCTAAAAGGCCAAATAGCATCTTCTTCTAAACTTCCACCGCCCCATTCTTCTCCTATGCCAGGATGGATGACTATTACAGTATCTATAACTCCATCACTTACACCAAATTCTCCATTTCCAGTTCTATTTTCAACATCAAATTTCGACAAATCTACATTTGGGTCTTGGGCAACTGCTTGTACAGCTTCTTTGACTAACAGCATAGCCTCATCTTGATCAGTTCCATTTTCATTTCTATCAGCACCATAATAAGCTGCATTATTCTTAGCAGTATATGGACCTACTACTTCTCCGTCAAAAGAAAAAGTTCCACCTGATACTTTCTCAAAATAACTTTTTGCAGTCATAAATTGTTGTCCATCTTCTCCTGTATAATATTTATCTCCAAATAACATTTGTTGTACAAATTTTGGAGTAAATTCGTCTCCTGGAATCCCCCTAAGTCTCCAACCTTCCTTAGTATCAATGTCACTAAATTTGTAATCTTGATATTCCATCATAATAACTAAAGGTTTGGCTACAACTTTTTCTGGAGCCCCTTCCTCTGCTAAAGTTATAACAGGAGATAATAAATTTAGTGTGATTAATACAAATAATACTATTGATAATAATCTCCGTCTTTGTAATCTCCTCTTCATTTGCTCCTTCACAAAATGACCTGGTTCCTAAAATCATATTCAATAATATGATCTTTCACTTATTAATTAATAAGCGGCAGCACAACAGAATCTATTACTAAAATATAATTTCTGTTTTACCACAAACCAAGTTTTCACCACCTTTCTCTTTGATTTTTTAATTATTATTAATTGCTATTCCCATTTTTATTATCAATCACCTCCATATATTCTTTTATATTTTGAGTAAATAGTGCTATTAGTGAGAATAGTCTGTAAATTAAAGCCTCAAAAATAATAAACCACGGTAACTACCCAAATATAGCTTGTTCTACAATGTATATAAATAACCATTTTCACTTTTTGCCATTTCTTATTTACATTTTTTAACCATTATACCATACTTATGAAGTAAGTATAACATAACCGTCATATTTTTTCAAGTATTGCCAATTTTCTAATAATCCTCCATATTACCTACTTTATGGAACAATTTTCTATGATTGTTAAATAAAATTTTTATAAATAACATCTATCTGCCAAACAAAATGTTAACTAATCTACATTTATTCTCGTTGCATTACTGGTACATCTATTTCTATATCTAAAATTGGATAAGATGCACAAGTTTTGCATCTCTTACTGGATGATAATAAAATTCTCCTAATGATCCAGAGAATTCTATCTTAGTTCCTACTTTTCAATTATTCCATACATAGTCAGTAAAAAATCCACCTTCTTTTTTCTTATAGTAATTTCATAAAAATTTCTTTTTAATGCATCACATGGAGAGGATGATATAGAATAAGGTCTAGTAATATTACTTTCTCCTATTTTACTTCTAATACTTATATGTTGACCAGCTCTAAAATAAGGTACAGACTCTGTTCCTCTATCTTTGTCTGGAACTAATTTGAAAGTTTTTGCATCTTTTGTTTCCTCAATTTTTGTTTAACTTAATAGCCATTTAAGATATCCTCTTTTTTTATAATATTTTAATATTCTAACTTTAATAATAATAAATATACTTTTATTGTCAAAAAAAAGCATAATGGTTAATATTAGCCATTGTGCTTAATTATGTACGCTTGAGGTAAACATTCAATTCTTTAAAACACTTATAGTTTAAAGTGCTATGTCATGAATTTAACGAATAAGTTTTCATATATCTCAAGCATAGATTTTTTAGTACTTTATTTTTCTATATTTACTTTTTGTACAAAATCTATTTCTTTTCTCAAAAAATTTCCTCCTAATCTTCTGAATTTCTCTGGATCATCACTGACATAAAACTTATATTGGCCTCCATCTATTTCTTCTGAACGCAAATTACATTCTTTAAGTAAATTTTTAGTAGCCTTTGCTGTTTCATAAGCTGGATTAATAAGATTAACATCTTTTCCCATTACTTTTTTTATAGTATATCTTAGTATAGGATAATGGGTACATCCTAATACTAGTGTATCTATAGTATGCTCTCTTAATTCTTGAAGATATTTTTCAGCAGTTATAAAAGCTACTTGACTATCTTCCCAACCTTCTTCTACTATAGGCACAAATAAGGGGCAAGATATTCCTATTACCTCTGATGAAGGAAGGAGTCTTCTTATTTTCTTTTGATAAGATTCACTATTTATTGTTCCTGCTGTTCCTATTACTCCAATTTTATTGTTTTTTGTAGATGAAATAGCTGCTCGTGCCCCTGGTTCTATTACTCCAACTATTGGTATATCAAATGCTTTTTTAGATTCTTCTAAAGCATAAGCACTTGCAGTATTGCAAGCTATAACAATAGCCTTAATATCTTTGCTAATTAAAAATTTAATACATTGAAAAGCATATTTGATTACAGTTTCTTTAGATCTAGTTCCATAAGGTATTCTTGCAGTATCACCAAAGTATATTATATCTTCCCCTGGAAGTTTTTCCATTATCTCCTTCAAAACTGTTAATCCACCTATTCCTGAATCAAATACTCCTATTGGTCTATTATCCATGTAAATTCCCCCTTTCTTATATTTTACTTATAAAAGGAGGAATTGACAACCGTCATTTTAAAAAGTTAAAACTCCATTTTCATCCTTTATTATTTGTAATATTTGTTCTTCGTTGCCATTAAGAGCATTTATATAGACTATAAAATTAGAATCCTTGTATTTTCCCTTAAATTCATAACATAAAATTTCTCTCTTCCCTTTAGGTATAAGGGCTAATCTTATAGAATCTATATCAAAATCTGTTTTAACATTATCTTTAGCTTGTTTTTCTGTAATACTAGGTTTAGAGATAGTTCTACTATAATGATTCACAAGATAAGTAGAAGCATCAAAACCTACTACTTCTCCATTATCCAAAGCTACTTTTACTTTGACAAGATCTGGATAGATAGTTACATTGTCTTTCTTATATGCAAAGTTATAAACACCTATATTATCATATCTTAAAGAATAATTAGGCTCCATATCTTTGAACCCTTTTTCACTTAAAATTTTTAAAGCCTTTTCCTGTCCTTGTTCCATAGTAAATTTGCTCTTTCCTATTGATCTTGGATTTGCCATCCATACTACTTTCCCTCCAGTTTTGGAAATTCCTATATGAATAGCCCTATCCTTAGAAGTATTCTCTGGTCTTATATTAAAAGTATAAGCTGGAATTCTTGCTGTTGTATTAATATCTTTTCCTTCTTTAAGGGGTATTATATCTGCTACTTTTTTATATCCTAAAAAATCTGTAGCAATCTTTTTACCTTGTTCTAAGCTTATTTTGTTATTTCCTAATCCTAAAGGTTTTTTATTCAATACTTGTTCTGAAAAAGGTCCATCATATATTAATTCTGGAGTTTTGCCCATAGTTTTTTCCAAATTTACAATACTAGTCATAAAAGTCTTTTTATTTGCTTCATCTATTTTCTTCTGCTGTCTTCTGCCTGTTCTCCTACCAACAAAATTATATTCTGTAATAATATCCTGCAATTTTGAAAACTCAGTATTAAATGCAGCTGAATTCTTTTGTAGATTAAACAAAGTTTCTCGTTGTTTGTTTGTAATCTCTTTTCCATCTAAGTGTTGCTGTATTAGATAATAACTATAATCGGCAGCTTGAGTTAAAAATTTTTGAGTCTTGCTAATTTCTGTGTCTGCTACTGGTATTTGAGCTAATTTATCCTGTGCAAAATAAGCTTCATTCATTATTTGAGATAACAATAAAACATTCTGTTCTTTTGACTTAGATAATAATGCCTTAGACAATGCCACCTGAATATTCTCCACATGTTTTCTTGTATCAAAATACAATCTTTGATATTGATTAGTCAAGGAGGTCTTATATTCATTTTTTTCTTTATTTTCATTATATCCCCATACAAGTGATACTATTAAAACTAATGCCAATATTGAAGGAATAATCCAATTTTTTCTTCTCATTTTATCCACCCTCCTATAATCCAAACCAATGTTTTCCGATTTTTAATGTTATTTTTCTAGACCAAATCCATTTACTTGTAGCAGTAGCTGGATTCCAATAATACAAACTCCCATAAGTTGGATCCCAACCATTAAGAGCATCTCTAGCTGCTTTTATTGAATCCTTATTAGGATTTAAATTAATCTGCCCATCAGCTACTGCTGTAAAAGCTAGAGGCTGATATATTACTCCTGCTACTGTATTTGGAAATTTAGGACTCCTAACTCTATTTAATATTACTGCTGCTACTGCCACTTTACCTATATATGGTTCTCCTCTAGCTTCTCCATGAATACATCTTGCCAATAACCATTCATCTCCTTTTCTAGTTACTCCAGCTGTTGAAGTCTTAGGTGCAGTAGTGGCCAATTTAAGCCCCATAGCTGTAGCAGTTCTAGGACCTACTACTCCATCTACTTTTAGACCATTCTTTTTTTGAAATCTAATAACAGCTCTATAGGTCCTAGCACCATAAATACCATCTACTTTTCCTTCATAATATTTCCAATTACGAAGTTTCCATTGAACATTTTTTACATCTTGACCTCTAGTACCCCAATATAATATTTTAGGGCCCAAAAACATATTATATATTGAAGATGTTTCTATAGGAATTTGTTTAGGTTCATAGAACATAATTATTGAAATAAAAATCAATACAAATATACTTGTTAACAAAACAATTTTTTTCAAAATACCCCTCCTTTTAAAATATGTTTTCTATATTTTTTGTAATATTCCAAATTTTATACATATAAAAAAGAGAGATTTTTTTCTCTCTCTATTCCATAGTTAGATTTGCTAAATAATCCTTAGTTTTTTCAAATACTTCTACTATTTTAGATTTTAATTTTATTGTATATTCATCATCATCCTCTACTTCTCCTTCAGAATCATCTTCCAATACAATAGTCTCCATTTCTTCATCTACATCATTTGATACTCCATGAGTTATATCTACAAAGCATAATGGTGGAAACATAACACACCACCAATTTTTACCCTTCCCTTCTCCTATTATTAACTTCAAAGCTTCATATTCTCCTGAAGGAAATACCATATTTCCATAACTTCTCGTTGGAAAATAATCTTTTTCTAAACTAATATCTACTTTGTAATTTTTCCCTTCTTTTTTTATTTCTTTTTTTGCAATTTCCTCAATTGTCTCTAAATTTTCCAGAATGATTTTCCTTGTCTCTTTGATAGATTGAGATTTTTCGAACTTTCCTCCCACTTGTTTTAATACTTCATCTCTAATTCTCAATTTCATAGCCTGATCTTCTTCACTATCACTATTGGCTCTTATATGGAATCTAATAATTTTTTTCTTGATACTATCTAATTTAGTCCTTTTTTCTTTCATATATGGATAAATTAAAAAAACAATGACAATTATAATAGCAGATAGGAATAATATCATTTTCTTATATTTCATATTTTTTGTCCTCCCTTATATTTTTTCTATTATTAATAAGTATTGACATTTTTTATTTTTTTATTCCTATTTTGTAAGTCCTGTTCTTCTTATTTTCGATGTTATATTTACTTCTATATTTATATTTGGAAATATTTCATCCCAGTTTTTTCTTATATTCTTCCACACTTTTGGATTGTGCTTACTTAAATATTCCCCTATTCCCAATATATCTGTCCTATATGTTTTTTGTAAATGTTCAATCATTTTATTAGTATCATTTTTCACTCTTTTATCAATTTGTTTTTCTGCTTTTTCTATAAACTTATCTTCAAATGTATTTTTCTTTTTTTCCAAAGTATATTGCTGGATATAACCTTCTAAGTAAATATCAAAAGTAGCTTTTATATTCTTTCTACCTACTAATACATTTCTTTTAGTTCTTACGCCTGTAACAACATAGGATAATAAAATATTTTCTACAGGAACATCTATTAATTCTGTTTTTACCTTATCTTTCATAATAGCCAAAAGCTTATTCTCTTCTTCTCCTATCCAGCCTACTAATTTATAATCCTTTAAAATTGCACCTCCTGATATTACAAGTTCATTCTTCTTCTTTTCTATCTTAGGTACTAAGGTTATACCACTAATTTCAGATTCCTTTATTAAACCTGTTAATGTTTGAGGAGTAAATCTAGAAGATCGTTTAGTATTTTCAATAATATCGTTTAAATATCCCCCCGTTACAGGTTCCTGTTTAGGTTTTATTTCTAAAACCTCTTTTGCACTACCTTTTGCTACTGCTATTTTTAATTTTCTGTTGACTCTTTGATCCCTATTAAGCCCATCTAAAATTTGCTCAAGTAAATGGGGATATCTAAGCAAATCTTCCCCTATAACTATTACCTTTAAATGTTTAAAATAAAAAGGTTTATCTATCCTTGTAGCTAAATGTCTGCTTGCTTCAAATAAAGTATTGGATATAGTTGAAAATACAAATCTTTCTTCCTTCTGAGTAGGCTCTTTTCCCATAGCATATATATTAGGATATACATAAGTAATTACATAATCTCCTTTCCCTTTTCCTGTTTTATTCAAATCTATGCCTACACTAGTTACAAGTATTCTTTCATTTATTTCTACCATATCCCAACAACTTATTAGTATTAAACTCAAAAATATTAAATTTAAAATAATAAGTAATTTTTTCTCCATACTTTCTATCTCCTTTTTTTCACCTTAGCTACAATATATAAAATTATTGGAAATGCAACTATAGACATAGTTCCTACTATATATACAACTATATTTATGTATCTATAAGTATCTCTTAAATTTTGAGGTATTAAAGATAAAATATATATAATAGGAATTAAAGCAATAATAAAATATTCGTGTTTTTTTGTATTAAAAATACTTGAAAGTACAATTCCTGACGAATAAAGAAAAGGTCCCATAGTTCCAAATATCACCACTACCCAAACTGCCATTACAATACCATCAATATTTTCAATAAAAAAACCAGGAAAATCTATTTCTCTTATTAGTACTAAAGAAGGCCATATTTGTCTTCTTAATTCATGAATCCCAAATTGAGCTAAAGTCATAAAAAACATTATTATATATATACAGGTTACACATATTACGGCAAATATACTATATTTTAAACTTTTTTCAGGTTTTTCAACTCTTCCCATAGCAATAAGAATCACTTCAAAGCCTACATATGAAAAAAAAGTAGATGGAAGACTTATTAACAAAGATTTTAATTTTATACCTGACATAGGTAATATATTACTAAAATCCATTTTAGGAATTGAAAATACAATTACACCAATGGTTGTTATTATTATTATTGGATATATAATAAGAGCCACACGTCCTATCACATCTATGTCACATCTTCCAATATATGCGGTTACCAAAAGCATGGTAATAATAATAATCTCTATAGGAGTAGTTTCCAACAAAAATGCCTTTATTACCTCTCCCAATATTCTCACAACAAAAGCCAATAATATTACAAAATAAATAAGAAAAATAATACTAATAATTTTAAATATAAAATTAGGAACAATCTCCCTTCCAAATTCAAAATATGTTTTCCCTGGATACATGCGAGCTAAGCTATTCATTATTAATATAATAGGAATAGTCAAAAACCCTCCCAAAAGAATACTTATCCAACCTCCATTATTCATAAACTTTGCAGTATCACTTGGTACAGAAAGAACTCCCACTCCTATAATTGTACTTACTATAAGGGCTTTAAGTTGGTTATTTGATATTTTGTTTTTTCTTTCCATTTTATCACCTTTATCTTAATCTCCTTTTATTCTTAGGATGAGTGAAAACTGGTCTGTTTTTTAAATTTTGGATAGGCGCTTTCACAATTGTATCCTTCAAATCTCCTTCTTTTAACCCTAATCCTGAATAAGGAGACGTAAAAGGAACACCAAAACTATTTAATTTTGCAAGATGTGTAAGCATAACAAGTAATCCAAGCATAACTCCATAAAGCCCCAATATAGCGGCACATACCATAAGAATAAATCTATAAAATCTTATAGCTGTAGCAAAACCATAACTAGGCAAAGTAAAAGAAGCTATAGTAGTTACTGCTACTATAATAATCATTAACGGACTCACAATTCCTGCGTCTACTGCTGCTTGCCCAATTATAAGGCCTCCAACTATTCCTATTGTAGTACCAATAGGCCCTGCCATTCTTATGCCAGCTTCCCTTAACAATTCTATAGTCAATTCCATCAAAAAAGCTTCAATAAATGCTGGAAATGGTACATTGACTCTAGTAGCAGCTACATAATAAGCTAAACGAGTTGGCAGCAAGCCAGGATGAAAAGACGTAATAGCTATGTACAATGCTGGAGACAATACTGCTATAAAAACAGCTACATATCTAATAATCCTTATAACAGATGTAACAATCCATCTAGAATAATAATCCTCTGAAGATTGCATCAATGTACCAATTGTTGCTGGAACTATTAATGCAAAAGGACTATTATCTACTAATATAGCTACTCTTCCTTCATAAAGAGAAGCAGCCACTGCATCTGGTCTCTCTGTACTCTCTATTTGAGGAAAAGGGGAAAGATAATTATCTTCAATAAGATTTTCCAACATTGTACTATCCAATATCCCATCTATATTTACATTGCTAACTCTTTGCTCCACTTCTTTGACTAAACCATCTTGAACTATATCCTCTATGTACATAATTGCTACATCTGTTTTAGATCTCTCCCCTACTTGAGTTATTTTAATTTTTAACTTAGAATCTCTAATTCTTCTTCTTACAAAACTTGTATTTACTTTTAAAGTTTCTGTAAAACCATCTCTAGGTCCTCGTACTACAGTTTCAGTTTCAGGTTCTTCTACACTTCTTGTATTCCAGCCTCTAGTTGAAAGAACTATGGCCTTATTTATGCCATCTATTAAAAGAACTGTTTCCCCTGACAAAATAGCAACTATTAATTCCTCCATTTTGTCTTCTTCTTCTATTTCTGACAATGCAATATCTTCATTGGCAATTGTTTTAAAAATATGAGTTCCTACATTTTTATAAGTAGACTTTTCTATATTTTTCTCATCTGACAAAGATTGTATAACATATTCACTTAAAAGTGGCTTATTGACAAGCCCATCAATATATATAAACATTAAAGCCAATTCACCATTTTTCCCTATAAAAAAATTTCTATATACTATATCATCACAATCTTTAAATATTTCCTTAATTGTTTGAACATTTTTATTTAAATTTTTATCTATAACCATGGTGTCCTCCTAAATAATTTTCAATATTATATACAATGTAGTTGGAATTACAAAATATATTAAAGATATGCATTTTATAATTTTAATATCTCTTACAAAACCTTTTCTTTCAATATTAGGTAAATCTATAAAATATATTAATAATGATATAGCTACAAAAATAATAACTACATTTATGTTAAATAAATTTTTAATTTCAAAAAACAAATTTTCCACTTCCTTGTAGTTTTAATAATATAATCTACAGAAAGTGGAAAATTTATTCAATTTATTTAAATAGTTTTTGTCACATAAACATTTTTGACCTTTTTTTCTAGCTTTCTTTTACACTTATGTAATAACTTCTCGTCATCAAATATTCCAAATACAGTAGGTCCACTACCACTCATAAGACTTCCTAAGGCTCCATTCTCAAACATTATTTTCTTTAATTCATCTATTATTTCATACCTTTTTAAGGTAACTTTTTCTAAAACATTTACCATATTCCTACTTAGACATTGCACATTGTCCTCTGCTATATTTTTTATCAATTTATCCATATCTGGTCTATTTTGAATTTTGTCTAACTGAAGGCTTTGATACACCTTTGCAGTAGATACTAAAATATCTGGATGAGCTAATAAAATTAACTTATTTGAAAAATCAGGCAACTTTTTTAACCTTTCCCCTATACCTTCAGCATAAGCTGTTCCCCCCATGATACAAAAAGGAATATCTGCTCCTATTTCTACCCCTATGTTCATCAATTCTTTTTCGGAAAGATTTAAATTCCAAATATCATTTAATCCTTTAATAACTGCAGCAGCATCAGTACTACCCCCTGCTAAACCAGAAGCAATTGGAATGTCCTTTTGTATTGTAATTCTAATTCCCTTGTCTATTTCATACCTTTCTTTAATCAACTTAGCTGCCTTATAAGCTAAATTAGTTGAATCTAATGGCACTTGAGAATGATTGGATTCAATTATTATACCATCCTTCAATTCTCTAAGTATAATGATGTCTTTCAAATCTATTTGTTGCATAATAGTACTTATATTATGATAACCATCTTTCCTTTTTGAAAGCACATCTAAGGATAAATTAATCTTTCCATAAGCATTAATTTTTATGTCTTTCATACCACTTCTCCTTTTTTAAGTTTTAGAAACAGTTATATTATACCACAAATCAAAAATGCTATCATGAAAAATCTACATCTACAAGCTTTTCAATTATTATTTTTTCTCCTGGCATAATAAGTTCTGATGGGGACAAATTGTTAGAAAGAACTATCTCTTCCATAGTAGTATTATATCTTTTAGCTATATCCCATAACATATCTCCTTTTTGAACTATATAAATAGTAATGCTGGACCTAGATTTCTTGTCTATTAATTTATCTGTTGATTCCAAATTTAATATAATATTAACTTTTTTCTTACTAGTCACTTGTATATCATTTCTCAAACTTCCTTCTATTTCTAATTCCCCATTATCTATCTTATATGATATACCTTCAAGAATACAATCTATATCTATAATTATATTTGAAGCTTCTATATCTTCTCCATCTATATAAAATTTAAAAGGTAATTCCTGATGAGTAATCTCAATTTCCTTAGTGTTTCCTTCCAAATATACAATATTGGTAGATAAAAATCCCTCTATTACAATTTTTCCATCTATATACCTACTATCTACAAGAACTGGATTCCCTTCAATACTGTATACTTCATCAAAACTTTTGTCTTTAATCTGTCTTTTAACTTTTTCTTTCATTATAAAATTTTTAATATTTTGGAAAACTTCAATTTCCTCTTTTTCTACATTAATTTCTCTTTTGGTTGAATAAACATCTACTATAATATCCTTTTCTTTTTCCTCATATACTTTCCCTTTTACTTTCACTTTTACCTCTAAATCTACTATTCTTAAATTTCCTTCTATATCTTCTTTTAATTCATAATCTCCACTATCTATTTCTAAATCCAATTGACAATTTAAATCTCTCTCTATTCCTGGCATATCAAGAAAATGATTAAAAGACATTTCTTTTTTTATTGAATTTAATTTTCCATCTCCTATATAAAGAAGACTACCTTTTACAATTCCTGCAATTATTAAACCATCTTCTACTACCTTACTTTCATCCTCATAAACTTCCAATTGTACCTTTAGTACCTCTTCAATAGCAGGCATATTGTCTTCCAGTTCAAAAGCTTCTCGCACTAATACATTAGACTCATTTGAAGCTAATATATCTTTGTATCCTATTTTTTCTTTTAAAGTTTGAAGATTTTCTTCCCCTTTTATATTTTGTATAATTTCAATTGAATTTATCGACTCAACTTTTGCATCAATATTTACTAATGCTTGTAAAAGCACTTTTTTGGCATCAACAATCTCATATTCTATGTATTCTAAATTTGCCTTTACATCACTAGACATTTCTTCATCTATGCCTTCTATTTCTACCTCTTCGTTAAAATCCGTAGTGGTTTCTAAAATATATATTTCTAAATCTTCTCCTGCTGCTTTATAAACAACCTTTAACTTTACTATTCCTGACACCAAAACTTTATTTTGAATAATCTTTACGTTCATAATTTCAACTTTTCCATCAGTCCAAAGAATTTTTTCTATTTCTGGTTTTGTGTGATTTAAATACATTTCTGCCTCTACTAAAGCTTCAACTCTTTCTTTCCCTCTTATTTCATTTATTTTAAGAATATCTTTAACCAATTCTATTGCCATATTAACCCCCCTTTATATAATAAACTTTAATATTATCCTATAAAGAAATATATGTATCGATGTCCAAAAAAATTACTAAAAAATAGAGAGCTCTACTCTTTTAATAGCTCACTAAAATATGAATAATATTAGTTTTTTTACAAAATACTCCTATTTTAGTCATTTTAACTTAAAAAAATATAATACTAGAGGCCTATTTACATTTTTTGATAAATAATTGTATAATTAATATGAAAAGACTTCCAAGTGGTCTTTCTTCCCCGTAATTGAACTTAGTTTTTTACTAAGTTCAATTCCCTATTAAAAAAAATACCGACATATGTCGGTATTTTTTATTTTATAATAACCAGAGAACCATCTGGAACATTCTCATATATGTACTTAGACATTTCTACAGGTAATCTTATACAACCATGACTTGAGGGTTGCCCTAATTTGATTGCTTCTTCTTGAATCACTTCGTGATTTTGATTGTATGGTACTGAATGTAATAAATAAGTATCTTTAAATCCTACCCAATATTTCATTCCTTGTTTAAATCTAGGAATATAAGCCCAGGTTCCTCTTCTACCTGATTCAATTTTAAAAACACCTTTAGGAGTAAAACTATCCCATATTCCGCCAGAAGCTAAGCTTTTTTGTACTAATTTACCATCTCTATATATTTCTAAAGTTTGATCTTCATTAGAAAATATAAGTACCCATTCTTTTGAGTTTTGATCATAATTATGAGGTGGTATTTTTCTAGCTCTTATGTAACATGCATCTACATAACCAACTCGTCCATCCTTTAACTTCACTTTATACCAACCATAAGGCAATGTTTCTAATAATACAACTTTATCATAATCTTTTAATTTATAGATTATATCACTATTTTTACTTTTATCTAAATATACTTTTGCTTCACCAACGTAATCAACGACATCTAAAACTTCACCTATGTATTTTTCATCTTCTCTAATATCTTTATTTCTTGTAGCTTGTTTCTCAAAAAATCTACTTTCTTCCCTCTCTATGATTTCTTTTTCCTTTATATCATCTGATTCTTGTTTTTTAGTATCTCTATTAACTATTTTAGTATTTGGACTTTCATTTTTCGAAAAGGCTTTTCCAGAAATTTGGTTTTCAAATAATTTATTAGCTCTTCCCACATTTAAATTTTTCATTTTTAAAACTTCTTGACATAAATTTTCTATAATATTTGACCTAACAATTAAAACACTTAAAATTAATAAAAATGTCACAATTATAGTAATTGTTTTTCTTCTCATTTTTTTCACCTTTTCTATCTTTTTCGGAAATTTAACAGTATTATATCATACTCTTACAAAATATCTAATAAATATTTCTATAAAATAAGAGGAAGGCCTTATATATCAACAATAAACAATTTTAAAAAACAAAAAGGACAGAACTAAAATCATCTGTCCTTTACAATCTAAATCATATTTATTTTTCTTCTTTCTCCTTCACAGATTGTTACTTCAACAGTTTCTGTTAATATATCTGAATAGGTATACGAAACCCTCCTAACGCTGTCATAATCATTTGAAATTTTAACAACAAATATACTTGGATATGCACTTTCAAGAATTCCTTCCCTAACTGTTGTCTTTTTTCTTCCTTTATTGGCTTTAAGAATTACTTTTTTGCCAACGCAGTCCTCAACATCTTTCCGAATTTTTGACAAGCTATTCTTTTCTAACAAAATGATCACCTTCCTCAGAGTTTTCCTCATTCATTAAGGTAGAAAGAGTATCACGAACACCCATGTCCTAAATTATAACATATCTTGTCCATACTGTCAAATTAACATTTAATTATACTACGAACAAAATATATTGTCAAATTTTATTGTATTATTAACTATATTTTCAAAATACCTTATTATATTAATACAAATAATATTTTCAATATTTCACATCCTTTTTATTTCATTTAAGTAAATATAATAAATAACCTTTTCCTTCGTAATCCAATGTCTATTATTATTTTACCAAAAATAGGCCTTTTTATACTACCTCTATTATAACTTATGAATATTAAACCCTATAAGTGAATATATTTACTTACTAAATTCTCATCTAAAACAATCGAGCAATAGTTAATATATATTAACTATTGCTCTAGTTGTTTTCTAATAAACTTTATATCTATTTATTAAAGATAGATTTATCTTAAAAATGTAAACCACTTTTATTTAAAGTTCATTTTCCCTAAATCTTTTTCCATTCCTTTTATATTTCTATCCATATCTTGAACAATATTAAATTTCTGTGTCAAATTTTTTATAATACTTTGATACTCATTTTCTCTCTTTTCTTGAGTTTTCAAAATATAGCATATCAAGAAAACACTAAGTGTTGCCCATATTCCTTGGGATGTTGCAATTTTAATTAATTGGCTTTCCACCTCCTTCACCCCCCTAACTAACATCCATATATTCACGCATTCGCTTGATAGCCCTATTTTTAGTTTTATTAACTGCCTGTCTTGAAACCCCAATTTTTCTGGAAATTTCAATATCGCTATACTCATTAAAATATTTTAAGGTGATTATTTCCTTTTCTCTTTTAGTTAAAACTTTTAATAATTCTTCCACAAATAATCTATCTACTATACTTGCTTGATAACTATCTTCTGTTATTTCAAAATTAATTGGAAATTCATGGCATTTAAGTTTATTTCTAATTTTAGATAAATAAATATAAGTATTTCTAATGGATTTGCTTATATAGCTTACAATATATTTGTCTTGTTTAAACTTGGAATTCTGGGTAGGAACTTTGTTAATTATTTCAATTAACGCTAAAATTAATTCCGATTGACTATCTTCCCAGCGTAATAAATTAGAATATTTTTTAATGAGAGGATTAAATTGTTCAATAAGTTTGAGTATAGCGATTTCATGATTTGTTTTCCTTTGAATATTTATTACTAACTCAAACATACCTTTTTCATGCAACTTAATCCCTCCTTTTTATGAAACAATCTTACTTAATAACGATGTAAAAACAATTAGAATGTAAACCTTCCTTACAAAAAAAGTAAATTTAGTTACTCTGTCACTTCTTTTTTTACTATTATTAAAGTAAAAAATATTGTATCACTTTATTACATGAAAGCATGTTGAATTCTGTCAGTATCCTTTCGTAAAAAAACTTCTTTTTATTGCTTTATTTTACAGTATCGTTTTATTTATATATATATTGAATTTAAACTAGAAATATATCATATTATCACATAAAAAAACTAGGAGAGGTTTCTCCTAGTTTTTTATCAAAATTATATTCCCAACATCCAAGATGCTATTGAAAAATAAACCATCAGACTTAGAGCATCTACTATAGTAGTTATTAATGGTCCTGCCATAATAGCTGGGTCTATCTTCATTTTTTTAGCTAACATAGGCAATAAACCTCCTATTACCTTAGAAATCACTACTGTAGCAAATAAAGTAACAGATACTGTCAAAGCTATGCGAGCATGTACTCCTTCCAAATAACGTATCCTCAAAAAATTCGCAGCAGCCAATACTATTCCTACAACTAAACTTATCCTAAATTCTTTCCACAATACCTTCCCTGCATCTTTTAATTCTATATCTCCCAATGCAAGACCTCTTATGACTAAAGTAGAAGATTGACTTCCTGCATTCCCTCCAGTATCCATTAGCATAGGTATAAAAGCTGTTAATAGTACTACTGACTGAAGCACATCTTCAAATTTTCTAATTATATTTCCAGTAAAAGTTGCCGATATCATAAGAACTAACAACCATAAAATTCTATGTTTTGCTAAAACAAAAGTACTAGTTTCTAAATAAGGTCTTTCTGATGGAGACATAGCAGCCATCTTTTGAAAATCCTCTGTAGTCTCTTGATCAATTACATCCATAATATCATCTACTGTTATAATACCTGTTAATCGATTTTCATTATCCACTACAGGTAAAGCCAAGAATCCATACCTTTTAAATATAGATGCTACAGTTTCCTGATCATCATGGGTATTTACATAAATAACTTCTGTTTCCAATAAATTCTCAATAACTTCTTCTTCTTCACTAATAACTAATTTTCTTAAAGATATTATTCCTTCTAATTTTCTATTTGCATCTGTTACGTAACAAGTATAAACAGTTTCTTTATCAAGGCCAGTTTCTTTGATATGAGCAAGAGCTTCCTTTACAGTCATTTTCTTTTTCAAATCTACATATTCTATAGTCATTAAACTACCTGCTGAATCTGGTGGATATTGTAAAAATTTATTAATAAGCCTTCTTTCTTCTTCTTTTGTATTACTTAAAATCTTTTTTACTACATTAGCAGGCATTTCTTCTATCACATCTACCCTAACATCAAAATATAATTCATCTATTATAGCTTTAATCTCTTTGTCTGTTATAAGATTAATTAATTCTTTTCTTTTATCTCCAGAAAAATCAGAAAACACATCTACTGCCATATCTTTAGGTAACATTCTAAATAAAATAATTGCATTATAAATATCCATGGATGATAAAATATCAGCTACATCCACAGAATTCATTTGCATTAATTCATCTCTTAATACTACATATTTCTTTTCTTTAACTAATTCTTCAATTCTTTTTTCATCCACATCAATCCCTCCTTAGAAGAACCAACATCAAATAGGTAATGATTATGGTTCTTTCTTCAATATTAAATTTTTTAACCATACTCAGCCCAACACATAAAGGACCAGAATCCATAATCATCACCTCCCTTTTCATTCTCCTTTAGAGTTCATCTTTAAATAATTATTTTATATTACTTAGGATATTCTAAAACAAGTAATTTTTCAAGAAAAATTTATTTGTTATTTTATTATGTAAATCCTTTAGCTATTGAATTCATTGTAACATGAAAACAAATATAACGCTAGAGACGGTTCGAGACCACCCTTTCAGTGGCCTCGAACTATCCCTAATACTTTTTAGTATTCTTTATGATGTTTTCTCCAATGAGCTCATAAGATTTTTTCGCTATGGATTCATTGTCTAGAGCCGGGATAGAGCCTTTATCACCACTTTTTCTTATTTCCTTAAGTAATGGAATTTCTCCTAAAAAATCTACTCCTAATTCTTGACTTAACCTTTGTCCTTCTCCTTTTCCAAATATATAATGTTTTTCATTACATTTGTCACAAATAAAATAAGACATATTTTCAATAACACCTACAACTTCTGTATTTGTCTTTTTAGCCATAAAACCTAATCTTTTAGCTACATCTTTTGCTGTAATTTGTGGAGTAGTAACTATTACAAATTTTGTATTTTTAACTTGTTGCATTAAACTTAATGGTATATCTCCAGTTCCTGGTGGTAAGTCTAATAATAGAAAATCTAAATTTCCCCAAGAAACATCTCTTAAAAATTGTTCCAATATTCCAGATAAAATTGGCCCTCTCCATACTAATGCTTGATTTTCATTTACTAAATTTCCCATGGACATTATTTTTACTCCATTTTTTTCAATAGGTATAATTATTTGTTCACCAACAACCATTGGTCTTTCATTTTTTATACCCATAATTTGAGGAATACTATATCCAAGAATATCTGCATCTAATAAACCAACATTATAACCTTTATGACTTAATGTCACTGCTAAATTTGCAGTAACTGTAGATTTTCCAACACCACCTTTTCCACTTCCTATAGCTAATATTGTTGTATTTTCAAAAGAATTAATACTTGGCTCTTCAGAACCAAAAATTTTTTCTTTGTCTTCTTTGGACATTTCTCCAAATTCCACTATTACTTCTTCTACTCCATTTACAGTTTTTACTTCTTTAATAATATCTTCCTTTATTTTATTTTTCAACGGACAACCCATGGTAGTTAAAGCTACATGTATTTTGACCTTCCCATCTTCTATAAATATATCTTTTATCATATTTAATTCTATCAAACTTCTTTTCAATTCTGGATCTTTTACATTTTTTAAAACTTTATATATTTTTTCTTTATCCAATTTTACATCATCTCCTTTGTCTTCCATATATGTCTTACATATTATTATATATCTAAAGTACATATTTTAAAATAGGCTTTTGCCAATAACAAAAAGATAGGCATTTTGCCTATCTCAATTAACATTCAAAATTCCCAACACCAGAAGTTATATTAAAACCTTTTTTGAACCAACCATCATTATAGTCTACAACAAAATTTTTATATGAAGATACTAAATCCTCCTCAATTAAAAAAGTTAAATCTCCAACACTTTTTATTACATCACCATCTTTTTGCTCATCCAAAGCAATACCAAAATTTGGGCCACCTCAACCAAAGCTTGCAACATAAATCCTAAATGGATGATTGCCTAATTTTTTAGATTTTAAATATTTTTTTAATTCTTCTTTTGCCCTACTAGTAATATTAATATCCATAATCAATTCCTCCCTTTATTATTTTCTATATACATATACCCAATTCCCATATAAAAAACCCTCTAGCAAAACTAGAGGGCTAAAAAAACAACATTACATTGCTCTTCCAGGTATAATTGCATCTAATACCCCTATTACTAGAGCACCAATTATTGCTCCCCATACTGATATATTAAATCCTGGTACTATAAATTTAGTAACATATAATATGATTGCAGAAATTATAAACCCTGTAAGTCCTTTACCAAAAGGAGATGCATCTACTCCTGCAATCTTTTGAACAAAATAATCAAGTAAAGCAATTACTACTGAAGCTAATAATAAACTCCAAATACCTCTTATTGTGAAACCTGGAGTTAAAAATGCCGCAATCCCTACTACTATAGCAGTAATTAAAATTCTTAAAAGTATTTCTCCCACAGGATTGTTATCTCTAGTCTGACTTTTATCTCTATCTCTGTTATTGTTATTATTTTCCATGTTTTCACCTCCTGTTATAAGAATGTCCATTTATTTTGCTTTTATGCAATGAAATATATAAATATTTTACTTTTTTTAAGAAATGATATAAATAAGATGCATTGGGTATATAAAATATGCTAATATATTCTTAGGTTATATATATGGAAAAGGAGGATAATAAAATGGCAATTACTAAAGATACACTTATAGGAGAATTAATTCAAAACAAACCTGAAGCAGTTGAAATTTTACTAAGACATGGTCTCGGCTGTATTGGTTGCCCTGCTAGTCAAATGGAAACAATTGAAGAAGCTGCAATAGTTCATGGAATAGATGTAGATCAATTGTTAAAAGCTTTGAATGAATAGAGATTTTTTTATATTTATTTTCTCATAAGAAAAACCCTTGTACGATACAAGGGTTTTTTTATTAACAAAAAATCCATTTTTTAACTTTATCTATTTATTCAATATTTCTTCTAATCTTGGTTTATTAAAACCTACAATTTCTTCATCATCAATTATTATTACCGGCACTCCCATATGTCCTCTATCAATCAATTCTTTTTTTGCATTTGAATCTTCATTAATATTTTTTTCATTATATTGTATACCTTTTTCATCAAGATAATCCTTTGCCATTGTACAATATGGACAAGTGTTACTAGTATATATAGTCACATCAGCCATTTTTTATTCCTCCTCTAAATTCATACTAATACTCCTTCTTAATATATGCTTACATTACCAACATATATTACTGTATCACCTGGTAGCTTTATATTACCCGAAGAATAAATATTTAATCATATAATTATTGTATAAAAATTAAAAACAAATTTAAGTCTTCTATTAAGTGTTGTACTACTATTATTGGGTATCTTATGTTATAATGAATTAGTTATAATAAAATAGTCATAATAAAAAAGGATTGATGCTAATGAATAAAAACTACATGGAAATACTAGTTGATGAGATTACTAATGATGTATTAAAACAATATGATATTTGTAAATGTGAAAATTGTATAGATGACATAAAATCAATAGCCTTAAACAATTTACCTCCAGCATATTTTCTATCAAATGTTAACGAAGGTGAAAAAAGAGCTTTTTTATTAAATCGACAAAAACGAGTATCTGTTTTAGCACAAGTTGCAGAAGCAATTAAAATAGTTTCTAAAAATGAACACAATACTATGAAATGAGGAAGATACCTCATTCTTAATCATGTCTTACATGATCTAAACCTTGCCTAAATAATTGTAATACATGTTCATCATCCAAGGAATATATAACCATTTTCCCTTCTTTTCTAAATTTTACTAATTTAAGATTCCTAAGTATTCTCAAATGATGAGATATTGCTGATTGAGTCATGTCCAACAAATTTGTTATATCACATACACATAGAGGACTTTTAGAAAGAACATATATAATTTTTAATCTAGTAGGGTCCGCTAAAGCTTTAAATATCTCAGAAAGAAATTTTATCTCTTCTTCATCTATCATAGATTTCTTAATTTCATCTAAACTTTTTTTATTTTTTGTGTTTATTAAATATTCTTCTTTTGAAGATTTTTTCAATTTTTTTGCTGCATTTTATAATATGCAGCCTATCCTCCTTTCAAAATATTCTATTACTATTATAACATATTTTATTAATATTAATTAAAAGGTACCATTGGATTTAAGGGGAAAGCCACTTTACCTGTTATGGGTTCTATATAAATAAGCCAATAACCATAACCTTCCTTCCCTTCAAACCAAGTATTAAAACCAGATATACCTTTATATGGATGCTCTGCAGAAATAAATTGTCCCGGTATTCCATATAAATAATATATTACATCCTCATATTCCTTATACATACCAAAAATATAGTGATTATACTTTTTCATTAAACTTATAGGAGAAATAGTATTACTTACAAAAGGATAATTATAAGACATATTCATAAGATAACTTGAAAAAGGTAAAAAGCCTCTATAACTATGAGTACCATCATATTCTATTCTCCACCAATCATAGCCCTTTAATTGAACACAAAAAGGATCTACATAAGGAAAAAATTTAAGTATACTCATTACATAATTATTCAACCTACTTTTATAATCCATTTTTCTTATATAGTCAATATTTTCATAATTGTACTTGGGAATCTCCTCTGTATTAGTAAAATCTTTTATATCGTCTTCTGTTTCTTCTATTATTTCCTCTATTTTTTCTTCTTCTATTTCCTCCATTATCTCTTCTTTTATTTCTTCCATCGTCTCTTCTTCTTTCAATTCTTCTGGTACTAATTCCTCTAATTTTTTTAAATCTTCCCTTTCTTCTATTTCTTCTGTACTATCACCTTTATCTGATTCTATCTCTTCTACTACCTCAGTTTCTGTTTCTACTTCTTTTTCATTTTGAAGCTCTACAATATATTTGGCTAACAATCCATCATTTTGGTCAATATATCCAGATAGTAAAATATTTAGATTTCTTCTAATAACTAAAGCAGTAAAATTTTCCAAAGAAAGTCTTGTATTACCAATATCCCTACTATTAAAATCAACTTTTATTTGGCCCTTTCCTTTTTCATTGGTAAATATTCTACCTAAATAAGCTTCTACTATTTTATCATTTCTTTTCCCAATTAAAAAAAACTTATAAACTTGATTACTTTCTCCATTGTCTACATTCAATAGTATATAGCTCCTATTTCCTCTCACTTCTATTCTTACGTATCCTTTGGGTTTTATACCCGTTATATTAGTCATTTCATCTTTTAGTATGATAAATTTTCTCTTATATTTGAAATCTTCAGACATAAATAGTCCTCCCTTCTAAATCTTATTACTAATATATGTCGAGGGAGGATAAATTTGAACTAATCTTTGCAAAATCTTCTACAGATAAATTTTCTGCTCTCTTCTTTGGATCTATATTTGCCTTTTCAAGAACTTTCTTTATATCTTTTTTGTTCAAACCTAAGTCTTTTGAATTCAAAGAATTAACTAATGTTTTTCTTCTCTGCCCAAAAGCTGATTTTACAACCTTAAAAAAAATTTCTTTATTTTGTAAATCTATTTTTTCTTCTTTTAATTTTAATTTAACTACTGCTGAATCAACTTTAGGTTTAGGCATAAAAACTGTTCTTGGTACCTTCATAATTATTTCTGGTTTCGTGTAATATTGAACAAATACTGATAAAGAACTATATTGCTTATTATCTGGATTAGCTACTATCCTATCTGCTACTTCATTTTGTACCATAACTATTATAGAATGAATATTCAATTCTTCTTCTATAAGCCTTCCTATAATAGGTGTAGTAACATAATAAGGAAGATTAGCTACTACTTTAATATTTCTTGTTTCAAATTTTTCTTCTAGTAATTTTTCTAAATTTATTTCAAGTATATCTCCATGAATTATTTCTACATTGGAACAATGTTTAAGAGTTTCATCTAATATAGGTAAAAGAGCATTATCTAATTCTACTGCTACTACCTTTTTAGCCCTTAAACTCAATTCTTCTGTAAGGGTCCCTATTCCTGGTCCTATTTCCAATATATTATCTTCATTTGTAATATTGCCTTCATCGCATATTTTCCTCACTATATTGCCATCAATAAGAAAATTTTGTCCTAAGCTTTTAGAAAAAGCAAATCCATACTTTTCTATAAGTTCCGTCACATAGCTTGGCGAATAAAGTCTTTTTTGATTCATTACTATTCCAACTCCTCTATTCCTAATAAGAATTCTTCTCTTGTAATATCAAAATTATTTAACCTATTTAAAAACTGTTTTGAGTTTGAATATCCTATTCCTAAAATATCTCCTAATTTTTCTCGCCTTTTTTTAGAATCTTTTCCACCACAAAGATTATACTCCATTAAATCTTTTTGAGTAAATTCTTCTCTCTTACATTTTAATTCTGGTTTTGCCTTTTTTATAGCATCTATTATATCTTCTTCTATAGCATTTTCTACACCTATATCACCTTTTTTAAAAGCTTTACCTCTAGGTAAAAAAGCATGCTTACAATTTTCAACATACTTAGATAAATCTCTTCTAATTTTTTCTCCTGCAAAATCTGGATCTGTTAAAACAATAATGCCTGTCTTTTTTGAAATGATTTTTAGTTTTCTTATAAAATCTTTAGTATAACCATAACCTCCAGTAGCTATAACTTCTGCATCTATTGCTTGCTTTACTGCTTGAATATCATCCTTACCTTCTACTATAATGACTTCCTTTATCATATTTACTACTCCTTTATTCTAAAAAGTCTTTTAGTATTTTCTCCTGTTGCTTTAGCTACTTCTTCAAAACTGATACCTTTAATATCTGCTATAGTTCCTGCTACAAATCTAACGTAAATAGGCTCATTTCTCTTTCCTCTATGAGGTTCTGGTGTTAAATAAGGAGAATCTGTTTCTATAAGCATCTTATCTAATGGAATATCCTTTGCTACTTCTTTCAATACCCTTGCATTTTTAAATGTAACTGGCCCTGCAAATGATATGTAAAAGCCTAATTTTAAATATTCCCTAGCCATTTCTACACTTCCAGAATAACAATGCAGTACTCCTTTGAGATTTCCATCTTGTTCAGCTTTCAATATATCAAAAGTATCTTGTTGTGCATCTCTTGAATGAATTATAATTGGCAAATTTACTTCTTTAGCTAATTTAATTTGTTCTACAAACCATTTTTTTTGAATATCTCTTGGTGAATTATCATAATAATAATCTAAACCAATTTCACCTATAGCTACTACCTTTTCTCTATTAGCAAAAGATTTTAATATTTCTAAAGTACTCTTATTTATATCTTTTGCTGAATGGGGATGAACTCCTACTGCTGCATATATTTTCTCATACTCTTCTGCTAAATTTACAGCTCTTATACTAGAAGATAAATCATCCCCTGGATTAATAATTAAAGATATACCATTTTTTTCAAAAGATTCTATTATATTTTCTCTATCTTTATCAAATTTACTATCATCTAAATGAGCATGACTATCAATCAACATATTCTCACTCCTAATCCTCTTTTGTTTTTATAGTATATCATATTATAGATTTTTTAAAAAATAAAAATAGCACTATTTGCAAACCTAATTAATCATACTAACTAAAAAAACAGGCCTCAAAGTAAATACTCTTTAACCTGTTTTTCTCTATGAACTATTGCTTTTGAAATAGCCTTATTTTTTATTTATCTATGATATTGTTGCTCCTGCTTCTATGTCTTCTAAAGTAGATACAAGGGTTAATTTCCCATTTTTTTCAGCTGCCAATATCATACCATAAGATTCTTCTCCTCTTAATTTAATAGGCTTCAAATTGGCTACTAAAACAACTTTTTTCCCTATTAAATCTTCTGGAGAATAAAATTGTTTTATACCAGAAACTACTTGTCTAGTTTCATCTCCTAAATTTAATTTAAGAATTAATAATTTGTCTGCATTTGGATGTTCTTTGACCTCAACTATTTCTGCCACTTTCAAATCTAACTTTGCAAAATGATCTATTGTAATTTCTTCCATTTTGTCATCTTCCTTCTTTTGTTTTTTATTTATTCTCTCTTTTATTAACTTTTCATTGGCTTTAGTTAATTTCTTTAATTCTTTTTCAATATCTAATCTTGGAAATAGTACCTCTCCCTTCTCAACTTTCTGTCCTTTAGGAGTATTACCCCATTTTTTTGCAGCCTTCCAAGATATATTGGCTACATCTCCTCCTAATTGTTTAGTTATTTTGTTTGAGGTTCTCTCCATAAAAGGTTTAATTAATATGGATATAATTCTTAAACTTTCACATAAATTATAAAGTACTGTATTTAACCTTTCTTTTTTACCTTTTTTGGCTAATTCCCATGGTCTAGTTTCATCTACATATTTATTGGTCCTACGAATTAATTTCCATATTTCTTCCAAAGCACCACTATAATTTAATTTATCCATTTTATCTTCTACTTTATCTGGAACTTGAAGAGCTAATTTCTTTAATTCATCATCATAATCGCCAGCATTTCCAGGCTCTGGTATAATTCCTTCATTATACTTTTCAACCATAGTTACAGTCCTACTCACTAGATTGCCCAAATCATTAGCTAAATCTGCATTTAATCTCTGTAAAAACTTTTCTTTTGAAAAAGAACCATCTTGACCAAAAGAAAACTCTCTTAGTAAGAAATACCTAAAAGCATCTACTCCATAAAGTTCTATTAATGGTTCTGGATATACAATATTCCCTTTGGACTTTGACATTTTATCATCATCAAACAATATCCAACCATGACCAAATATCTTATTAGGCAACTTTATTCCCAAAGCCATTAGCACTGCTGGCCAAATAATAGCATGAAAACGGACTATTTCTTTTCCTACTAAATGAACATTAGCAGGCCAATATTTTTTGAAGGATTCATCATTATCACTACCATAGCCTAATGCCGATATATAACAAATCAATGCATCTATCCATACATAAATTACATGTTCTGGATTAAAAGGAACCTTAATCCCCCAATCAAAACTAGTTCTAGATACACATAAATCCTGTAAGTCTTCATTTAATAAGAAATTATTTAACATTTCATTTTTTCTAGATTCTGGTTGTAAAAATTCTGGATGTTCTTTATAAAGTTGTAATAGTTGGTCCTTGTATTTAGAAAGTTTAAAGAAATAAGCTTCCTCTTCTGCCCAATTAACTTCTCTACCACAATCTGGACATTTTCCATCTTCTAATTGACTCTCTGTCCAAAATGCCTCACAAGGAGTACAATACCAACCTTCGTATTTAGACTTATAAATATCTCCTTGATTATATAGTTTTTCAAAAACTTTTTGTACTGTTTTTTCATGATATTCATCAGTAGTTCTAATAAATTTATCATATTGAATATCTAATATTTCCCACAATTTTTTTGTTTCAGCTACAATATTGTCTACATACTCTTTTGGTGCTAACCCATTTTCTTTAGCCTTCTCTTGTATTTTTTGACCATGTTCATCAGTTCCTGTCACAAACATTACATCATAACCTAATAATTGTTTAAAACGTTTAAGAGTATCTGCTGCTACTGTAGTATAGGTATGCCCTATGTGTAAATTATCACTAGGATAATATATAGGTGTAGTTAAATAAAACTTCTTCATTTTTCTACCTCCTCATTTTTTAAATAAAAAAACCTTCATCTCTACGTAGAGACGAAGGTACCTTCCGTGTTACCACTCTAATTTGTTCAAACTTCACAGTTTGAACCTTTCTAAGTTACTTAATAATAACCTTGCAATTATAACGATTGCAAACCCGTTACTGCCTACTATCTTTCAGCCGTAAAGTTTAGGGGCCATATTCAGCTTAAAATTTGAACACTGGCTTTCACCTTCCCCAGCTCTCTAAAGTTCAATTTTGAAGCTTACTCTTCCCTGCATTACCTTTAAATTATAATAATCCATTTGCTTATAAAATATACAATAAAATCTTAATTTTGTCAAGAAACAAATTTAAAGAACCAGTATCACATATTTACATATACTATTATTAGTTAAAATTTAAAAGGAGTTGATACTATATGTATTCAAACATAGATCAAGATTGTATGAGACCTGCTGTACCATCACTATATCCTACTATGGAATATATGCCTATTTATAATGAGCCTCCTATTATGATGCCAGAACCTCATATGAGATATCCTTATGGATGTCCTCTAATGATGAATCCTACTCTTAGACGATGTGTTGAAATTTGCATGAGACAATATATGTGTTCTGATATGGCAATACCTAATATAGATATGCCGGAATTTGAAATGATGAATTCCATGCCTCTATATCAAAAAGGAATGGGAGACTTTGAGCCTACACATGAACTAGAAGAATAAATAAAAAACGGTTAATTTCAAAAATTTTATTATATATTAAAAATATTAAATTATAAGTGCCTTCAAACCATTGATAATATGGGAAGGTGCTTATTTCTTAAAAAAATGTAATATTTGATATTTTCCAAGTATATACAAGTATATAATGGCAACACTATCCTACTAGTAATGATTTTTTTGCAATTTACAAAATATAGAAAATATTGATTTTTTATTTGACAAAAAAATTTTTTTGCAATAGAATACTATACAGTCAAATTAAGGAGGGAAAATGATGGATAAGTTTCCAAAAAAGAATGCACAATACATTATAATTTTGACTATCCTTGTTATAACATCAAGCCTCTCTTTAGGATTCTTTATACACGGAAAGAAAAATATTACAATTTCTATAGACGAAAATGAAGCTGAAGTAAAAACTTATTGTAAAACCGTTGAAAAGTTATTAGCATCAGAGGATATTCAATTAGAAAAAGATGCTTATATCAATGTAAGTCCTAAGGCTAACTTAGAAAATAACATGAAAATAATTATAAAAACACCCAAAGAATATATTATTCAAATGGGAGATGTAAATGCTAAAATTATATCTGTATACACTAAAGTAGAAGATATACTAAAAGATTTAGATATTGAACTTACAAGAAAAGATACAGTAATACCAAGCTTAAATACTGAACTAGAACCTAAGCAAAAAATAGAAATAGTAAGATCTGAAGAAGTATTAGAAGTCTCAAAAGAAGATATACCTTTTGAAGAAGTAGTAAATAAAAATAAAAATTTAGCAGAAGGCACTAAACAAGTAGTACAAGAGGGACAAAATGGAGTCAAAGAAATAACCATAAGAAAATGCTTTAAAAATGGAGAGCTTATTTCAGAAAAAAAAATAAGCGAAGTAATTGCTAAAGAACCAATATCTAAAATAACAGAAGTAGGTACTAAGAAAAAAGAAACTACTGTAGCTTCTAACAGTAATGAAAAAAGTACTGGAAACAATAATACAGTTAGTAGAGGAGGAAATAACTTTAGTGCTAAAAGCTCATTCATAGCTGTAGCTACAGCTTACGATTTATCTCCTCAAAGCACTGGAAAAAGACCTGGAGACCCTGGATATGGTATAACAGCTTCTGGTACCAAAGTTAGACCAGGTGTTGTAGCCGTTGACCCTAATGTAATTCCATTGGGTACCAGATTATATATTGAAAGTTTAGATGGTACCAGAGATTATGGTTATGCTGTAGCAGAAGATACTGGTGGTGCAATAAAAGGTAATAAAATAGATTTATTTTTTGCAGATAATAATGCAGCAAGAAGATTTGGTAGAAGACAAGTAAAAGTTCACATACTTAACTAGGAAGATCTCCTTCCTAGTTTTATTTTTAGCAAAAATACCACTTACACACAAACAATGATGCTACTATTGAAAATATATAAGAAATGAAAGCAGCTTTTAATGTACATCCATAATCTTCTATTCCAATTGATCCAAAATAAACAGCTAAAGTATAAAAAATTGTTTCTGAAGAACCAAGCATAATGGAAGCCATTCTTCCTGAAAAAGAATCTGGACCATAATTTTCAATAATAGATTTGACAACTCCCAAAGCTCCACTACCAGATACTGGTCTAATAATTATTAGTGGAATTATTTCTTTAGGAATTTTTAAAAAATTTGTAATAGGACTAATTATATCTGAAAACATATCTATAGCATTTGAACCTCTAAATATGCCTATAGAAATATGTATTGCTATTAAATAGGGCATAATACTTATACCTATTTTAAATCCTTCCCTGGCCCCCTCAATAAAGGTAGTATATATGTCTATTTTTTTTATATATCCTTGTACTAATATTATTAATATTAAAAAAGGAACTAAAACTATTGATACAATATTCAACATCAATTTTTCACCCCCAATATTTTTACTGCAATTATTCCTACTACTGTAGAAATAAAAGTTGCTATAATACTTGGAGCAATTATCTCTGTTGAATCTATAGAGCCATAATCTTGTCGAATTTTAAGTACTGTTAAAGGTACTAATTGAAGAGATGACATGTTAATAACTAAAAACATACACATAGCATTAGTAGCCTTTTTCTTTTGCATATTTAAATTATTCAACTCTTTTATAGCTTTTAAACCAAAAGCTGTAGCTCCATTTCCTATACCAAATATATTAGTAATAAAGTTCATAAGTATCCATTTTTCTGCAGGATGTCCTTTTGGTATTTCAGGAAATAAGAATTGAACAACAGGAGCCAATATTTTTGCCAATTTATCCATAAGACCAGATTTCTCTGCTATTTTCATCATTCCTAACCAAAAACACATAATTCCCATAAGACTAATTGTAAAATTTACTCCTTCTTGAGCTTCTCTCAATACAATATGGTTTATTTCTTTTAAATTTCCTGTAAAAAGAGAATAAATAATCCCAACAAATATCATAAGAAACCAAATTGCACTTATCATAAAAAAACCTCTCCTTCCATTAAAAATATATGAAAGAAAGAGGTTTTAAAGAACTATTGATTTTCTTTATATATTGTACCAAAAATAGTATCTTCTTTTTTTAACTTATTCATAGAAACCAATTTATTAAGTTTTTCTTTAAATAAATCTAAAGTATAAGTCTTTCCTGTATCTTCTTCTATTTCTTTTATTACATTAATAATATCTGGTTCATTAATAGGAAGTTTGTCTTTAATTGTATTAAAAAATGCTTTTTCACTTTCAGTCTTTTTATGCTTTAATTCATCAAAAGGATTTTCCGTATGGGGACTAGAAGTTTGTGAAGCCCTAATTCTTGCAAATATAGTTCTACCCATAGTAGCAGAAGAAATAAATACATCACCTGTTCTCAAATAAGGTAACCTCTTTGCTTCTTCCATTGTAATATCTGTTTCTTCTGTAATAGTCTGTATATCTGACGATCTTACAGTCCTAAAAATAAATTTATTATTTAATTGAGCAGTAATGGTTTCATCTAATAGTGTTGGTCTTTGAGTAGCTAATATTAAAAAAACTCCATATTTTCTACCTTCTTGAGATATTTCTTTAAGTATTGATTTTGATGGAGAATCGAAGGCTTTTGGTGCAAAATTATGAGCTTCATCAGTTACTACAAAAAAAGGTGGAAAATATTCTGCTGTTGTTTTTTTGTACTGAGCATCTTTATAATTTCTTCTTTTATGATATAAATTATTTAAAAGATAAGTACTAAATACTTGTAAAATTCTAGTACTTCCTTGAATTACAATAAGTTTACCCATTTTAAGGCCTTCTTCAATAGCCCTAATGTCCTTACTAAATATTCCTTCATTGTCCAACCTCTTGAGTCTCCAATAAATTCCTCTTACGGAACTATAAGGACAAGATTTATCATAATCCCTAAAAAGCTCTCCTCTTTTTTTCCATCCATCTTTTTCTGCTTCTGAAGTACTTAAATCCATTCTCTGGCTAATTCTATCTGGTGAACCCTCTTCTTGAGCTTCTAATAACATTTTTATTCTATTAGAAAAGCTATAATAAGAATCATTTTTTTTATGAAGTATATCTACCACATTATTCATTGAATCAGTCAAATGACTAGATGCATCTAATAAGTTTTTTAAATCTTGAGTAGATATATCTTCAAATCTAACACCTATATGATATCCTACTTGTAGACATTTAAACTTTTCAGAAAAGTCCTTTCTTTCATTTTCTGGTATATAATCTTGATTTTCAGAAAAGTCCATTTCAAAATGAGGATCCAGTACTATAGTTGGTATATTTAGCTTCATAAGCTCTTCCAAAATCACCCTAATACCAAAGGACTTTCCTGAACCAGAACCTCCAAATACTCCAATATGAGGATACTGATGCATAGATCTCAAATCTAATATATAAGGTATATCTTCTTGCTTCTCCAATTTTCCTTCTTCAAAAGTATATAAAAGTCCCTTTAATTCTTCATCCATTCCCCTAGCAATATGATCTGTATTTTTTATAACTCCTAAAACTAATCCCTCTTCTTTAGAAGTAAAAATCATAATATCCTTTACTTCTTCAAAAGCAGGCACTCTTACACTAGAACCTGTCTCTATTGGGTACAAAGCCTCATTTAATAATCTAACCTTAGCAATATAAATAGTATCTTCATCAATATTGTATCCTATAGCTTTTAACGACTCTACAACCTGACTATCTACTAAGTCACCTTGAATGTTTAATGGTATATATCTATTATAAGTTTGAGCCTCTACCACTTCTCCCAATATATCTCCTTGATATGAATCCATTATTACTAAAAACTCATTTATTCTAAAATTTCTCTTCCTTGAGCCTACATAAACCTCTTGTTGAGTAGTAATGCCTACAACCTTCATTTTCAAAACCTCCTACAATGTTCTTTTATCTCTTTCACTCACAAACAACATTTCATATATATCCCTATCTAGATATTCCTCTAAAAGCTGTTTTATTAACTTATCTGAAATTTTGACTTCATTATCTACAATATCTAACCACATAGGGACACCTCTACCATTTTTAGGTGTTATTGAAAATACAAGTCTTGCCATTTCCTCTAAATATGTTTTTTGACTATCTAATATATCCATTCCTATAACATTAGGTTCATCTGAACTTCTCATAAATATAGAAGAAAAACCCTCTTTAGACTTTTTTGCTACACCTTCTTTTACAACTACCATCTCTCCAAAATTAAGAAGTCCATATAATAATTCTCTATCATAAAAACTCTCTTCTCGTCCAACTATTTGTTGCTTTATTAGTTGATCCCCTATTGTCGAAGTTTTTATATCTTTTATAACTCCTACAATAATAATATTTTTCTTTTCACATTCTTTTCTAAGTTGAATCCATTTATCAAAGCACTCTATATCATAACGTATCAGTGATCCATCCATAATAATAGCATAGGGATTAAATTTTCGAATACTTTCTAAAGCTGCTTCAACTTCTATACTTGCTAATTTGTAATTTCTCACTTCTTCTCCTTCTTGTATATCATCCTCTTTTTCTCCTAAATATAATGGAGTATAAATATCTGCTTTATATATAGGTTTTTCTTGATAAATTGTATTTTTGGCTAATCCTTGAAATATTTCTATAAAATGAGGATATGCTCCTCCCATTTTATTAACTGAACCATCTACTCCTACAATACCTCCTTTCTTAGAGTATTCTCCTAATTCTTCTGTAGTCATCTTTTCTAATTTTATAATTTTTCCTACATTAGTTTGAATAAAATTTCTTAAAAATTTTTTATCTACAGATATTAAATTTTTATATTTATCAGACAAAATTGTGTTTAAATCTACAATTTTATCTTTTAATTCATTGCCTATTTTCAACATTTTTTTCTCTCCTCTCTATGTTAAACAAAAAATGTAATTATTACAAAAAATTAATATTTATTTTTTATTATTGGATTTTTTAGTCTAATATTGTATTTCTTCAGTA
>CAYUTQ010000009.1:0-66811 GCA_964447805.1 uncultured Clostridia bacterium
GGACATAATCAAAAGTGATATAATAGGACATTATCATAAATTAATCACTATAAAAACATTGAAAAAATTGTAGGGTTGACTATTAATTAAATTACAATTTATCGTTTAGTTAGTTCGAAATTTTCTTATTTAGGTAAGTTCACTATTTAGTGTTAATTGAATATTGCTAAATTGTATTAAAATTTAAATTTATAGACATAAAAAGACTTAAATATTGATACAATGTAAACCGCGATTCACCAGCTACAATATTGAATCTGAAAGTTTTAAAGAAGAGATTGAAAAAGTTCCTACCAATATTCAAATCTAAAGGTAAAGCAAAATTAAGATTACAAATTATTATATTATATGATTATGGAGTTATTATTCTAACAAGTACTTGACACTATTAATAAGGATGTTGTAGGATTCTTTGTGTTTTAGTATTGAATATCCCAAGGATATGCTTATACACAAATGAAATTAAAGCTATATGGGATTTAAATGATATAAAAAGAACTCCTTCTGAATGGGCTATTAGATGGGTATTGAACCATGATGAAGTATCAGTTATGTTGAGTGGTATGTCTATTATGATTCAGGTAAAGGAAACAGAGCTTGAATTGATAGATAAAGTTACAGGTATTTATAAGAAAAAGATTAAAGTTGGTTGTACAGGCTGTGAATACTATCTTCCTTGTCCACAAAACGTGAGTATTCCAGATGTTTTTGAAATATACAACAGTGTATATGTCTTTCTTAAATCTATGGTGAGAATGATTTTTTTTGGGTAATATATTATTGAATGAGAACGCAAAGGAGTTGATATATTGTTAAATTTTAATTATTCTATACCTACAAAAATTTTTTTCGGGAAAGGTCAAATTGAAGTATTAGGAAAACAAATAAAAGAATACTCCTCTAAGGTGCTTTTGACGTATGGAGGTGGAAGTATCAAGAGAAACGGTGTTTATGATGATGTTGTGAGAGTATTAAAAAGTGAAGATATTGAGTTTTATGAATTAGGAGGAATAGATCCAAATCCAAGAATAGATAGTGTGAGAGAAGGCATTAAAATATGTAGGGAAGAAGGAATAGATTTTATTTTAGCTGTAGGTGGAGGAAGTACCATTGATTGTTCTAAAGTAATAGCTGCTGGATATTATTATGATGGGGATCCATGGGATTTAGTCATAGATAAAGCTAAAATAGAAAAAGCTCTTCCAATAGGTGCAGTACTTACTTTAGCTGCTACAGGTTCAGAAATGGATTCAGGAGCAGTCATAACTAATATGGAGACCAAACAAAAACTAGGGGTAGGTCATCCATCTATGGCACCTAAATTTTCTATATTAGATCCAACTTATACTTTTACAGTACCTAAAAGTCAGACAGTAGCTGGGGTTGCTGATATTATGAGTCATACTTTTGAAAATTATTTTACTTTAAATGATGGTGCTTATTTACAAAATAGATTAGCAGAAGCAGTTTTGAAAACTTGTATCAATTATGGAAAATTAGCTATTGAGGAACCAGAAAACTATGAAGCAAGAGCTAATATCATGTGGGCTTCAAGTCTTGCTATAAATGGTCTTTTATCTTATGGGAAAAAACCAGTATGGAGTGTCCATGCTATGGAACATGAGTTGTCTGCATATTATGATATAACTCATGGAGTAGGGCTAGCGATACTTACTCCCCACTGGATGGAGTATGTTTTAGATGATGAAAGAGTAGATAAATTTGTTGAATATGGTGTTAATGTATGGGAAATTGACAAAGATAAGGACAAATATGCTATAGCCCATGAGGCCATAGATAAAACAAAAGAATTTTTTACTTCTTTGGGAATACCAATGAGTTTAAGAGAAGTTGGTATAGGAGAAGAAAATCTAGAAAAAATGGCCAGAGCAGCTATAGACCATAAGGATGGAACGGTAGGAAATTTTAAACCATTAGTTTATGAGGATGTATTAGAAATATATAAAGCTGCTTTATAAGAAATAGTTTTGCATAAAAGATGGAGTGAGTATTGATTCTCACTCCATCTTTTTCCATGGAAGATGTAACTTCTTTGTATTCCAATCATGTGACAAAAATAGTATCCTACAAAATGTTCATTTTATATTAAAAAAATAATCCTAGTTGCAATATTGTTAAAATATATTTTATATATTAATTGTTAAGTGATACGATGAAAAAGAAATCCTCCCATCATTCAGTAATTGGAAAGAAGAATTGGAAAAATATCGAAACTTTATATTCTATCTTAGTGGTAATATACTATGGAAAAGATAACTGGAATATAAAAACCACTTTTGGAGAAATGACAAATGGATACGAAGAACTTCCAAAGGGCATAAAAAAATATGTTCTAAATTACAAATACTTACTTTATTATATATCAAGATATACAGATGAAGAAATAAAAGGAGAAGCATAACTTAGAATAATACTTAACATATTTAGAGATGTATTTACAAAAGATAGCAGATGTCTGCAGGAATCTATTTTATAAGCTGTAGAATATCTTATAGAATTAGAAGATAAACAGAGTGGAATAGAATATTTTGAAACTCTTATGATATATTATAGGTTTTTTAAAAATGTTAAAATTAATGATTTTGAAATACAGGTATTTATGTTAAAATAAATTATGTAGCCGATTTTTGTTTATATTATAACAAACTAATCATATTTGCAAATAAGAAATGGTTAGCTTTAAATTTGAGGAGAGATAAAATGAGTGAAAGAATAAAGTCATTTATTAAAGATTTACCAATTTTAACAGTAGGTATGTTTATTGGGGCAGTAGCTGTACATTTTTTTTTGATACCAAGTAAATTAATTATTGGTTCTATTACTGGTTTATCAATAGTAATTAATTTGCTTACATCAATACCATTGTCAGTATTAATTTTTATTATAAATGCATTTTTGTTAATTTTATCTTACTTTCTTATTGGAAAAGAATTTGGTATTAAAACTATATATTCAGCGTTGATTTTGTCACCTATGCTTGCAATACTAGAAAAATTATGTCCAATTAAACGATCATTGATGCAGGATCAGTGGTTAGATCTTTTGTGTTTTGTATTGCTTTTGAGTTTTTCACAAACGATTTTATTTAGACGTAATGCATCAACTGGTGGTTTAGATATTATAGCTAAAATTGTAAACAAATATTTTCATGTTGATTTAGGCGTATCAGTTTCTATTGCAGGGGCAATTATTTGTTTTACTGCAATTTTTGTATATGATATAAGGACAGTAATCATAGGATTAATTGGAACTTATCTCAATGGATTAATATTGGAGCATTTTATGATAGGATTTTATTCTAGGAAAAGGGTTTGTGTTATTTCTAAAGATTATCAGTTAATTCGTAAATTTATAATAGAAGATATGCAGCGAGGTGCAACATTATATCCAATTAAAGGGGGATTTGGATCTGAGGACAACTTTGAAATTCAAAGTTTAATGACACGAAATGAATTTTCTTATCTTATGGAATTTATTAAAAAAGAACAAATTGATGCATTTATTACGGCAGGAACAGTTAGTGAAATTTATGGTAATCTTGGAGTAAAGGGAATCAAAAGTAAACCAAAAGTATTACTTGAAAACAAATAAAAATATCTATTAGTTTATATACCCCAAAGTTTAGACAATAATTAAAGTGTCTCCAAAAAGTTAGATTTTTTCTAAAGTAGAGATTGATATGATTTTTGATACAAGGGAACGGTTTGAGACCACTGAAAAAGTACTTAATTTGTCATTTTGAGTGTTAGCGAAGAATTGCTAAGTGGCATAAAATCAAGATTCTTCACCTTCGATTCAGGATGATAACTTGACTCTTTCAGCAGTTTCGAATCGTATTTTTATGTTTTTGGATAAAAGAGGTTATTTTTTTTTATGTGAGATATGATAAAATACAATCATAAATAATGAGCCAATGTACTATAAATTGTTAAAATATATTAGTAAGAGGTGCTAGTAAATGTTATATAAAAAAATATTAGAACTTATAAAACAATATACAGAAAAATATTTTTTAGATTTAAATAATTTGGATTATTTTACATCCACTTATATTAGTGAAAAAATGAGTATTAAAAGAAATACAGCAAGTCATTATTTAAATAAATTAAATAAAGAGGGTATATGTATAAAAACTAATACAAGACCTGTTTATTTTTTTCATAAAAAAACTTTGGAAGATAAATATGGTGAGATTAATAAGTTCGTATTTGATTCTATTGAAGAATTAGAAACTAATATACTATCAACGAATTATATTAATGATTCTTTTAAAACTTTAATAGGGTACAAAGGAAGTCTTAGAAATCAGGTAGAGCAATGTAAATCAGCAATATTATATCCTCCAAAAGGGTTACCTACTTTGTTAACTGGAGCATCAGGTACAGGAAAATCTTTTATGGCAGAAAAAATGTATGAATATGCTGTTCAAGAGGGTATTGTTGCTAAGAATGCTCCATTTATAATATTTAATTGTGCACAATATGCCAATAACCCAGAATTGATTTCATCGAATCTTTTTGGATATGTAAAAGGAGCTTTTACAGGAGCTGATAAAGATTGTAATGGTGTTTTGGAAAGTGCAAATGGGGGATTCTTATTTTTAGATGAAGCTCATAGATTAAATGCAGAAGGACAGGAAAAGTTATTTATTTTAATGGATAAAGGTGTTTATAGAAGAATGGGAGAATCAGATGGTTATCATAAAGTAGATGTAAGACTTATTTTTGCTACTACAGAAAATGTAAAAGATGTATTTTTAGATACATTTATTAGAAGAATACCATTAATAATTAACATTCCAACACTAGAAGAAAGAGGAAAAATAGAAAAAAAAGAGTGTATCTATAAATTTTTTCATGAAGAATCTAAGAAAATAGGCAAAAATATATTGGTTAGTCCCCATGTAGTCCAAGTATTGTTAGAACATGAGTTTAATGGAAATTTTGGAGAATTAAAAAATGTTATAAAGAGTATGTGTGCTTTAGCCTTTATAAGGCAAAGGAAAAAAGAAAGTATAAAAATAAGTTTAACTTTACTTCCTTTTAATGTATTTGTAACGTTAATTAAAAATAATAATATAGAAACTTTAACGGAAGATGATTATATATTATTTGAATTAGATAAAAAAATGCCAACTATTCAAAAAAAAGTTTCAGTAGAAGATAATGTAATACCTAATATGTATAAAAAAATTGTATATCAATTAAAAAAATATGAAAATAGTGAAATTGAATTTAATAAATTAAATGAAAATATAGCTTGTATAATGTATGATTGTTTTACTAAAATAGTTTTTTTTAGGAATGAATATTTTAATGAAAATAAGCTTAGATTAAAATATATTAAAACCTCAATAGCTAAAGTTTTTAATTTTTTCAAAAAAAATTATGGAACTTGTTTTACTAGAAATGATGTAATAGCATTTTCTTATTATATTTATTATAGAAGTTATATAGATTTTGATAATAGTATGAAGAAATCAGAAAAGGAAATAACAGATATTTTAGTATCTAAGGAATTTATAGATGAATATAAAATGGCTGAAAGAATAATAAATGTTTTAAATAGAAACTTTGATATTTTATTAACTTTTGAAGATAAAATAATAATAATTTTTTATTTAAAAAATATAAAGATAAAACGTGTATCAAATAGGGTAAAATGTATGATTATAACACATGGCTATTCTACTGCCAGTAGTTTAGCTAATATTGGGAACCATAGATATAGAAGAATTTTATTTGAAGCTTTTGATATGCCTTTAAATGTATCTAAAGATAAAATAATAGAAGAAATTAAAAACTATATAGATAATGTTAATATTTCCAATGGTTTAATAGTTTTGGTAGATATATGTCCAATATCAGAAGTTTATAATGAAATATTGAAATTCACAACAAAACCAGTAGCTATAATGAATAATGTATCTACTCAAATGGTTTTAGATGTGGGTAATATGATAAATAAAGGTTTAGATATGAAGACTATAGTAGAAAATATAGATAGAAATGAAGATAATAAAAAGATATTAATTGCACATTCATAAAAGAAAATGTTTAGGAGATTGTTAAAAAGTTTAAAAATCTATTAAAAAGTAATTAAAATAAAATTGAATAGTGTCATAAAAAAATAAATCCGTCCTGGGCATTGATTTTTTATTGCCTTGGACGGATTGCTTTGTAATGACACTAATATTGGCATGAATTTTGCTTATTATATTAGTGGTGATAAAAAATATTAACTATATCACCTAAAAATTAAAATAACATATTATTAGGAGGGTATTTAATGGAAAAAAAGAAGAGTTTAGGCCTTTTTCCAAGGCTGATTATTGCAATTATTTTGGGTATAATTTTTGGAAAGATTTTCCCAATACCTTTATTACGTGTTTTAATTACATTTAATTCTGTGTTTGGGAACTTCTTAAATTTTGTTGTTCCTCTTATTGTAGTAGGTTTTGTTGTTCCAGGAATAGCAGATCTTGGCAAAAATGCTGGAAAATTATTAGGCTTTACAGTTTTTTTGGCATATGCGTCTACAGTAATTGATGGTATATTTGCTTATGGTGTTTCTAAAACAGTATTACCTAAAATTATTGATTTTAGTAAGTATGCAGTAAAAGGAAACTTTGATGAAAAACTTTTAGAACCATTTTTTGAAATAGAAATGCCACCTTTGTTTAATATTATGTCTGCTATATTAATTGCATTTATATTAGGAATTGGAATTGCAAAAATAAAGAATAAAACTATGATGGATTTCTTTAATGGATTTCAGGATATAGTGAAAAATGTTATTGAAGCTATAATTATTCCATTTTTACCTATTTATATAGCAGGAATTTTTGCTAACATGACTTATGCTGGTCAAATAGCTGAAATATTATCTGTTTATGGTAGAGTTTTCATCATGGTACTAGTTGTTCAATGGATAGTAATTTTAATTGAATTTTCTATTGCCTCAATTTATAGTGGCAAAATTGGAGTAAAAGAGTTTATAAAAAATCAAGTTCCTGCATATTTTACAGCAATTGGTACTCAATCTTCAGCAGCAACAATACCTGTAAATCTTGAGACTGCTAAAGCTAATGGAGTATCAAAGGGAGTTAGGGAATTTGTTATACCTCTTTGTGGTACAATACATCTTTCTGGAAGCTCCATAGCACTTACTATATTTTCTGTTTCAGTAATGATGATGCATTCAATGCCAGTGTCATTTGGTAAAATGTTAGGTTTTATTCTTATGATGGGAATAACATTGGTAGCAGCACCTGGTGTACCTGGAGGTGCAGTTATGGCAGCTTTAGGGTTATTACAAGGAATGTTAGGATTTAGTGAAGCTCAATTGGCACTTATGATTGCTCTTTATATTTCACAAGATAGCTTTGGAACAGCATGTTGTGTTTGTGGAGACAATGCTATAGCAGTAATGGTTGATAAAAAAGCTAGTAATATGCATTTAGATATGCCAGAAGATTAAATTAATTTTAAAAACTGAATATTAGAAGAAAAATAGAGGAATAACTATAACAAAGGGAGGTGAAATGTTGCTAAAAGATTTATATAATACTATAATATTTTATAATCTTTTGGTAACGAATATATATGTTGAAAATTGCTAGAGATAAAGTAATTTATGAAATGTCAAAAAATCATAAACCTATAGCTCAAGTTGAACTTGAAGAGAAATTTGTAGTAGCAACTCATGATTGTTATACTGGTGTACTTCAAAGAGAAAATCAACCAGGTAGCAGTGTGCCATGGGAAAAAATAAATCCTGCTACTGGTCCTATTTATGTAAAAGGGACTGAGGTTGGAGATGTATTAGTAGTAAATATTGAGAAGATAGATATAGAATCTAAATGTGTTATGGCAACACAACCAGGTTTAGGTGTACTAGGTGATGAACTTAAAGAAGAAACTACAAGAATATTAGATGTTGTTGATGATGAACTTATTTTCAATGATAGAGTTAAGCTTCCTATAAGACCAATGATAGGAGTTATAGGTACAGCTCCAAAGGAAGATCCAGTACCATGTGGTACTCCAGAAGTTCACGGAGGAAATATGGATTGTGCAGAAATTGTTGAAGGAATAAAATTATATTTACCAGTATTTCATGAGGGAGCTCTTCTTTCTTTAGGAGATGTTCATGCTGTAATGGCTGATGGAGAAGTATCTGTAACAGGAGCTGAAGTTCCAGCAGAAGTAACTTTGAGTTGTGAAGTAATAAAAAAAGGTCAAGAGTATCTTCCATATCCTATGGTAGTAAATAAAGATAAAGTAATGGTAATTCATTCTGATGAAACTCTTGAAAAAGCTGTGAAAGGAGCTATAAAAGATTCTATAATGTTTTTAGAAACAAATTATGGTGTGGGAGAAGAAGAATCTTTGAGGCTTTTAAGTTTAGTAGGAGATACAAGAATTTGTCAGGTAGTAGATCCTTTAATGACTGTAAGAGTAGAAATACCTAAAATGGTATTAGAACAATTAGGAAATGTGAATGGAAAATTAAATTTATAATATATAGGTGAATTAACTATTTCGAAAAGTCTTAATTAGATTTAAATCTAGTTAAGACTTTTTTGTCGATCTTTCTTAGTTGCTTTTTATATATTAATTTAGTAAGAGATACAAAATATATAAAAAAGAAGGTCTATATTTAAATTATATAGGATAGTTTAAATATAAAATAATTAATTTATGAATTTGAAATAAAGGGTATTTTAAATGAAAGTTGATATTAAATTTAATAATAATTTTACAAAAGAGCATTTCTTTTGTTTAAGATAATATTTTATCATAAAATCTTAAATATTTTGATATTACTTTTTCAGTGATTTCAATGTTCTCATGGTTAATTTTAATATATATAAGATTTTCAAGTTTACTAATAAAAAAGATATAGATAATATGAAAACAAAAATATATGGAAGAGAAAATAAAAATCATTAGATTATTTGGTAGCGAAAATAAGATATTAAAAATGGTAAAAAAATTTGTATAAATATCTGTAAATAGAAAATTATGATAAGATATTATACTAGGAAAAAATCAAATTAAAATATATAGAAAAAAAGAGTATGAAAAATGATAATAGTTAAAAAAATGTCGTCGACCTTCAATAGGTGAAAAACCCTAGGAGATCGACGACATTTTAATTTTTTATAAAACATAGTAATAGCAATGCATAGGAGAAAAAATGTTAAAAAATTGTAATTATTAAGAATTTTTATTTGTTTGACAAAAATAAAAGAATGTAGTATTATTGAGATGTTCAAGTGTTGTTAGTCTACCTATAAGGAATTGAAACAGGTGGGTCTATAAATAATACATCTGCATCATACATGTTGTTAGTCTACCTATAAGGAATTGAAACCTGTAAAGTGCCAACTTGCTCCTGTAGAAGGATTCTTGTTGTTAGTCTACCTATAAGGAATTGAAACACCCACTTCTGGCTCGATTATAGCCCTTTCTTTCTGTTGTTAGTCTACCTATAAGGAATTGAAACTACATTAGGTCAGTATTTGCAAGCCATCTCCTTAGTTGTTAGTCTACCTATAAGGAATTGAAACTTGATAATATAACGTCTGCATCTTCCATTTCTAATTCGTTGTTAGTCTACCTATAAGGAATTGAAACTAAATTCTCCTGCATCTAGTTCATTCAGTTTTGTTTTGTTGTTAGTCTACCTATAAGGAATTGAAACATAAAAAAGATGAAACTTTTATTGAGCTAACAATTGATAGTTGTTAGTCTACCTATAAGGAATTGAAACGGTATCTAATGAAAAAATGCAATATTCCTATTAGTAACGGTTGTTAGTCTACCTATAAGGAATTGAAACTACCGTACGGTACGGTATATGTCAAGTCTTTTATTTAGTTGTTAGTCTACCTATAAGGAATTGAAACACCACTTCCACTTGTGCGTCTGTGTTTCCGGCCATTGTTGTTAGTCTACCTATAAGGAATTGAAACTTTTTTTCTTGTGTTCTTCTGTTAGTTCCTCGAAAGGTTGTTAGTCTACCTATAAGGAATTGAAACTTTTTTTCTTGTGTTCTTCTGTTAGTTCCTCGAAAGGTTGTTAGTCTACCTATAAGGAATTGAAACCCCCAATTTTTAGCACTACTTACTATCCCATTTATTGAACGTTGTTAGTCTACCTATAAGGAATTGAAACCATTTTGTACCCCGTCTTCCCTTGCATCGGGGAAGTTCGTTGTTAGTCTACCTATAAGGAATTGAAACACATTTTAACTACCTCCTTGATTTTTTGTTTCTTTTTCGTTGTTAGTCTACCTATAAGGAATTGAAACGAATTCAACAATCATATTACAGGACCGTTCCATATGTTGTTAGTCTACCTATAAGGAATTGAAACAGGATATGGACATAGATGCAATACAGAAGGCAGCAGATGGTTGTTAGTCTACCTATAAGGAATTGAAACAAACATACGAGAAACTGCAAATTAAAGGTATTCTAAGTTGTTAGTCTACCTATAAGGAATTGAAACTTTCTTTTTGCTGTTCGGCTATTCGTTTTTCTTTTGTTGTTAGTCTACCTATAAGGAATTGAAACAAGAGTGCTAAACCCCTATAGTCTTTTTGTTGTCTTAGGTTGTTAGTCTACCTATAAGGAATTGAAACAATCCATGTACTACTGCATTTGTAACTAGTTGATCTGTTGTTAGTCTACCTATAAGGAATTGAAACTCAATTACATCAAACAATGCAATCATCCTAGGATTGTTGTTAGTCTACCTATAAGGAATTGAAACGCGTTTAATTCTGTTAGTGCATCTTTAGTTTCTTGTAGGTTGTTAGTCTACCTATAAGGAATTGAAACTCAATTACATCAAACAATGCAATCATCCTAGGATTGTTGTTAGTCTACCTATAAGGAATTGAAACACATTTTAATTCCTCCTTGATTATGTAAGCCCCTCGTTGTTAGTCTACCTATAAGGAATTGAAACGAAGAGACTGGAAAAGTATACGTTGGAAATTTGAGGTTGTTAGTCTACCTATAAGGAATTGAAACTCAAAAACAAGGTAGTCATCTTTGTATGAGGTCATGGTTGTTAGTCTACCTATAAGGAATTGAAACGTATTTGCAACGACGTAACTTATTATGTTGTTTTCTGTTGTTAGTCTACCTATAAGGAATTGAAACAAAGCAAAGAAACAAGGGAAACTATTGAATTCTTTTTGTTGTTAGTCTACCTATAAGGAATTGAAACCTTTCCAACCTCTTTTATTTTGCCCTCTACAAAAAGTTGTTAGTCTACCTATAAGGAATTGAAACACAAATTCTTGAGCTTCTATAACTGCTGTTCTCATAGTTGTTAGTCTACCTATAAGGAATTGAAACTTTCCTGATGGCAAATTCCTTACTGGTAGAGATTTTGGTTGTTAGTCTACCTATAAGGAATTGAAACTAAAGTCTGCTGTTGGCTTACCTTGTTGCTCAAACTCGTTGTTAGTCTACCTATAAGGAATTGAAACAGGGAGAAGAAAAGTGATTCTGTCGCTCAAGTAGATGGTTGTTAGTCTACCTATAAGGAATTGAAACCTATATGTGGCATATAAACCTTATCTAGCAGTGTTAGTTGTTAGTCTACCTATAAGGAATTGAAATTATTTTGGATTTAATGAAAATGTGGTAGCTTTTGATTCTTTTGAAAAAAGTATAAAAGAATACTATAAAGAATTTGTAAATTATTTGAAAGAACATGGTGATATATAGACAAATAAAAAATAAAATCAATAGCGAAAGTATATTATCAAAAAAGCATCTTTTTTGTAATATTAGTTAAAAAACTAATATTCAATCCAGAAAAAGGATGCTTTATTTTTGGGGCTTTTTATTGACATACTAAAAGTGAAAGAGTATTATAAAAAATACAATATGACAAAATATATCGATATATGACAAAACATATATTGTAATAAATTTAATTATCATAAAAATTATATTGTTTTTTATTTACGCAGATACATGGAAAAAGAAGGTGATAAAGGAATAAATAAACAAACACTGGTTTTATAATTTTAAAATAAAATTATAAATAAAAATCCAAAACTATTTAAAAAGTGCTGTTTAAGAGAGTTAATGATTTATATGTATTTTTTTATTATGAACTTGATGACAATATAGGAGAAATTGATCCTGAAAAACTGCTTTGTTAATAATTGATATGCAAAATGTATTTATTCTTAGACATTCTGGAGAAAATTTATCTGGGAAAGAAAATTGGGAAAGCTGGTAACTATTTTATGACAAAATGGAACATGTTGTAACTCTAAATATTAAAAATTTGTTAGATATACTTAGAGGAAAAAAATGGAAGCCATATTTGCTAAAATAATTTGCCAAAAGAAAGATAGTAGAGATAGGTATTTAGATCAAAAAGCAACTGGTTTTAATGAATTATTACTTCCTCTTGGTTCAAAAGAAGGAGAAATAATTGATGAATTAAAACTTATTGAAGATGAAATAATAGTAATGAAGACAACTAATAGTGCTTTAACAGGAACAAATTTACACAATATAGGTATCGATACTATTATAGTAATTGGAGTATTTACTGACCAATGTGTTTTTTGTATAGTTAGAAGTTTAGCAAATGAAAGTTTCAAAGTATACTTGATTGAAGATGGTTGTATGGCTGCGACTGAAGAAATTTAAAATAATGAACTTGAAATATCAAATAATATTTATTGTTATGTAATAAGTATTCGAGAATTGTATAGGGTTTTAACAAATATCTAATAAATATAGAAAGGTGTGTCATTATGAGTGATCCAAAATTAAAGAGAAATTTAAGTTTTATACAAATGATTGCAATATCATCAGGTGCAGTTATTGGTGGTTGGCTTGCAGAAGCACCTTATTGGTTTTCTTTAACAGGTGCAGGAGCAGCATTAATTTTTCCACTATTAGCAATTGCTCTTATTCCTGTAGGGCTTGCATTTGGGGAATTAACATCAACTTTACCTTTTGCTTCATCTGTAGATGTGTGGACATGTAATGCATTTGGACATAAAGCTGGTTGGGCAGTTCAATGGCTGATGTTTTTAGTTCAAGTAGTAGAACCACCAATGATGGCTTTTATATTTATTACAGCATTAAACTTTTTTATTCCTATTCCAGCAAATATGACAGTTTATATAGCAATAGGTATCATACTAATTTGGTATATTTTATCAAATTTCAATATTAGTTTGACAGGGAAATTATCAAATATATTTTTCTTTTCAATGATAGCAATTTCTCTTATTGTTTCAACAACTTTCTTTACAAGTGGTAGTTGGTCTTTTGTTAATATTTCTAATCATGGTGGATTTTTCCCAATGGGTGGGAAAGGTATTTTTATAGCTTTAGCTGTTTTTTCATTGAAGTTTATTGGATTTGAAATGACTCCAACTTTAATAGAAGAAGCAAATTTTCCAGTAAAAGATGTTTGGAAAATAGTATTATCAGCTTTATTTATTCCTGCAATATTATATTTTATAGTAGTTATGGCACTTGGAGGAGTAGCTCCTTGGGGAGAACTTACAAAAATGAGTATGCCAGAGCCAGAGCTTATTAGTAAACTTGGATTGCCAGCTATTATTGGTATAGCAGCAATTATTTCAGGTATTATGCATGCACTTACAACACTTATGGGATTTTGGACATCGTCAGCACGTGTTCTTTATGGTGCTGCTCAGCTTAATCAACTTCCAAAAGCATTTATGAAATTAAATAAACATGGGCAACCAGTAGTTTCTAATCTTGTTGTTTTATTCTTTTCAGTTTTCTTCTGCTTATTTACAGGAGATGATTGGGTACAATATATTTATGCAGTATCATGTGTTGCAGCGGGATTAGTATATTTAATAGTTTGTTTGGATGCAATAGTATTACGTAAAAAGTTTCCTGACTGGAATAGACCTTATCGTGCACCAGGTGGAAATATACTGTTTGTCTTAGGTATATTAATATCAATATGGATTATTATTGGATCTTGTCTTGAATTACCAATTGGTGGATATATATCTTTAGGTATTTATCTTTTAATAGGTTTGTTAATATATGTATTTATGGGGAGATTTCGTAAAGAAAATCCTGGTAGAATAGAATTAGTAACGCTTACCCCAGATGATATTGGAAAAGTACAATAGTTAATTGTATTTTAATATTTTTAGGCAATATATTGGTAATAAAAATTGAGCAGCTTTAGCTCACTTAAGTATTGAGCTAGAGCTGCTTATTAAACTTCATATTGATATGCTATAGTTTAGAAAGTTAACGGTAATCACAATAATCGCAGAAAAGGATTACTAATAGTAAGAAAAAGAATAGTAATGAAGCATCACAGTCAGTACCTCCAAATAAACCTTTTCTACATTGTTTATCAGTCATAATAGCCACCTCCTTAAAAGAAAGCAGATTATTTAAATCTTATTACATAATATGGATAGTACTACTAATATGTTAATTGGAATTAAAATATATTTGTTTTTTTAGAAGTTTAGTATATGCTATAATATTAAGGAAGAATAGGAAAAAATTTATGTTAATAATGATTGTCTTTAAATAATAAGTTAGGAGGATGTATTGTGGATTATTTAGAAAAATATAAACTATGGCTAAATGATGATTTTTTTGATGAGGAGACTAAGAAAGAATTAGAAAAAATTAAGAATGATTTAGAAGAAATAAAGGATCGTTTTTATACAGATTTAACTTTTGGAACTGCAGGTTTAAGAGGAAAATTGGGAGCAGGGACCAATAGAATGAACAAATATACTGTGGCTTTAGCAACTCAAGGGCTAGCTAAAACTATTAAAGGTTATGGTAAAAATGCTATGGATAGAGGAGTGGTAATAGCATATGATGTAAGGCATAAATCAGTTGAATTTGCTGAGATAGCTTCTTTGGTTTTGGCTGCTAATGGTATTAAGGTATATTTATTTGAGGATATAAGACCTACTCCAGAACTTTCTTATGCTATTAGGAAATTAGGTACTATTTCTGGAATAGTTATAACTGCTAGTCACAATCCTAAAAATTATAATGGGTATAAAGTATATTGGGAGGAAGGTTCTCAAATATTAGAAGATATAGCTGAAGATATTCTTTCAAATATAAATAATATAAAAAGATTTTCTGATATAAAAACTATGAATAAAAAAGATGCAATAGAAAATGGAATGCTTACATACATTGGAAAAGAAATAGATGATGAATATATAAATAAAGTAAAAGCTCTTGCAATAAATGATGATATAAATAAGAATATAAAAATAGTATATACTCCTTTGAATGGAACAGGGAATATTCCTGTAAGGAGAGTATTGAAAGAACGAGGATTTACTGAAATTTATGTGGTTTCAGAACAAGAAAAGCCTGATCCAGATTTTACTACAGTAGGATATCCTAATCCAGAAGATATGAAAGCTTTTGATTATGCTCAAAAGTTAGGTAAAAATGTAAATGCAGATCTTCTTTTGGCAACAGATCCAGATTGTGATAGAGTAGCTTGTATGGTTAAAAATAATGATAATAACTATGTATTTTTAAATGGTAATCAGACGGGAGCACTTTTAGTAGATTATATTTTGTCATCAAGGCAAAAACAAAATAATATTCCTAAAAATGGAGTTATTGTAAAATCAATTGTTACTGGTGATTTAAGTAAAGTTATAGCCTCTAAATATGGAGTTGGAACAGTTGAAACATTAACAGGATTTAAACATATATGTAACAAAGCCAATGAATATGACAAGACTAAAGAACATACTTTTATATTTGGTTATGAGGAGAGTATAGGGTATGTATATGATACTTTGGTTAGAGATAAGGATGCTGTTATATCTTCTATGTTAATAGTTGAAATGGCTGCCTATTATAAAAAAGCTGGTAAGACATTATTAGACAAATTGGAAGAATTGTATGAAGAATACGGTTATTATAAAGAAAAGCTTATTTCTATAGTATTAGAAGGACTAGAAGGAGTTGAAAAAATTCAAAATGCAATGGAAAATTTTAGACAAGATCCAATTAAAAAAATAGGGAATATGAGATTAGTAAAATATACAGATTATTTAACAGAAGAAGTAATAGATTTAGAAAGTGGAAATGTAACTAAAACAGATACTCCTAAATCCAATGTTTTAAAATATGTATTTGATGATGGTAGCTGGTATGCAATAAGACCATCTGGTACAGAACCAAAATTGAAAGTATATATTTATTCAAAAGATGATAATGAAGATATTGCGTTTGAAAAGGTAAGAAAAATAGAAAAAATTACAACAGATAAGATTAATGCTCAAACCTTGGTATAATACCAAGGTTTTTTTATGTTTTATGAATAATTTATCAATAATATCAAAAAATACTAGATAGAAAGAAGTTTTAATAAGGAGTGGTTAAAATTAAGGCTGTAATTATGTCAGGTGGTCAAGGAACTAGATTGAGACCTCTAACTTGTCAACTTCCTAAACCTATGGTTTCTATTTTAAATAAACCAGTAATGGAATATGCAGTAGAATTGTTAAAAAAAAGTAAGATTGAAGAAATAGGTGTTACTTTATATTATTTATCTTCATGTATTATAGATTATTTTCAAGATGGTAGTAAATATGATGTTAATATAAGATATTTTGTAGAAGAAAAACCCTTAGGTACAGGTGGTAGTGTAAAAAATGCAGGAAAATTTTTAGATGATACTTTTGTTGTAGTAAGTGGAGATGCTTTTACTAATATAAATTTGAAAAGAGCTCTAAAATTTCATAGAGAAAGAAATTCTAAGGCTACTCTTGTATTAAAAAAGGAACCTATACCTTTAGAATATGGAGTAGTAATAACAAATAAGGATGGAAAGATAACTAAATTTTTAGAGAAACCCAGTTGGGGAGAAGTTTTTAGTGACACAATAAACACTGGAATATATATATTGGAGCCAGAAGTAATGGAGTATTATGAACTAGGCGAGAAATTTGATTTTAGCAAAGATTTATTTCCTAAACTTTTGAAGGATGGTATACCTATGTATGGATATATTACTAATGAGTATTGGTGTGATATAGGGGATTTAGATACTTATATTAATACTCAAAGAGATATTTTAAGTGGAAGAGTCAAGGTACCTTTAAAATCTTATGAAATAGAAAAAGGAATTTGGGTGGGAGAAGGTACTATTATTGAAGAAGGTGTAAAAATTCATCCTCCTGTTTATATAGGAGAAAATAATGTAATTAAAAAAAATACTATTTTGGATTCTTATACAGTGATAGGAAACAATTGTTATTTGGATAGTAATAGTTTTTTAAAAGGAACAATTTTATGGGATAATGTAAAAATTTTAGAAAATGTAGAAGTAAGAAGGTCAGTTGTTTGTGATCATGTAAATATAGGTAAGAAAGCTAAGATAAAAGAAAATACAGTTATAGGGTCACATTCAAAAATAGATAAAGAAGTCCATGTTCAAAAAGGAATAAAGATATGGCCACATAAAAAAGTAGGTGAAAAAATGGTAATTGGTGAAAATATAATCTGGTCTACTAAGATGACTAATAAAATATTTGGATATAGAGATGTATCTGGACGAATTGATGTAGATTTAACACCGGAAAGAGTTACTAAGATAGGAATAGCATTTGGATATTGTATTAAAAATAATGGAACATTTGTTGTAAGTTGTGATGGCTCAAATACTTCTGAAGCTATAAAAAATTGTATAAATTCGGGGTTAATATTTTCTGGAGGAGAAGTAATTGATTTGGGAAATAGTCCAATATCAGCTTTAAGATTTGGTGTTAGATATTTTGGTGGAGATGGGGGCATATATGTAAGAAATGATTATTTAGATAAAAATAAAATTTCTATTGAATTTGTAGAAAAAGCAGGTTCAAACATTGATAGAAATATTGAAAGAAAAATAGAAAATATTCTTATGATAGAAGATTTTGAAAGATGCAAGGGAGACAACTTAAAAGAAGTAATAAAAATAGATAACTTTTACTCTATTTACAAAGAAGAAGGTCAAAAAATTCTTAATAACAAGAATTTAACTGAAGAAAAGCAACCAAAAGTTTTGATAGTATCCAAATCAGATTATATTTTATTATTAGCAAAAGAGTATTTGTCAACTATTGGTTGTATTGTGGAGATAGTAAGTTTGTCTCATAAATCTACTATAGATGAAAATAATATGAAAGATTTGGGTAAGCAAGTTGCTAGTAAAAAAATGAATTTAGGAATATTTTATAAAAATAATGGTGAAAATATATTTTTAATAGATAATAAAGGTAGAATTATAAAAGATGAACAATATTTTCTTTTAACTTCATTTTTAGGATTAAAAAGTAGGGAAATTGAGGAAATAGTTATACCTTATAATTTTCCCAGTGTTATTAATAAGTTAGTAGATAAATATAAAGGTAAAATAATTGTAAGTAAAACTTATCCAACAGAAGTAATGAGAGAAATGATTAAAAAAGATTATTTTTGTCAATATATTTTAAATTTTGATCCAATATGGGGTTCTGGGAAGTTAATAGATTATTTAGTAGGAGAAAACAAAAATTTAAGCGATTTAGTAGATGAATTACCAGAATACTATTATATTAAAAAAGAATTATCTTGTAATTGGGAAGACAAAGGTAAAGTAATTAGACTTTTAATAGAAGATAATAATGAGAAAATAGAAATGTTTGAAGGTATAAAAATTAAGAATGATAAAGGCTGGGCTTTAATTTTACCAGATAAGGAAAAACCACATTTCAATCTTTATGTAGAGGGTTTCCAGGAGGAATATGCTGAAGAATTGTCTGATTTATATGAAAAGAAGATAAAAATGCTCTTAAAAGATAATACCTAATAAGTGTGAAAGGAAGAGTTAGATGTATTTAAAATTTATTATATTAGCTTTTTTAGTAAGCTTTTTAGCTGGTTACATAGTTTTGAGTTTAAGAAAAGAAAAAGATAAAGAATTTTTAGAAGTAAAAGATGTGTTATTGACTCCTGATGAATTAATAAGTCATGGAAGAGAATTGGGAAGATTACATTATATTGATAAAAAAAAGAATGTGAAAAAGCTTCTTTTATATAGATTGGATAAAAATTTTGCTGTTATAGAAGATATTTACTTAAAATTTAATAAAGATATCAATAATGGTATGTCTTTGCCTAGGGCAGCTGAGTGGATTTTAGATAATTTTTATATTATAGAACTTCAATACAAAAGAGCAAGACGAAGTATAGAAAGTGAAAAAGAATTGGTACTAAATACTTTAAAATCAGGTCCATTAAAAGGTTATCCTAGAATTTATGCTATTGTGTTGGATTTAGTAGCTCATTCGGAAGGAGTAGTAACAGAAGGAAATTTAATAAGTTTTATAGATTCATATCAAAAAGAAAAAGTTCTTACAATTAGGGAAGTTTCTTCACTATCTTTAATGTTAAATATTGCTTTATTAGAGTATATTAAATCTATTGTAATACTTATAGAAGAAATTCAAAAAAATTGGAGAGAAGCAGAAAAAATTAATTTATCTATTCTTTTAGAAACAGATACAATAGTTAATAATATTTTTAAAGCTGATACTTCTTATATAGAGCATTTACTTAGGAGAATTAAGAGTGAAAGGGAAGATTATAATAATATAATAAGTTTTATTGATAAAAAATTGAACTATTTAGGTACAGATATAAATTCTGTATTAGAAAAAGAATATAAGAAACAAGGTTCCATAAAGATTTCAATAGGAAATGGTATTACAAGTTTGAAATCTATTTCTAATTTAAATTGGGAAGATATATTTGAACAACTTTGTTTAGTTGAAAGAATACTAAAAAAAGATCCTGCTAATATTTATGATAAAATGGATTCTCAGTCTCGAAATTACTATAGATATCAAGTTGAAAAGCTTACTAAAGTTTTAAAAACAGAAGAAGCATATATTTCTAGTAAAGCATTAGAATTTGCGAAAATTAAAGCAGCGGAAGGAAAAAATGATAAGTCAAGTCATATTGGATACTATATTGTAGACAAAGGCAGAGATAAAATTTTTGAAAACTTAGGTTATAACAATTCTAAGAATGGTATCTATTATAAACATATTGATATATATACTATTCCTATTATATTTTTAACTTTATTTACAGCTTTTTTATTTTGTCGTTATGTTTTTTTAAAGAGTAATTTTTGGTTGAGTTTATTAGTTGGAGTTGTAATATTAATTCCTATTAGTAATATTTCAATAATTTTAGTTAATTTTATTTATTCAAAATTAATAAACCCTGTGTTGTTACCAAAGCTTGAATTGAAAGAGGAAATACCTGAAGAATTATCTACTATTGTGGTAATGCCTACTCTTTTGTTTAATGAAGAAAGAGTAGAAGAATTGTGTGAAAAATTAGAAATTTATTATTTAGCAAATAAAGAAGAAAATTTATATTTTTCAATAATTGGAGATTTTAAAGATGGTCCAGATGAGGTTAGCAAAGAAGATAGAAAAATAATTGAGAAAGGTCTAGAATGTATAGAAAAATTAAATAGAAAATATAGTAAAGGACATAATATTTTTTATTTTTTCCATAGAAAAAGAGTTTATAGTGGCAATGAAAAAAGATGGATGGGTTGGGAAAGAAAAAGAGGAGCTTTAATAGAATTTAATAGTTTAATATTAGGGGATGATAATACAACTTTTAATGTTATTTCCAGTGACATATCATTATTGAGAGAAAAAATAAAATATGTAATAACTTTAGATGGAGATACACAACTTCCTTTAGATACAGCAAAAAAATTAATTGGAACTATTAGTCATCCTTTAAATAGGCCTATTTTTGATGAAGATAAAAATATTGTTATAGAAGGTTATGGATTGATTCAACCTAGAATAATAATAGATATAGAGAGTGGAAATAAATCTTTATTTACTAGAATTTATGCAGGACAAGGAGGAATTGATCCTTATACAACAGCAGTATCTGATATATATCAGGATTTATTTGGAGAAGGTATATTTGTAGGTAAGGGTATTTATCAATTAGATGTATTTCAAAAATGTTTAAAAGATAGTATTCCGGAAAACACCATATTGAGTCATGATTTATTAGAAGGAAGTTTTGTAAGAGTTGGATTAGCAACAGATATAGAATTAGTTGATGGATATCCAGAAAAGTACAATTCATATATAATGAGACAACATAGATGGGTTAGAGGCGATTGGCAGCTTATAAAGTGGTTAGGAAGAAAGAAAACTATCTTGTCTAAGCTGTCTAAGTGGAAAATATTTGATAATCTTAGAAGAAGTTTAATATCTATTAGTTTAACATTATTGATAATTTTAGGGTTGATTTTTTTCCCAGGGAACGTAATGTATTGGATGAGTTTAGCTTTATCGACTATATTTTTCCCATTTTTATTATCAGTAATCGATGTAATATTTTTCAATGGTATGAAATTTGACAGATGGAAATTAAATGGCAATATAATCACTGGACCAACAGGTTATCTATATCAAGGAATTTTATATTTTATGTTTTTGCCTTATGAAGGCTATATAATGGCAGATGCTATATTGAGAACCCTTTATAGAGTTTTTATTTCTAAAAAAAATTTGCTTCAGTGGACTACAGCATTTGAAATAGAGAAAAATTTAGGTAATAGTTTAATAAACTATTTTAGACGAATGTCAAAAAATATAGTTGTAGCTTTTTTGACTATTATTTTAACTTATTTTATACATTATGAAAATATTATATTAGCAGGTTTGATTGGTACATTGTGGATTGTAGCACCTTATTTTGCATATTTAATTAGTAAGGAAGAAATTGAATATGTGAAATTAGATTTTCAAAACATAAGAACTTTGAGAAGAATAGGAAGAAAAACATGGGATTATTACGAAAAGTATACTGATGAAAAAAATAATTTTTTGCCACCAGACAATTATCAAGAATATCCATATAATGGATTAGCTTATAGAACATCACCTACTAATATAGGCTTTTATTTGATGGCAGTACTTTCAGCTAGGGATTTTGGATATATAACTACAACACAAATGATTAATTTAATAAATAGAACTTTGCAGACTATAAGAAAGATGGAAAAATGGAATGGACATTTATATAATTGGTATAATACTACAACTTTGAAGCCTTTAAGGCCTTATTTTGTTTCTACTGTAGATAGTGGAAATTTTGTATCTTATCTTATTACTTTAAAAGAAGGAATTGAAGAATATCTATATAAACCATTAATAGATAAAGTTTTTTTGGAAGGTATAAAGGATACAATAGAATTAATAGAAAATCGTGAGATACAAATGGTATTAGTTGATGAAGGATTAGATAGTATTGAAGATTTATCTATGTGTAAAATAAATAATTTAATAGTGAAAGCTAATAGAGCCAAAAAAGATAAAAAGGATAAATGGATAGAAGAAACAATAATTCAACTTTATAATCTGAAAGAAGTGTATGAAAAGTATTTTCCCAATGATGAAATTAATAAAAAATCATGTGGAGATATAAAATATTCTTTTTCAGCAATAGAATTGGAAATTTATTATGATGAAGTTCTTTCTTTTTTAGAAGATAATGAATTAGAATTAGAGATTAATAAATTAAATATAAATGTTAAAAATCTAATATCTGATATGAAAATGGCAATTGTTGAAATAGAAGAACTAATAAAGGAAACAAAATTTGCTCCTTTATATGATTTTAAAAAAGATTTATTTTCTGTAGGTTATAATGTTCAAGACAAAGTATTATTGAATTCTTATTATGATTTATTGGCATCTGAGGCTAGAATTACAAGTTATATAGCTATATCAAGAAGAGAAGTACCTAAAGAACATTGGTTTAAATTGGGGAGGCCTTTAATAATTAAAAAAGGATATAGAAGTTTAGCTTCTTGGTCTGGAACTATGTTTGAATATTTGATGCCCTCTTTAGTAATGAAAAATTTTAAAAATACTCTATTAGATGAAAGTTACAAAACTGTAATAAAGCTTCAAAGAAGTTATTGTAAGAGAAATAAAATACCTTGGGGAATATCGGAATCAGGTTTTTTTGCATTTGATTCTAATTTAAATTATCAATATAAAGCTTTTGGAGTTCCTTATTTAGGTTTTAAAAGAGGACTAAAAGAAGATTTAGTAGTATCCCCTTATGCTACTTTTTTAGTTCTACCCTTTGAACAAGAAAAAGTTTTAGAAAATATTCATAGTTTGATATATGAAGGCTTAGAAGGAGAATATGGTTTTTATGAGGCTATAGATTATACTAAAAAAAGGCTTCCTATAGATATGGGTAAAGCTGTAGTAAAAAGCTATATGACTCATCATCAAGGAATGATTATTACAGCAATAAATAATGTGTTAAATAATAATATTATGATTCAACGGTTTCACAATTATTCCCAAATGAAATGTGGAGAATTGTTATTACAAGAAAAAGTTCCAATTAATATTATTGTGGCAAAAGAGAAGGAAAATTTACAAGATACAAATCAAGAAGAATTTAAAGATGAAGGAGTAGTTGTACGTAGTTTTAATAAGAATAGTTTAAATACTTTAAAATGTCATATACTTTCTTCTGGAGATTACTCTACAATGCTTACAAATAGAGGGGAAGGTTATTCGAAAAAAAATGATATTTTTATAAATAGATGGCGTAAAGATATATTTTCTAGAGAATATGGAATGTTTATATATATAAAAAATTTAAAGAATAATACTTACTGGTCTACAACTTATAAACCAACAAATAAAATACCAGATGATTATAGAGTTAAATTTTCTAGTGATAAAGCAACTTTTTATAGAACCGATGGGTTGATTGAAACAAAAATGGAGGTAGTTCTTCTTTCGGAAGAAGATGGAGAAATTAGAAAAGTAACTATTACAAATAATTCATCGGAAGAGGCTTTAATAGATGTGACCAGTTATTTTGAAGTAGTGGGAGATAGGTACGAATCTGATTTGGCTCATCCAGTATTTAATAATTTATTTGTTAGGACTATGAAATTAGAAGATTATGAGGCAGTATTAGCTCACAGACGGACAAAGGAAGGAGAGCAAAAAAAGGTTTGGATAACTCATAGTGTTAAGGATTTTCAAGAAAATACTACTGGTTTTCAATGTGAGACCAATAGAGTTAATTTTGTTGGCCGTTGTAGAGATTTATCTAATCCTATTGGATTGGAAAAGGGGTTGTCTAATACTACTGGTGTGGTTTTAGATCCAATTCTTAGTTTAAACAAAAGGCTTAGAATTAAAGGTGGGGGAAGTAGTGAAATCTATTTTGTGACTAGTATTAATGAGAGTAAAAAAGATGCCTATAAGATAATACAAAGGTATCAAGATAAGTTGAGTTTTTCGAGAGCTTTTAATTTAGCTTATACTCGTAGCCAAACAGAAATAAGTTATTTAAATTTCAAACCAACCCAAATCAAAATGTTTGATAATATGTTATCTAGTTTATTGTTTTTAAATACTGCTAATAAAACAAAATATAAGTCTATATTGAAAGATAGTATGAAAGGTCAGGAAGGATTATGGGCTTATGGAATTTCTGGAGACAATCCTATAGTTTTGGTAACTATTAAGACTATGGAAGGTATAGATGTTTTAAAAGAGATGTTGAAAGCACATGAATACTGGTTCTTTAAAGGATTGAGAGTTGATTTAATTGTATTAAATGGTGATGAAAGTTCCTATTATCAGCCGTTATTAGAACGTATAAATGAAGTAATTTATGAATATAGAGGAAATGTAGTAGAGACACCAGGGGGTATATATATATGCAGTAAAAATAACATGGCTTATGAAGATGTAGCATTGTTTTATAAATGGGCTAATTTAATAATAGATTGTGAAGAAGGTTTCGAAAAAGAAGAAAAAGTTAAAGAAAATATTCCCAATAAAAAATTCACCTCAGGGTCTAAAAATTATCCAACTACTGAACTAGAATTGGAATTGGAAAAATTCAATGGTTATGGAGGATATTCACAGGATGGTAAGGAGTATATTATTAAATTAACTGAGGAAGTTAATACACCTCTTCCTTGGATTAATGTTATTGGAAATAAAAAATTTGGATTTATAGTATCAGAACAAGGAACTGGATTTAGTTGGTCATACAATAGTAGAGAAAACAAACTTACTCCTTGGTTCAATGATCCAATAAGCGATATTTCAGAAGAGATAATATATATAAGAGATGATGATACAGGTGAAGTGTGGGCAATTACTCCTTGGCCTGTAAGGAATGAGGAAGCTTATGTCATTTCTCATGGATTTGGTTATACACATTTTTATCATAATAGCAAAGGTTTTGAACAAAAGCTTACTATGTTTGTACCTAAAGATGATAATATCAAGATAAATTTGTTAAAGTTTAAGAATATTTCTGGTTTTGAAAGAAAACTTACTATATTTTATTATGTGAGACCTGTATTAGGGGTGACAGATGAAGAGACAGAAATGTTTATAGAAACTAGTATGAGTGATGAAGAAACAATGTTAGCTAAAAACTCAACCAATACTCAGTTTAAAGATAGTACAATATTTGTTGGGACTTCTGAAAAAATAAAAAGCTATACAGGAGATAGAATTGAATTTTTAGGTTTTAGTTCAACATTTAAGCATCCAGAGGGCACCAAGAAAGAGCGATTATCAAATAGAGTAGGATTAGGTCTCAACCCCTGTTGTGCTATAGAGGTACCTATGATTTTGCAAAATGGGGAAGAAAAAGAAATAGTATTTTTATTAGGAGAAAGTAGAGATGAAGTAGAAGGAAAAAATTTAATTATTAAATATAGAGATTTAGAATTTTCTAAAAGAACATTGAAAAAAATAAAAGAATTTTGGGAAGATATATTAGGTAAGATAAAAATAGAAACTCCTGATAAATCTATGAACCTGCTTATGAACTATTGGTTAATGTATCAAACTATTATATCACGACTTTGGTCTAGAACAGGGTTTTATCAAGTAGGAGGGGCATTTGGTGCAAGGGATCAAATGCAAGATAGTATAAATAGTATATATTTTTTACCAGAGGAAACCAAAAATCAAATTTTAAATAATTGTAAACATCAATTTGTAGAAGGAGATGTACAACATTGGTGGCATCCAATTCCTGATGCGAAAGTTCATAAAGGTATAAGAAGTAAATGTTCTGATGATCTTTTATGGTTACCGTATGGAGTAAGTAAATATATAGAAGTGACAGGTGATTATAATATTCTTTATGAAAATGTACCTTTTATCGAAAGTAATATTCTTGAAGATGAAGAATATGAAAGATATGAGACTCCTACATTGTCAAAAGAAACAGGAACAATATATGAACATTGTATTAGGGCTATAGAAAAATCTTTAAAATTTGGTAAAAGAGGATTGCCCCTTATAGGAACAGGGGACTGGAATGATGGAATGAGTAGAGTTGGCTACAAAGGAGAAGGAGAAAGTATTTGGTTAGGTTGGTTTTTAGGAACAGTTTTACAAAAATTCATATTAATATGTGAAAAAACAGGTGATATTGAAAGAAAAGAAAGGTATGAAGAAATAATTAATAAATTAAAAAATGCCATTGAAAAAAATGGTTGGGATGGAGAATGGTATTTAAGAGCTTATTTTGATGATGATACACCTTTGGGTTCTAAAAAAAGTAGAGAGTGTATTATTGATTCAATAGCTCAATCATGGGCAGTTATTTCAACTTTAGGTGATGAAGAAAGATCTAAAATTGCTATGAATTCAGTTGAAAAGTATTTAGTAAACGAAGAAGAAGGTATAATAAAACTACTTTCACCACCTTTTGATGAAAGTGAACCAGATCCAGGATATATAAAAAGTTATGTACCAGGTGTTAGAGAAAATGGTGGACAATATACTCATGCTGCAACTTGGGTTATAAATGCATTTGCTCTTTTAGGTGATGGAAATAAGGCTTGTGAGTTATTTAGTTTAATAAATCCTATAAACCATACAAGAACTAAAATCGAATGTACAACTTATAAAGTTGAACCTTATGTGATGGCAGCTGATGTATATACTACACCTTCTATATTAGGCAGAGGAGGATGGACTTGGTATACAGGTTCTTCTGGATGGATGTATAGAGTAGGTTTGGAGAATATATTAGGATTTAAAAAAGAAGGGAATAAGTTATTTATAAATCCATGTATTACGAAAGAATGGGAAAGCTATAGTATAAGATATCGATTTATGGAAACTGAATATAATATTGAAGTAAAAAATCCTTATAGGATAAATAGGGGAGTTAATTATATAAAACTGGATGGTGAAATATTAAAATCAAATTATGTATCACTTGTAAATGATAAAAAACAGCATTTTATAGAGGTAGTTTTAGGTAGTTACAAAGAAAACCTCATTCCTTAATATTATAAGGTATGAGGTTTTTTATATAGGATATTAAAAAAACAATTTTAATCTTGCAAAGACGGTACAACTTTTTTATCATAAATTGCTTTTAACTTTTTAAAGTCATCAGGATATTTTGAAGAATATTTATTTTTATATTCATTATATAAGAACTGTTTTACTTCATCCGTTGGATATTTATCATTATTTATTATTGCTTTATAATATTCTATAGGGTTTTTATCATCTATTAAAGTTTTTAAGTGGGTAAAAAAGTCTAATTTATCATAAGAATTAGATAATTCATAGTTACCTAGAGTTTTGGATATACTTTGTTCTTCCTCAGCTAAAGTTATTGCCTTTTTTAAATATTTTATAGATTCATCAATATCTTGTGTTAGATAAGAGATGCTTAAATTATGATATAAACCATATAAGTCAATATCGTGGCTATATGGAATTAATAATTCCATATATTGTATACCGCTTTTAAAGTCTAATTCACTTTCAGCAACATTACTTAATAAGAGTAATACATCTCTGTCGTCAGGTATTCTATCAAATAGAACAAGTAACATTTCTTTTGATTTATTATCGTGGTATTCTGTATAATATATATTTGCCAAATTAAGTAACTCGGGACAAGGAATATTTTTATAGTTTTCTACACCCATATCTTTTGTATTTTCAAAGATTTCGTTCCGTTCTTTTTCTTATATTATAAATATTGATATTTGCTAAAAATAATAGTACTTATACATAAAAATAAGAACATATTTGAAAGGGCAGTAATTATATCTAATAGGTGTTTATAATTGTAGCCAGTAAAATTACTATAATTGATATTTGATAATACCATAAAAGTATAATTTAGTATTGTCATATTGGTATTTTTAAAATGGTGGTACAATACAATTAGGAAAATTATAGCTATTATATAAATAAGGATTGATATTCCTTGTTTTTTGAAAACCAATCCAAGCATAAGAGAAAAAGCAATAATTGTAGCAATATAGCATATAGTCATAATATTGTATTGTATTAAATTCAATGCAATATCTGTCAATGAAGTAATTTTATCATCAATATATATAGGGCCTTTACTAGAGACATAATATGATATTGCAGTATAAGAAATTACTGCTACAATATATGTTATTGTAATAGCTATAAATAATGAGAAAAATTTAGCTAGAACAATAGCTGCTCTTGGGTATTTTGATGTAATTAAATTTTTTATAGGTTTATTTTTAAATTCTTTACATGTAAATATTAAAGTAAATATACCGACAAAAAGGGGTAATGTAAATTTATAATTAACATCATAGAAAATTGAGGAATTAGAATAAAAGTTATTTTCTCTAAAATTTGTATTTTTTAATGTCATTAGTGGTAATAAGAGTATTGTAATGAAGAATAAAAATAATATATATTTGCTTCTTCCCTTTCTTAATTTATAAAATTCAATTTTTATTAAGTTTCCCAAATTATTCACCTACACTTTCATTACTTTCATCGAAGAAATTTTTAACATTATTTTCGTTTTTAATATTTCTTATGGAAATATTAAAATCAATACATTCTTTTAAAAAACTATTTAAATTTACACATTCAATTTTAATGGTTTTATCATTAACAAGTTTCACCATTTCTACTGATGAAAAATCTATTGTACTTTCAATAGGTTCATTTAATTCAACAATATATTGTTGAGTTAATTTGTGAGAGTATGAGGTTGCAATTGTTCCATCCTTAAGAAAAAATATTTTATCAGAAATAGAATCCAATTCTTCTAATGTATTGCTTGAAATTAGAATAATTTTATCTTTTTTTAAAGTTAATAAAATATCATGTAATGCTCTAACTGATGTAACATCTAATGAATTTGTAGGTTCATCTAAAATAATAATATCTGGATCTGTGATTAAAGCCATTATTATGCCGACTTTTTGTTTCATTCCTGGTGAATATTTTTTTATTTTTTTATTCATAAAATTATAAATATCAAATTTGGATATTAAATGATTGTACCAACTAAGCTCTTTTATATTATGAAGTCTTAACATTATTTCAAAATTTTGCTGAGCTGACAAATCTTCATAAAGATTAGGAGTTTCAATTAAAGAACCAATATTACTAATAAATCTATCTCTATTATCAGTGAAACTAATGCCGTTTATTTTTATGTTTCCAGAATTTACATTCCACAATCCAGCTAAAACTTTAAATAATGAACTTTTACCTGAATTTTTGGGACCTACGAAACCAGTAATTTCACCTCTTTCACAGTTAAAGCTAATATTTTTTAAAATTTGTTTTCTAAATATATTTTTGTTTATTTTACAAATTTCTAATTTATTAATTGACATCATTTTTTCTTTCACCCCCTGAAAGAATTTATATTAATAAATATTATAACATATTATAACATATTTTAACAGCCGGTGCATATTTAGGTACATACTGTAAATAATACAGTATTTTTGAAAAAATTAAAGCATTGATTTTTGTTTAAATATGATGTAAAATTTTATAGGGAGCGACGTATATAATGTAAACAACTATTATGTCAGCTTATTTTGTTAAAAATTTAATAAACTAGATTAGATTTAATTAGTAATATACTGGTGTACTACACTTTTTATTCGTTTTTAGGTAGCACATTTTAAAAATTAATTTATAGTTAAAATGAAAATATTTATTGAAGGAGGATTAGGCATTGTATAAAATTGTTGAAAAAGAAATTTTGGCACCAAATATTTTTTCAATGGATGTTTTGGCACCAAGAGTAGCTGAATCAGCTCAACCAGGTCAGTTTGTAATAGTTATAGCTGACGAAGAAGGGGAAAGAGTTCCTTTAACAATATGTGATTTTGATAAAGAAAAGGGAACCGTTAATATTGTAGTTCAATCAATGGGTTGTTCTACTAAAAAAATGGCTAAATTTGAAAAAGGTGACTATTTTAAAGATTTTGTAGGTCCTCTTGGACAACCATCTGAGTATGTGAATGAAGATATAGAAGAATTAAAGAAACAAAAGTTTTTATTTGTAGCAGGAGGAGTAGGAACAGCACCTGTGTATCCACAAGTTAGATGGTTCCATGAACGTGGTATAGATGTTGATGTGATAATAGGTGCTAAAACTAAAGGCCTTGTAATTCTTGAAGAAAAAGTAAAAGCAGTAGCAGGTAATCTGTATGTTTGTACCGATGACGGAAGTTACGGATTTAATGGAATGGTAACTGGTAAAATAGAAGATCTTGTAAAAAATCAAGGGAAACATTATGATAAAGTAGTATCTATAGGTCCTATGATAATGATGAAATTTGTATGTAAGCTTACTAAGGAACTTGGGATTCCAACAATAGTAAGTCTTAATCCTATAATGGTAGATGGTACTGGTATGTGTGGTGCATGTAGGGTATCTGTTGGTGGAGAAACAAAATTTGCATGTGTAGATGGTCCAGAATTTGATGGACATATTGTAGACTTTGATGAAGCTTTAAGAAGACAAACACAATACAAACCAGAAGAATGTGAAAAGAATGAACAATATGAAGAAGAGTGTAAATGCAAACAAGGAGGTGCTAAGTAATATGGATAGATTTACAAGAGTGCCAATATCAGAACAAGATCCTAAAGAAAGAGCAACAAATTTTGATGAAGTATGTCTTGGGTATACAGAAGAAGAAGCTATGGCAGAAGCAAAAAGATGTCTTCAATGTAAGAAACCATCTTGTAGAGGAAATTGTCCTGTTTCTATAAATATACCTGCTTTTGTTAAAGAAATTGCAGAAGGTAATTTTGTAGAAGCAGCTCAAGTTCTTGCTGAATATACTGCACTTCCTGCAGTTTGTGGTAGAGTTTGTCCGCAAGAGACTCAATGTGAGCAAACATGTGTTCTTGGAAAAAAAGGTGATCCTGTATCTATAGGAAAACTTGAAAGATTTGCTGCAGATTGGGCAAGAGAACATGGAGTTGAAGTAGGAAAAACAAAAGATAGCAATGGTCATAAAGTAGCAGTAATAGGATCAGGTCCAGCAGGAGTAACCTGTGCTGGAGAATTAGCTAAAGAAGGATACGATGTAACTATATTTGAAGCTCTTCATGAATCTGGAGGAGTATTAGTATATGGAATACCTGAATTTAGACTTCCAAAAGAAAAAGTAGTTAAACATGAAATTGAGAATTTAAAGAAACTTGGTGTAAAGATAGAAAATAATGTAATTGTAGGAAGAACTGTGACTGTAGATGATCTTTTTGAAAAAGAAGGTTTTGAAGCAGTATTTGTTGGTTCTGGAGCTGGATTACCAAGATTTATGGGAATACCTGGCGAAAATTTAAATGGAGTATTTTCAGCAAATGAGTATTTAACAAGAAATAATTTAATGAAAGCTTTTAGAGATGATTATGATACACCTATAAAAGTTGGAAAGAAGGTAGCAGTAGTAGGTGGAGGAAATGTTGCAATGGATGCTGCTAGAACTGCCTTAAGATTGGGTGCTGAAGTGTGGATTGTATATAGAAGATCTGAAGAAGAACTTCCTGCAAGAGTAGAAGAAGTACATCATGCTAAAGAGGAAGGTATAAAATTTGAATTGCTAACAAATCCTGTTGAAATACTTGGAGATGAAAAAGGATGGGTAAATGGTATCAAGTGTGTTAGAATGGAACTTGGAGAACCAGATGAGTCTGGAAGAAGAAGACCTATCCCAATAGAAGGTTCAGAATTTGAATTTGAAGTAGATACTGTAATAATGGCTTTAGGTACTTCACCTAATCCACTTATTCCTTCAACTACAAAAGGACTTGAAGTTGACAAGCGTAAGTGCCTAGTTGCAGATGAAGGTGGTCAAACCTCAAGAGAAGGAGTATTTGCAGGTGGCGATGCTGTAACTGGTTCTGCTACTGTTATATTAGCTATGGGAGCAGGGAAAAAGGCTGCTAAGACTATTGATAAATATATTAAGGAAAAGAATGAAAAATAATTAAAATATTTTTTAAAAAAGCTAAAAACCAAAGTTTTTAGCTTTTTTATTTTCTATTTTTAAATTTTTCACCAGTAGGAGTAGCTGCAAGGCCTCCAAGAGCTGTTTCTTTTAACGAATAAGGAAGGGCTTTTCCTACTTTGTACATTGCTTCAACGACTTCATCAAAAGGCACTAAACTTTTAACGCCTGCTCTGGCTAAGTCTGCTGATATAAAAGCATTTACAACTCCAGAAGCATTTCTTATATTACAAGGAAATTCTACAAGCCCAGCAATAGGGTCACAAACTAACCCCATAATATTGATAATTGCGAGACTAGCAGCAGTTAAACTAGTTTCAGCATCACCACCTAACATTTCTACAATGGCAGCCGCTGCCATTGCACTAGCTACACCACATTCTGCTTGGCAACCTCCTTCAGCACCAGAAATAGTGGCATTTTTTGCTACAATTTGACCAATAGCTGCAGAAGTAAATAAGCCATTAATCATATCATTCTTAGTTAAATTAAATTTTTCAGCTGTTGAAATAATAGCACTAGGTAATATACCTGAAGCCCCAGCAGTAGGAGCTGCAACTATTTTTCCCATAGAAGCATTTATTTCTGAAGTGGACAATGCTTTTGCCATAGCAGAATTAATAAAGTTTCCTGCTATTGTAGTGTTATTATTTTTATAATATTCAACTTTTTTGGCAGTCCCACCAGAAAGTCCACTGACAGAAACAATATCTTCATATAAACCTTTATTTGAAGATTCTATCATAACTTCTAAATTATATTTCATTTTGTCTATTACTTCCTGAGGTGTTTCTTCTGTGATTTCACATTCTTTCTCAATGACTATTTCAGATATTTTTTTATTTTTTTCCTTACATAATTTAATTAACTCTTCTCCTTTATTAAACAAAAATATCACCTCTTGATAGAATTTATTCCTTTTATAGATATAATTTCATCTAAGTTGCTTATTGTCTTAATAACTGTATCATCAATTTTGCTATCTGTTTCCATGATCATTGTAGCAATTTTTCTATCTCTAGTAACTTTCATAGTACCTATATTAATATTTTGGTTAGAAAGAATAGTGCTTATTTTGCTAATTACTCCTTTTTTATCTTCATATTTTATAATAATAGTTGGATAATCTCCACTAAATTCTACTTCTGTACCGTTAATATTGGTTATTAGTATATTTCCTCCTCCAATAGAAGAACCAATGACATAAAAGTTAGTATTATTTTTCTTTTCAAATAATATTTTTACAGTATTAGGATGTTCATAACCTAAATCAGTTTCGATAAACTGTATTTTAATGCCCATATTTTTTGCAAATTGAAAGGAGTTTTTTATTTTTTCATCAGAAGGGTTCATTCCTAGGACACCTGCCACTAAAGCCCTATCAGTACCGTGACCAGTATAGGTTTTAGCAAAGGAGCCATGTAGATAGAAAGTGACCTTATTAAAATCATCACCAGCAATTTCTCGAGCAATTTTTCCTAATCTAGCAGCTCCAGCAGTGTGAGAACTGGAAGGGCCTATCATTATTGGGCCTAATATATCAAAAATGCTATATTCTTTCATAAAATCTCCCCTTTTAGTCATGATAATTAAATAGTAGCATTAAAATTAAATTAAGGCAATAAAAAAAGGAAGGTTATTTTTACCCTCCTAAAGTTATATCCTGAGTATGGTACCATTCTAGTGCATGAAATAAGTGTTCTGGTTTAAAATCGGGCCAATAAGCATCAATAACATAAAAATCTGCATAAACTGATTGTATGGGAAGGAATCCACTTAATCTTCGTCTACCTCCCCAGCGAATAATTAAATCAACTTGTGAAATATCTTTAGTTTTAATTTTTTCAAATATATGTTCCTTTTTATTGTCAATAAAACATTCCTTTAAATCCCATTGCCATCCATAGTTAACTAGGAAGTTGATTTTAGTTCCACCATTTCCAAATATTTTTCTTTCATTAGTATATGGAATGAGTTTTCTTGGAAACATAGTAGATTTTGTATTTCCTACAACTAATAATTCAGCATTTTCTTTAGACAACATTTCTACAGCATCTATACAGGCTTTTGTAAAAGCAAGTCTTTGAATAGTTGGTCTTTTTGTATTATTTACTGTAAAACCATAATAGGTAATTTCTTTTATACCTATTTTTTCACATAATTTAAATAATTCTAAGCCTGGTTTTAGGCCAAAGTTATAACCTTCTTCTTTAGAAAAACCATTTTCCTTGGCCCATCTTCTATTTCCATCAGGAATAATACCTATATGTTCAGGAATTCTCATATATTCACCTTCTTTCTATGAAAGATTAAGTATAGTGTTTCCAATTTTTGTTTTTAAATTCATTAATTAATATAAAATGAAAAAAATTTTCATTTTATATTAATTAATGAGAAGGAAAGATTAAATTAATGTCGAATACAAGAATGAGAACTGGAAGTATGGTTTTGGAATAAAAAAAGAAGTCTTGATATAGAAAATCAAGACTTCTAATCGTTGCTTTTTTGTCTATACAAAATATAAATGCCACCAATTATTAACAGTATAGGCCAGTATTTACGAATTTTATACCATGGTACTGATAATTGAGGAAATATATTTTTAGCTAAAAGAAAACCACCAATTATAATAAGTCCAACGCCTATAAAAATAGCACTATTTTTAAGGGTAGCCTGGTTATCAGTAGTATCATTATCATAATATATTACTCTATCATTTTCTTCTGGTATTATTAAAGAGCATACAATATAAGTTATGATACCACTACCGCCAGTGGATATAGCTAATACTAGCCAAAATAGTCTAATAATAGCTGGATCAATATTAAAATATTCTCCTAATCCACCACATACACCACTAATTATTTTATTAGTTTTAGAACGATAAATTTTTCTATCCATTAACATACCTCCTACAAGGTTATGAGAGTATTTTATCAGAAAAGCATGTAAAATAAAACTTAAAAAATGGAAAAAGATTTTCTTTTTTATTCACAATATGTTATCAATATGATAATATAAGTAATTAGAAGAAATATTTGGAGGGCGAAAAATGTATAATATGTTTTCTGTAGTATTTAAATATATCTTTATATTTATAATATACTTTTTTATGATTAATATAATTCGTCTTATTTATTTAGACATAAAAAGTATGAATTTATCTTCTTTAGATAAAAATATTTATTTAAAATTAATAAATAGAAAAGAAACATTACCTTTTAAGGTAGAAGAATTTTATTCTTTAGAAGATAATATATTTATAGGTAGGAGCAACCAAAACAATATTGTAATTAAAGATCCTTATATCTCAAAACGGCATTTGCATATAGTTAAAGATGAAGGCCATTATTATCTTGAGGATATGGGAAGTGTAAATGGCACGTTTGTAAATGGAAACAAAATAATGGATGTAATTAGGTTAAGAAATGGTGATAGAATAAGAATAGGACAAGTAGAATTTTTATTTGTTAATAAGGACTAAGGAGTTGTAAAGATGTTTAAAAAATTAACCAATTATAAAGTTCCTAGAAATCTTCTAGTATTATTTCATATTTCTGCATTATTGTTATTAATATTACTTGCTTTTAAAAAAGATAATATTAATAAATCCACATTGACATTAGGGTTTATTTTAATATTAGTTATATATATATCTAATTTTATTCTGTTAAAAATATCTTCGGGAGATCATTATATATTTTTAATTGTATCTATGCTTTTAAGTATTGGACTTTTAATGATATATCGTATTGAACCAAGTTTAGGCATGAGACAAGTAATATGGATAAGTGGTGGTATTATAGTTTTTTTCATGACCTATACATTTGTAAAAAATATCAAAGAATGGAAAAATTGGACATCAATATATGCAATAATTTCATTGCTTTTGTTTTTAGCAACAATGTGTTTTGCAAAAGCTATAAAAGGATCTAGGAACTGGTTGAAAATAGGAAAATTTAGTTTTCAACCAGCAGAAATTATTAAAATATTATATATTTTTTTCATTGCATCTTATTATTCAAATGAAGATAAATACAATAAAAAAGGTAAAGGTAGTTATTTTATATTAATATCTGCTTATATTTTTATGGGTTTTTTGTTTTTACAGAAAGATTTAGGAATGGCATTGTTATATTATTTAATATTTTTAGCAATCCAATTTGTTTATGAGAAAAACAGAAGATTATTATATTATAATATTGGTTTATCTGTATTTGGTGCGATTATAGGTTATGTTGTTTTTGATCATGTTAAAATAAGAGTATCAATTTGGCTTGATCCTTGGAAAGATATAGGGAACAAGGGTTACCAAATAGCACAATCTCTTTTTGCAATTGCTAGTGGTGGATTTTTTGGGACTGGAATAGGTTTAGGGCATCCTGATTTCATACCAGAAGTTCATACGGATTTTATTTTTTCAGCTATTTGTGAAGAAATGGGTTTATTTACGGGAATGGCAGTAATAATGTTGTTTTTAATTTTAGTATATAGAGGTTTTAAAATATCACTTAGTCAAGAAGATACTTTTTTTAAAATAGTTGCTTTAGGTATAAGTGTTATGTTTGCTGCTCAAGTTTTTATCATATGTGGTGGAGTAATAAAGCTAATACCGTTGACAGGAATAACTTTACCATTCGTAAGTTATGGTGGTAGTTCAATGATAACAAGTTTTATTGCATTGGGTATATTACAAGTAGCATCTGAAGAGATAGAAACAGAGGTGGAATGATGTGGATAAACAAATAAAAAGAATGACAAAAGTACTCGCGGTAGTTTGTGTTATGTATGTTGCTTTAATAGTATATCTAAGTTATTTTCAGGTGTTTAAAGCTTCAAAAGTAGCCAAAAATAACTATAATAAAAGATTATCAATAAATGAAGATAATATTTTAAGAGGTTCGATAATAGATAGAAATGGAAAAATATTGGCATATAGTGAAAAAACAGATGATTCAATTAAGAGATATTATAATTTTGACAATCTCTATAGCCATGTTATTGGATACAATTATAAGGATTATGGAAAATCAGGATTAGAGTCAGCATATAATAGTGAGTTATTGAATTTTAAGGAAAATGCTACTTTGCAAGAAATACAAAAAATTATAACTCCCAATATGGAAGGAAATTCTTTGAAACTTACTATAGATCATAATCTTCAACAATATTCACGAGAATTGCTTAAAGGTAAGAAGGGTGCAATAATAGCTATGAATCCTAAAACTGGAGAGATATATTCCATGGTAAGCCAACCTGATTTTAATCCAAATACTTTAGGAGAACAGTGGAATAATATTATGGAAGACCCAGATAGTCCATTTTTAAATAGAGCAACTACAGGACTTTATCCTCCAGGTTCTATTTTTAAAGTCATTACTGCGGCAACAGCTTTGGAAAGTCCTAATATAGATCAAGATTTTGAATGTAAGGGCTCATTAGAAGTAGAAGGATATACTATAAAAGATTATGAAGAGAGTGGACATGGTAATATTGATTTAGCAGAAGCTCTTGTGAAATCCTGTAATACTTATTTTGCTAATATGGGTTTACAATTAGGAAAGGATAAATTAGGTGAAGTAGCAGATAGATTTATGATTAATAAGAAAATACCTTTTGATTTACCTACAAAAAAATCCTCTTTTCCATATAAAGAAAACTTAGGTAAAACCGATATAGCAGCATCAAGTTTTGGTCAAGGAAAAGTACTTGTAACACCATTAAATATGGTTATGGTGGCTTCGGCTATTAGTAATAATGGAAAAGTTGTAAAACCTATATTGGTTAAGGAAATTATATCTCCTAAAGGCAATTTAATAAAGACTAATGAGACTATAGTGTTATCTCAAGGAATGGATGAATTTTATGCTGATAAATTAAAAGATATGATGGTAGAGGTAGTAGATAGAGGTACAGGAAGGAATGCACAAATTGAAGGTGTGAGAGTTGCAGGAAAGACAGGAACTGCAGAAAACGCATCAGGTAAGGCTCATGCTTGGTTTATTGGGTTTGCACCTGCTGATGAACCAAAAGTTGCAGTATGTGTAGTTCTTGAAGATGATGGTTCTACTGGTGGTAAAAGTGCAGCTCCTATTGCTAGAAATATTATGGCAGAGGCAATGAAAAATGTTGAATATTAATTATTGAAAGGAGATTGTTATGTGCAAAGGGAAGAATAAACTACCTGAAAGAAAAGATATTCCAGAAAAATTCAAATGGGATTTAGAATCTATGTATGAAAGCAATGATTTATGGGAAAAAGATTTTAATAAAGTGAAAGAACTAGCAAATGAAATTGTTGAATATAAAGGTAAAGTCATAGAAAGCAGTCAAAGTTTGTATCAAGTATTAAATAAGAGAGATAAGCTATTGAGATTAGTTGATAATATTTTTACTTATTCTCATATGAGGTTAGATGAAGATAGTAGGAATAGCATATATCAAGCTTTAAATGACAGAGCTATGAATTTATGTGTATTGGTAGAAGAAAAAATATCTTTTATAATCCCAGAAATATTAACTTTAAAGGAAGATAAGCTTGAAAATTTTATGGCGGAAAAAGAAGAATTAGAAAAATATAGACAATATTTAGAAGATATTTTAAGACAGAAAGCTCATGTACTTTCTTCAATAGAAGAAGCACTAATTGCAAAAACTGGTGAAATTACAAATTCTCCTTCAAATATTTACTCTATGCTAAATGATGCTGATATAAGATTTCCAATTGTAAAAAATGAAAATGGGGAAGATACAGAGATAACTCAAGGTAATTTTATTCCTTTAATGGAAAGTGAAGATAGAAATGTAAGAAAAGCAGCATATGAAGGTTTATATAGTACTTATCAAAAATTTAAAAATACTTTTGCTTCTACTTTAAGTGCTTGTATCAAGGGAAATATATTTTATTCTAAGGCAAGAAACTATAAATCTAGTTTGGAGGCAGCATTAAATGACAATAATATTCCTATATCAGTTTATGATAATCTAATTGATTCAGTTCACGAAAATTTGGATACTATGTACAAGTATATGGATATAAGAAAAAGAGCTTTAGGAATAGAAAATTTACATTTTTATGATTTGTATACTCCTATTGTAAAGGATATAAATATAGAAATTCCTTATGAAGAAGCTCAAAAAAATGTTATGAAAGGATTAGAACCTTTAGGAAATGAGTATTTATCAGTAATAAAGAAAGGATTTAATTCAAGATGGATAGATGTTTATGAAAATAGGGGTAAAAGAAGTGGAGCTTATTCAAGTGGTAGCTATGATTCAAAGCCATTCATACTAATGAGTTATCATGGTACTCTTGATAATGTTTTCACAATAGCTCATGAAATGGGCCATTCAGTTCATAGCTATTTTACAAGAGAAAATCAACCTTTTATTTATGGTGGATATAGTATTTTTGTAGCAGAAGTAGCATCTACTGTAAATGAAGCACTTTTGGTAAATTATATGATTGATAATGCTAAAGATGCTAAAGAAAAACTTTATTTAATCAATTATTTTTTAGAACAATTTAGGACTACTGTATTTAGACAAACTATGTTTGCAGAATTTGAAAGAGATATATATCAATATGTAGAAAAGGGCGGAGCATTGACGGCAGATTATTTAATAGACAGTTATAAAGAGTTAAATGCAAAATATTATGGATCTAATGTAATTGTGGATGACAAAATTGGTATAGAATGGGCTAGAATTCCACATTTTTATTATAACTATTATGTGTACCAATATGCTACTGGCTTTTCGGCAGCAGTTTCATTATCACAACAAATATTGAAAGAAGGAGATGAAGCTGTAAATAAATATTTAAACTTTTTAAAGAGTGGATCATCTGATTATCCTATTAATATTCTTAAAGAAGCAGGAGTGGATATGACTACTAGGGAACCAGTAAATAATGCATTAAAATTGTTTAAAAAACTAGTAGATGAAATGGATAAACTAGTATAATAAAAAAAGGCTTGGTTTCAAGCCTTTTTTTATAAAAATTTACTTTTTAAATTGTTCCAATACATATTTTTATCAAAATTTAATCTTGAAATGGTCATATCAGATATTTTTAAATCCATTTTTACAATATCATCGTACCGACATTCTGTTCCATCGATAATTATTAAAATAGAGTTTTCATATCTGTATTCAGGCTTTATAGTAATAGTCATATCTCCGGGAATTATTGTGCTATTTAATAAGGAACGATAAGCTTTAGAGCTAATAGGAGATAAAGGTGTTATTTGTAGAGTTTTCAATGTTGGATACACAATACTTCCACCACTAGAAAAATTATAAGCAGTACTTCCTACAGGAGTAGCAATTATAATGCCGTCACCACTAAATTTTTCTAAATGATTATCTTCAATATAAATTTCTAAATGAACTACTTTTGAATTAATACCTTTTATAACAATTTCATTAACACCAATAAACTGAAAATAGTCTGATTTTGTAAAAATATTTAATTCAACTAGAAAAATTTTTTCAACAGAATACTGTTTTTTTACATATTTATCAATAAAATTATCAATGCTTTCTGGAAGGATTTCTTGAAAAAAGCCTAGATGGCCAGTATTTATTCCTACGAAAGGAATGGCGGGAAAATCATAATTATGTATGGCTCTTAAAAAAGCACCATCTCCACCAACACAAATATTTAATTCAGCATTTTTTGAATACTTTGTTGGAACTATAAATCCTTTTTCTTTTAATTTTTCTATTAATATCTTAGATGTTTTAATTGAATCTGCATTAGTATTTGAAATAACATTTATTTTCCTGTTGTTAAATGTCAAAAGTATTCCCTCCTATTAAAATGAGTATTTTTTATATTATAATTCTATTATATAATAAAATACAGGGTATTGGAAAATAAGATGGATTGTAAAATGCCTCTAATTTAATTTAGAGGCATTTTTATCTTTAGAAGAAGGTTCTAATTTTTTCATAGTTTGAAACATTTTTGCCAAATCTAATAATTTATCTTTTTGGGTTTCATCTATTTTTTCTGTGAAAGGTTCAATTATGTTTATTAAATTATTGATATCATTAGTTTTTTCTGGATTAGACATAATATCATTTAAAGTATAGAGAATATTTTTATATTTGTCTATATTTATTAATATTTCAAAAATTGTACTTATAGATTTTATATTTTCATCAGAAACTTCTTTTTTTAATATAGTAACTATGTAGTTTAATCTTTCTTTATTATTTTCAACTGATTTTGGCTCAACTAAAATAAAAGGTTTATTTGTGTGAATAAAATTTGCAGCTTTATATATGGTTAATATTTTTTCAGTAAGTAGAAGAGATTTATTTACTATGGAAATAAGGTCTTCAGGAAAATAAGGAGCAATTTTTCGTGTGATGTTCATTTTTTTTATGGTATATTGCTCATCAATCATAAGCATACCCCCTAAATGAGTTTATTTATATTATATTATGCAACAAATTTTTTAATGTACATATAGATATTAAATAGTAATAAATTCAAATGTCATTTCATAGGTTTTAAATATAATATTTTGAGGAGGGTAATGTATTTATGGATAAAAAGAAAAATTTAAAAGAAGTAATAAATGGATTAGAACAAATTAGTCCTGAAGGAGAAGAATTAGAAAAAATAAAGAAAATAGCAGAAAACTATGAAAATAAATCTGAAGAGGAAGTATTTTTTGAAATTATTAACTTAAATAAAAAGATGGAACAAGATATGGATGAAGATCAATATCAAGAAGTATTTGAAAAGCTTGAAAGTATAAGGCCACTTTTAAATGAAGAACAGTTAGAAAGATTAGATAGAGTATTAGAAGTATTAAGAGATAGTAAATAGAGTTAAAAAAATTCCTACCCTACCATATGTAGGAAATAGACAAAATAGTAATAAAATGTTATACTATCATAGTATTATGTAAACTAAGGAGGAAAAAATAGTGGGATTAAAAAAGAAAACTGTTTTGTTTTTAATTTTAGTAATAATAGTTGCCACTTTATCCAGTATATATTTGTATGTAAATAAGAAAAATGAATATAAAGAAATTTCATATACAAAGTTTATAGAAAATTTAAATAAGAGACAGGTTGAGTCAGTAAAGATGAACAATAATCCTAAAATTTATGGTAAATTAAAAGATGGAACTTTATTTATTACAGATAATCCTAAAACTGAAAATTTTAAAGAAAAGTTGCTTATAAACAATGTTGAGGTTGTTGAAAATGATAGAGGCTCTAGCGGAATGGAAATATTAAGTTTTATACTTTTTTTTGCAGGAATAGGAGCAATAGCTTTGTTCATAAATAAAAATATGACTCAACAGGCCCAAAAAGAAATGGCTTCTATGTCTAATATGGAAAATGAAGAATTAAAAAACAGAAAAATAACTTTTGATGATGTAGCAGGGAATGAAGAAGTTAAAGAATCATTAAAGGAGTTAGTAGACTTTATTAGTTCCCCTGAAAAATATAGTAGATACGGTGCAAGGATGCCTAGAGGAGTTTTATTATATGGTCCTCCAGGAACAGGTAAAACTCTTCTTGCAAAGGCTTTAGCGGGAGAAGCCAAAGTTCCATTTTACTCAGTATCAGGGTCAGATTTTATTCAAGTATATGCAGGATTAGGGGCTAGTAGAATAAGAACATTATTTAAAAAAGCAAAACAGGATAGAAAAAGTGTTATTTTTATTGATGAAATAGATGCTTTGGGAAGAAAAAGAAAAGGAAATTTTTCAAGTGGTGGAAGTGAAGAAGGAGATAGAACATTAAATGCTCTTTTAACTGAAATGTCAGGTTTTAATGATAATGAGGGTATAATTGTGATGGCAGCCACTAATAGAATAGATACATTAGATGAAGCTTTATTGAGACCAGGGAGATTTGATAGACAAATTGAAGTAGGACTGCCAGATGTGAATGCTAGATATAAGATATTAAAACTACATTCAAAAAATAAGCCTTTGGATAAGGAAGTTAATTTAAGAAAAATAGCTTTAGAAACAATATATTTTAGTGGTGCAAAATTAGAAAATTTAATGAATGAATCAGCTATGTTAGCAGCAAGAGAAAATGTTCCTTATATAACAATGGAACATATAAATAAAGCTTTTTATACTGTTTTAGTTGGGGAAGAAAAAAAAGATAGGGAAGGAATTCATTACGATGATAAAAAAATTACTGCTTTTCATGAAGCTGGCCATGCATTGATAACAAAAAAAGTATCACCATTAAATAGGGTAACAAAAGTAAGCATTATTCCTAGTACCAAGGGTGCAGGAGGATTTAGTATGAATATACCTCCAGATCGAATGTATCAATCAAAACAAGATATTATAAATAATATAATGATTTCTTTAGGGGGTAGAGCTGCTGAAGAAGTTGTTTTTGGTAAAGAAAATATAACCACAGGTGCATCAAATGATTTACAAAAGGTTACAGAATTAGCTCTTTCTATGATAAGTATTTTTGGGATGGATGAAAAAATAGGATTAGTAAACTATGAAGTAGTATTAAAAAATAATTTAGAAACCGATTCAAGTCTTATTGATAGAGTAAAAGATTTAATAGATAAAATTTATATAGAAACTAAAGAGATTATTATGGAAAATTACAACATATTAGAATTAATTGCAAATGAGTTACTAAAAAAAGAAGTATTAAATGAATATGAAATAAATGAAATTTTTATTGATTCTACACTTGCAGTATAATGAAATTCAAGCTATAATTAATATAGAAATATTTCTGCGGTGTGCGCTATCCCTATAATTCAACCGACATTGAATATACGGGAGTCTGTGTTCAGCAATGTATGATAGGCCTCTTTTATAAAGGAAATCAAAAATTGTTGACAGGGCACCCACCTTGTGAGAGGCGGGTGTGAATTAGTTGGGAATACGGCATCGCGGAATAAAAAACCCTTTGGTTAGATCCAAGGGGTTTTTTATGTATAATGTTTAAATTTTAGTTAATACTATTATTGTAAAATAGGAATTAAAAGAGAAGGTGTCCTATGTTTTTAGTTTGTCCGCTATGCAATGGTTTATATGAAATTCAACAAAAATGTTTTATTTGTAATAATGACATGGTGGATAGGGGACCAATTGTCAATTATCTAGATGATTATAGCCCTTATCTATTAGATGATATTACAACTTTAGTGGACGGAGTTGAAAAAGAAAAATGTGTTCATTTATTTTACTGCAACAATTGTAATTATGATAAAAGAGTAGTTATAAGTAAAAAAGAAATTTAGCTTATATGAATAGGAATTTTTTTCCTTTCTTTATAAATAAAAATATATTTAAAATTTAATTCTCTGAGAAGTTTCTCTGCTTCTTTGTACATATAACCTACATTTGATGGTATGTGAGCATCAGAACCAATAGTAATTATTTCTCCACCAAGTTGTTTATATAAATTTAATATTTCAATTTTGGGATGAAAATATTCTAATCCATATCTTAAACCAGAGGTATTCAACTCAATTCCTTTTCCTTGTTCTATTATTTTTGTTAGTATTTTTTCTATAATCCATTTATAATCATTTATTTCTGGTAATTTTTGTTCCTTAGGAAGATATCTATCAATTAAGTCAATATGTCCTAATACGTCATAATTATTAAAGTTATCGATACATTCATACATTTCTTTATAGTAATCTATAATTGTATCTAAAGGTTTTTTATTATTTAAGTAAGTATCTGATAGTATTTCTATACCACCTACAGTATGGACAGAGGCTATAACAAAATCAAAAGGATTATTATTTATTAATTGATTGTATCGTTGGGCTAAATGAGGTTGGAGGCCAATTTCTACTCCAGATAAAACCTTGAGTTTTTTGATATATTTGTATTTGATTTTTTTAATTTTTTCAAAATAATCATCAGTATGAAATAATAAATCTATTTTATTTTCTGTTATATCTAAATCTATATGGTCAGTGAAACATATACTTTTTAAATTGTTGTCTATGGCCTTTATTGCCATATCATTCATAGGATATTTACAATCCATAGAATAATTGCTGTGAATATGAAAATCATACATAAATACTCCTCCATTTTAATTATTTGTCATATATCTTCTAGAATATTTTACTTGAAAAATTTAGAATAGTAAAGGCTTAAATCATAAAATATTCTTTATATTGCAATTTATATAAATTATAATATAGTCATTATTCAGTAGCAGCTACAAAAGCAATAGTTTTTTGAGGTTTAATTGTGAAATCTAATTTTTATTTTTGTAAGTAAACCAAATATTATTGAATTCTATCTTTCTTATTACATAAAAACTCATAATACTTGGAAAAATATTAATAATAAAATATGGAGGTGTTTAAATGGAATTAGATACAAAAGAAGTACTTAAGAAAAAAATACTTGATGCACAAGAAATGGTAAGAGATTATGAGATGTATTCTAAGCAAGTTCATGATATAGAAGTTGCAAAGGCTTTTAAAGAATTTGCTGAAGAATGTGGTTATCAAGCTAGTAATATGCAGAGATTTCTTGAGAAAATAGACTGAGAGGAGAATTTTCTCCTCTAGTTTTATTGTATAATATAATTTTTTATAAAGAGTGTATAATAATATGTATTAGAAAATGTAAGGGTAGTTAAATGAATAACCTTTAATTATTGCACATAGAGGAGTTTCTTCTTATGCTCCATAAAATACTTTAGTAGCTTATAAATAAGTTATAGAAATAGATGTTTATATAAGTAAGTATGGTTATTTAATAGTTTGCTTGAATCAAAATTATTGGCATATGAGATGAAAACTGGTATACTTTATATCGGGAGTCTAGTTTCTCCTTTGGAATATGCAAAAAAAGGACATACAGATATTATACATATTTTGTTTTGTACAATAAATAAGGAAATAGTAATAGGAAATATTAAAAATGGTGTAGATGTAAATTTTTTATTGTTAATAAGAAAGAAAAAATATTTTTAATGGCTCAATTTGGTGTTAGTGGAATAATAACTGATCGTCCTGATCTTGCTAAAAAGATTATAAGTTTAGTTTATTAATTTGTAGGAAGGCTGATACATATGAAGAAAGTTAAAATAATTTGTAATCCGTCATCAGGTAGACAAATAATTCAAAGAAAAATAGATTATATTTGTAAGATGTTAATTGATTATGGATATACTGTGAGTAAATTTTTAACTGAGAAAAAAAATGATGCTATGAAAGAAACAATAAGATGTTGCCATGAAGATTGGGATATTATAATAGCTTGTGGTGGGGATGGTACTATTAATGAAATAGCCGAAGGTATAGTAAAAGGTGGCAGAAAAATTCCAGTGGCTATTTTAGCTGCAGGAACTGTAAATGACTTTGCTAATTATATGGATTTGCCTAAAAATAGTAAAGAATTTTTTGAAATGATTGAACAAGGCAATACTATGGATGTAGATTTAGGAAAGGTTAATGATGAGTATTTTGTAAATGTGGCTGCTAGTGGAATTTTAACTAATGTAGGTTATCAGGTGCAGCCAGAAATAAAAGCTGTATTGGGAAGAATGGCATATTATTTAGAAGGACTTAGAGAAATTCCAAAACAAAAATTTGAGCCTATTAAAATGAAATTTGAATGTAGAGAATATGTGAGAGAAGAAGATATATTGTTATTTTTAGTATCAAATACTTCATCAATAGGAGGCTTTAGAAAACTTGCTCCTAAGGCTAATGTATCTGATGGTTATTTAGATAGTATAATAATTAAAGAATCTGAAATACAAGAGCTAATTACAATATTTGTAAAAATATTTAGGGGTGAACATATAAATCATCCAAATGTAGAGTATTTCAAAACGAAAAAAATGCACGTATATACAAATGAAGATGTTCCTATAGATATTGATGGGGAATATGGTGGGAAATTACCTGCAGTTTTTGAAGTGATTCCAAAAAGTTTTAAGATATTTATAAAATAATAAAAAAGCAGATTAATCTGCTTTTTTATTATTTTTATTTTCTTTTTTGGGATTGTTATTTATTTTTTTCATTTTACAGCTTCCTTCAAATAAAGCATCTTCATTAATAACAAAATTTGAGACTTCTACATCTCCAATTAGTTTTCCTGAAGAAAGTAAAACTAATTGTTCTTTGGTGATTATATTGCCATTGACACTGCCTCCAATTGTGATATTTGTACAAGATATATCTCCTTTTATTTTTCCGTTTTCTCCCAATACTATATCTCCTGTAGAGTCAATATTGCCTTCTATAATGCCATCAATTCTTATATTACCTTTACCTTTCATTGATCCCGTTATTTCCATATTTTCACCTATAATAGAATCTAGGTGACCTGTATTTTGCTTTGTTTTACCAAACAAATATTTTCACCCTTTCTTTGCATATATTATTTTAAAAGACTTAATGGATCAAGTAGTTTACCACTTTTATGTATTTCAAAATGTAAATGGCTACCAGTGCTTCTTCCTGTAGAACCCATCTCTGCAATAGATTGTCCTTTTTCTACATTGTCTCCTGTATTTACAAGTAATTTTCTATTGTGTGCATATAGAGTTTTATAGCTATTGTTATGATTAATAATAACAGTTTTTCCATAGCCGTTTTTGTAGCCAGAAAAGATTACTGTTCCTTTTCCAGCAGCTTTTATTGTTGTTCCAGATGAATTGGCAATATCTACACCTTTATGAAATTGCATATTTTGTCCAAAGGGACTTTTTCTATAGCCAAAAGGAGAGGAAAGTCTTCCTTCTGTAGGGTTTAAATCAGGTGTTTTTTCTAAATCTTCAAATTTGTTTTCCACATCTACAATAAAAGTTTCTAATTCTTTTTCTTTGTTTTCCAATACTTGTTTTAATTGTTCTATTTCATCTTCAGGACTGAGATTTTTTGATTTTGTTTTTTTATGTAATTGTTTACTTCTTGATGGAGATTTGACTCCTGTCATTCGTTCTAGTTGTCTTTGCAATTGGTCTATTTCTGAAAGCTTGTTTTCAATTTCTGTATTTTTTTCGTCTAGAATTTTAGTTGTAGACTTTAAATTTGATATTTTTTCATCTTTATTTTTATTTTCTTTTTCAAGATTAGAAATTTCTTTTTCTTTCTTATCAAATTCGTTTCTTAGCTTTTGATAAGAGGAGTAAATATTATTTGTAAATAACAATGCAAATGAAATAAGGCAAACTAGAGAAATAATTATAGCTTTTGGTAACCATTTGGGTATTGATAGTCTTTTTACTTTTTTGACATCTGGAACGATGACTATTGATATACGCTTGTCTTTCATTGATTATTCCTCTTTTCTGTAATTCTTTGGAAATTATGAAAATATTCACACACATTATAATAACATAGTTAAATGAACTATTCTATACAAATATAAAAAAACCTTTTTTATCAAAAAATATTTTAATATTATTAATGGTTGCCTATTTTGAATATTTTAAACTTACAAACTTTTATATAATTGACTTAAATAGTGAGAAGTTATAAAATTCAAGGTAAAAGAAATAGTATTTGGAGGAGATTTATTTGAAAGTTAAAAGTAAATGTGAATATGTAGTTAATATAGAAAAATATTTGAGATGGACTGATTATGCAATAAGACGTAAAGGTAGAGAAATTTTATGGGATTTTAATATTACAGGACCTCAATTTATTGCATTACAAATACTTATAAATGATGGTGAATTGACTGTAGGTGAGCTGAGTCAAAAGATGTCTTTAGCATGTAGTACAATAACGGATTTAGTAGATAGAATGGAGAAAAGTGGACTAGTAGTTAGGAAAAAAGATGAAAAAGATAAGAGAATAGTTAGAATTGAAGTTTTACCAGTTGGTTATGAGGTAGTTAACAAAGTAGTAGAAAAAAGAAGAAAGTTTTTAGCAGGTAAATTAGAAAATTTTAAAGAAGAGGAAATGAAATTTTTAAGTGAAAGTTTAGAGGCACTATATATTGCTATAAAAAAAGAGAATGAAGAGTGGAAAAATTCAGGCAATTGAGATATAATATATGACAAAGGTATAATATTGTAAAATATAATATTTATTACATAAAGTTTTAAAAAAGGGGAAGAATTATTATGAAGGTGATTGACAACAGGTATAAATTAGATAATCTTCTAGAAGAAGATATAGAAGGTAATTCATATTTAGTGACTGATTTGTGGAATACAGACAAAATATGGAAATTGAAATTTTATGATTTTGAGAACCAAGGGGATATTATTGATTACTTTATTGATGAATTTGTATTTATTTCAAAAATAAAACATGAAAATTTATTGTCAAGTGAAGAATTTAATATTGTTAAATCTATAGATGGGAAAAGATTAAGATTGCATCAATACTATTCAATTACAGAATATGAGGATAGTCCTACTTTGGAAGAAGAAATTGAAAACATGTCTATGGAAGAAAAGATTTTTGTAGTATTACAGCTTTTGATTGTAGTGGATTTTTTACATTTCAGGGGAATAATATATAAACATTTGACTCCTACGAATATATTTATTACAAAAGATCATATAGTAAAATTACGAGATTTGGCTAATATATCTACACAAATTATTGAAAAAAATTATGATACTGTTGATAGATATTTTATTGCACCAGAAGTATTATTAAAAACAGAGGATACAAATAAAAAGGTTGATTATTATTCACTTAGTATGTTATTGAAATATATTTTTGAAGGTAAATTTTATGAAAAATCAAAGTACTCATTTAATTTTAATAATGATTGTAAATTAGATGAGCAGAAGAAATTATTCTTAAAAGAATTATATACAAAACTTCGTATGAATAATCAAATTAATAATTTACAGCAAAGTATTAAAGATATGATTGATATATTTAATATTGATTATGAATATGATATTTTTAAAGAAAGAGGAACTCTTAATTTTAAGACTAAAATTGTAGGTAGAGATAAAGAATTGAAAAAGATATTTAATATAAGAGATCAGTTTCAAAAAAATAATTATGCTAATAAATTATTTTTAATAAGTGGAGAAGAAGGAATAGGGAAAACTAGATTATTGAGAGAGGTTGAATATAGATTAAAATTTAGAAGTAAGGTAGTATATAACTTAGCAGTGGAAGAAGAAAATAGAATTGATTCAAAATTATTTTGTAAGATTTTAAAACAGACAATAAAAGATGCTCCTAAAAATTTAATTAATAGATATGGTAGTGAGTTAGTGAAGTTAATACCAGAGTTAAGCTATGGAGGTGGAATAACTCCTTCTTCAAATTTATCAGAAGATAAAGAAAAATTTAAACTCTATTATATAGTAACAAATTACATAAAAGAATTAGCTATGATAAATCCCATATATATACTTATTGATGATATTCATAATATTGATGAGTGGAGTATGGGGCTTATTGAATATATGATAAATAAATTAGGGGCTTGTCCTATATTAATTATTGCGACATGTGACCAGAATAAAGGGAAAAAAGAGAATTTTAAAGTTTTAAAAAAATGGATGACTTCAGATAAAACACAATCTGTTATATTATCTAATTTTGGTCTTCAGGAAGTAAGTGAAATGGTTCAACATATACTAGGGATAAGTTATAAGCCATTAAGTTTTTCTACTGTGTTATTAGATGAAAGTTCAGGAAATCCTGGTTATATTGAGTTTATTATAAAAAGTTTATTTGCAGTAAAAGAATTGTATATAGATAAGAATGGATTTTGGTATGTAAAGACTGAAAGATATGCTGATTTGTATTATCCTGCTAGTTTTGATGAGGGATTAAAAAATCAAATTAATACGTTAGATGCTGAACATAAAAAAGTGGTACAAGTAATATCTATTTTTAATTATCCAGTAACAAAAGATATTTTGTTAAAGTTAATTGATATAGGCAAGAAAGAATTAGAACAAATTATTAATAAATTGCTTACTATGAAATTATTAGATGAAAGACTAGGAGATTGGGGATATAGTTATAAAATTTATAATCGACATCTTAAGAAAATTATATATTCTGAGATACCAGAAAAAGAAAGGGTAAAGCTTCATAGAAAAACAGCTGAAATTTTTAGAACAGATTATACAAATAATAGTGTAAGTATTATGGAAGAATTGACTTATCATCTCATTATGTCTGGGCAAGTAGATGTGGCAGTAGATTGTCTAATTAATCAAGCCGCAAAACTTGAGACTCTTTTGAGCTCTCAGGCATTATGTTTACTAGAAAAGGCTTATGAACTTTTAGAGGATAAGGAAGTAAGTTATAAAAAATTAGAATTAGCTGAAAGCATAGGTAAACATTATACTTATAAAGGGGAATATGATAAAGCACTAGATATGTATAATAAAATATTAAAAGATGCAGAAAAAATTCAGAATATTAAATACATTGTTAATGCTTATAATTCTATTGGAGATATATATATTCGCAGAGGTCAAGATGAATTAGCAAAACAATATGCTTTTAAAGGACAAAAAACTTCTGAAAAGATTAAATATATAGATGGCATATTAGATGCAATGATTATAAATATTAAAGCAGAAATGAGTAGAAGTAATTTAAAAATAGCAGATAAAACTATCAATAAAGCGATAGAAATAGCCAATAATGAAGGAAAAGATACATATTTAGGTATTTTATATAATCTTTTAGGTCTTGTATATTATTATACAGGAAATATATATGAAGCTAAAAAAACATATGAAAAAAGTATAAAAGCTTTTCAAGGAAGTGAAAATTCTGTAGAAATTACAAAAGCTATGAATAATATGGCAAATATTTATTCGGATCAACAGGGGAATATTGAAAAGGCAATGAAATATTATACTGAAGGTTTAAAGATATGCCATAAATATGGTTATATAGAAGTTGAAAAGACTTTTTTATTTAATATTGGTATAGTATATAAGAAAAATTGTGATTATGAAAATGCTATAAATTATATAGAAAAGGCTAAAGAATTGTCAATAGGATTAGAAGATGGTATGTTAGCTATGTTTTCTATTATTACTTTAGGACAAATTTATTTAGATATGGGAAATTATGAAAAAGCTTATAGTTATTATATTGATATTGTTGAAGAAGGTCAAAATAAAAATTTACAAGATATAGAGGTTATAGGAAATTATTATAATTTTTTAGGTAGATTTAATTTTAAATTTGGACAATGGGAAGAGGCCTTATATTATACAGAAAAAACCATAGAAACTTGTAAGGAATTTAGAACAGAAGAGTATTTAGATGCAAGTAGTAGATTAATTTTAATTGACTATTTTTATAAGAATATATATGATAAAGATTCCATGGAGAAAGTTTTAGAGAAATATATGGATAGGGCAGCATATTATGATATAAGAAAAAGATTTTTGCAATTTGCAGCTATAAGTTATCTAGAAAAAGATTATGAGTATGTTGAAGAATTGCTAATAAGAGATAAAAAGCTTAAAGAAAAGTTTAGTGTAGAAGCTATTGAATTTGCTAAAGAGGCATTTTTATATATTATAGATGATGAAATAGGTATAGAAAACTGTAAAAAAGAAAATATAGGAATTATTGAAGAAAAGTTTAAAGGAAATAACAAACAAGAATTACAGTTATATGCCAATATTGTATTGTGCCAGAAATTTTATAAGAATGAAAATTTCTCAGAATCTTTAAATTGTTGTTTAGAAACACTTGATATTATGTATAGATTAATTGCAAAAGTTCCATCTAAAAAACTTCAAATAAGTTTTATTAAAAAATATAAAGGGGATTTAATTAAAAAAAGGATAGAGAATATAATTAATAAAATGTTTTCTAAAAAATTAAATTGTATTTATTTAGATGATTTAGTAGAAGATGAAAAAATAGAAAAATACTTTGATTTTAGTGATTTATTCGGGTTAATTGATGATGAAGAATTTGATAAGATAAAAACAGCTAGTTATACGGATTTTTCTATATCAAGAGAAATTAATAATATAGAGGATTTAATAAAAAGTTTTACTACGGATTATCTATATAATTTTCAACTAATAATTAAATATTTAGGTAGAGAGACCTATGCCCAAGAAGGTTTTATACTAATAAGGGATGAAAATACAAATGAATATAATCCAGTGGCTATTTTAAATAATAAAGATAATGTTAATGAATCAATTCTTTGGATGGCAAATAAAAATGAAAAAGGTCTCTTAATTAAAAATTCGTTTCAAAATGTAGAAGATAAGATGCTTGATGTATTATTACCTTCTAATATGAAAGCTTTAATATGTGTTCCAATTATTAGACATGAAAGCAATAATGAAGACAACAATACAAATAGAAGGAAAAAAACTTATCAAAAAGATAAAAAAATCATAGGGTATATTTATCTTGAAACTAACAAATTATTTAATAGATTTGATGAAGAAAGACTTGAATTAGTAAATACAGTAGCTTTTTTAACTTTTATAAATATTGAAAATTATAATTTAAAGATATTGTCTACTATAGATAAAATGACAGGAGTTTTTACTAGAAAGTATTTTGATATACTATTTAATGAGTTTTTAATTTCGACTAAAAGGAATGGTGAAAAATTTTCTTTATTAATGTTAGATATAGATAAGTTTAAGAATATAAATGATATTTATGGTCATAGAAAAGGTGATGAAATATTATCTAAAATAGGAAGAATACTTAATGAAAATACAAGAAAGGATGATATAGTAGCTAGATATGGTGGAGAAGAATTTATTGTTGTACTTAAAGATATAAATGAAAAAGATGCAAAAGCTATTGCTGAAAAGCTTAGGGAAAAAGTAGAAAAATTAAACATTCCTAATGGTGATAGCCTTTTAACAATAAGTATGGGATTAGTTATGTATCCTAGACATGGTCAATTTAAAGAGGAATTAATTGAAAAAGCAGATCAAGCATTATATTGTGCAAAAGAAAGAGGACGCAATAGAGTGATAACATGGCATTCTAATATAGTAAGTACTGTTAATAGAGTAGATAGATTAGCTGGAATAATGTCGGGAAACATGGTAAAAGATCAAAGAAATGTTTTAGCTATGATGGATATGATAAATTTAATAAGGATAAATACGACTAAAGAAGAAAAAATATGTGAGTTTTTAGGAAGATTAATTGAAATGTTAGATAGTGAATATGGCATTTTATTTATTGTAGATAAATTAGGTATTCATAATAAAGGGTATGCACGTAAACGATTTGAAACAAAATGGGTGAAAATGCCTAAAGTGAATGTAAATGTAATAAGTAGAGTGGTAAAAACAGGGAAGGGAGAATTTTTAATAGATTGGGAAACAGTAAGCAATGTTGATATAATATCAGGAATTCCAAATTGGCGATCTATAATTGCTATTCCTTTAGTATATGAAGGTAGAATAAAGGGTTTAGTTTATCTTTCTGTTTCTATGAAAGAAAAAGAATTTGATTATAATTGTTATAATCTTGCCAATGCATTATGTGGAATTTTTTCAGCTGTGATTTAAATCGCAGCTTTTATTTGTTTATATTATGAAAAATATGATATAATATTCTTAATGTTAATGATTAGATTTTTTATGATATAATAATGAGTAAGTAATTGTTGAGAAGAGGAAATTATATAGGATTTGGTGATAACAAATGAGAGCCTTTGTTGGTTTAGAATTTGATGAGAATCTTAAATCAAAACTTAAATATATACAAGAAAATATAAAGCAATACTCAAAAAAAGGTAATTGGATTCATGAAGATAATTTTCATATGACCTTAAAGTTTTTGGGTGAAATTAATAATGAATATGTAAATAATATAGAAAGTATTATCGAAAATGTTTCTTGTAAATATTCACCAGTAAAATTAAATTTAAATAAATTAGGTTATTTTAACAATAAGAACGGTGAATTAAGAGTACTTTGGTTAGGAATCTCAGGGGAGGTAGAAAAACTTACTCAAATTTACAATTATATAGATGAGGAATTATCAAAACTAGGAATTGATAAAGAAAAGCGTGAATTTAATCCTCATATTACCCTTGGTAGAAGAGTAATTTTAAATAAACCTTTTTACGAAGTTAATAATTTACTTGAAGAAAATTTGGAGTACAATTTTGTATTAAAGAACATATCTTTGTTTAAAAGTAAAAAAATCATGAAAAAGCGAGTATATACTCCAATAAAATCAAATAGTTTTAAAAAAACCACAGTTTAATAAACTGTGGTTTTTTATACGCTTTAGTATAATAACGTAACATATAGTTAAAAGTTTTATAGTATAAAACTTTAAATTATATGTACAAAATAGGAGGAATGTAAAAGTGAATAAAGTTATTGTTGATGGGAATGGATTAACTATTGAGGATTTTATAAAAGTTGTAAGAAAAAATTATAAAGTAGAGTTGTCTAAAAAGGCTATTGAAAGAGTTGAAAGATCTAGAAAATTAGTAGAAAAATTTGTAGAAGAAGAAAAAGTTGTTTATGGCATTACAACAGGTTTTGGAAAGTTTAGTGATGTACTTATTAATAAAGATGAAACTAAAGAACTACAAAAAAATCTTATTATTAGTCATTCTTGTGGAGTAGGAAATGCTTTTGATGAAGAAACAGTAAGGGGAATTATGTTGCTTAGGATAAATGCATTAGCTAAAGGTTTTTCTGGGATTCGATATTCAACTTTAAATACATTGGTGGAAATGCTTAATAAAGGTGTGCATCCAGTTATACCTGAAAAAGGTTCTTTAGGTGCTAGTGGAGATTTAGCTCCTTTAGCTCATATGGTATTAGTTATGATGGGAGAAGGGGAAGCTTTTTATAAGGGAGAAAGATTATCAGGTAAGGAAGCTATGAATTGTGGGGGAATACCGATAGTAGAGCTTACTTCTAAAGAAGGATTAGCTCTTATCAATGGTACTCAAGTAATGACATCTATAGGAGCATTAACATTATATGATAGTATTAAATTAAATAAGACTGCTGATATTATATCAGCTTTAACTGTAGAGGCCTTAAATGGTATAGTAAATGCTTATGATAAAAAAGTTCATCAAGTACGTCCTCATAAAGGGCAAATAGAGACAGCAGACAATTTACTTAAATTATTAGAAAATAGTAATATGATTACAACCCAAGGGGATATAAGAGTTCAAGATGCCTATTCATTAAGATGTATTCCTCAAGTTCATGGAGCAAGTAAAGATGCCATTGATTATGTGGCAGAAAAAGTAAATATTGAAATTAACTCAGCTACAGACAATCCTTTGATTTTTGAAGAAGAAGAAAAGGTTATATCAGGAGGAAACTTTCATGGTGAACCTATGGCTTTAAGTTTTGATTTTTTAGGGATTAGTTTAGCAGAATTAGCGAATATATCTGAAAGAAGAATTGAAAGATTAGTAAATCCTACACTAAGTGGTTTACCAGCATTTCTTGTAAAAAATGGGGGCTTAAATTCAGGATTTATGATAGTACAATATTCAGCAGCTTCATTAGTTTCAGAAAATAAGGTATTAGCTCATCCTGCTAGTGTAGATTCTATACCATCTTCAGCAAATCAAGAAGATCATGTTTCTATGGGTACTATTGCTGCGAGAAAGGCTAGAAATATTTTAGATAATACTAGGAAAGTTTTAGCAATGGAGTTGTTGACTGCATGCCAAGGAATAGATTTACGAGGTAATAATGGATTAGGTAAAGGAACAGGAATAGCTTACAGTATAGTTAGAAAACATGTTCCTATTATTGAAAAGGATACAATAATGTATAAAGAAATAAATAAATGTGAAGAGATTATTAAATCAAATATTATTTTAGAGAAAATAGAAAGGGAATTAGGTAAATTATATTAAGAGGAGGAGTTTTTATGATTAATAATTTGGATATTTCCAAGGCAATGATTATTAAGTTGGACAATGAGTTACCACCTATGTCAGAATTTGTAAAAGGCATTAGAAGGGCACCAAAACGGGAATTAAATTTAACAAAAAAAGAAATAGAAATTGCACTTAAAAATGCTTTACGTTATATTCCAGAAGAATTACATGAAAAATTAGCCAGTGAATTTTTAGATGAACTTTTAACCAGAGGAAGGATATATGGATATCGTTATAGACCAGAAGGATGTATAAAGGGGAAACCAATAAATGAGTACAAAGGAAAATGTATAGAAGGAAAGGCTTTTCAGGTAATGATTGACAATAATTTAGATTTTGATGTAGCATTGTATCCTTATGAACTTGTGACATATGGTGAGACAGGGCAAGTATGTCAAAATTGGATGCAATATAGGCTTATAAAAAAGTATTTGAAGGAATTAACAGAAGAACAAACTTTGGTTGTAGCATCTGGTCATCCATTAGGTCTTTTTAAATCTACTCCTAATAGTCCAAGAGTTATAATTACTAATGCTTTAATGGTAGGAATGTTTGATGATCAAGAGCATTGGATTAAAGCTCAAGCTATGGGGGTAGCAAATTATGGTCAAATGACTGCTGGTGGTTGGATGTATATAGGACCTCAAGGGATTGTTCATGGAACATACAATACTATTCTCAATGCAGGCCGAATTAAATTAGGAATTCCAGAAGATGAAGATTTGAGAGGATATTTGTTTGTAAGTTCAGGGCTTGGTGGAATGAGTGGAGCTCAAGGCAAGGCAATAGAAATAGCTAATGGAGTGGGAATAATAGCAGAAGTAGATTATTCTAGAATAGAAACTAGATTAAATCAAGGTTGGATAGATACAGTGTTAGATGATTTAGATGAAATATTTAAATTAGCAGATGAATATAGAACTAAAAAAGAACCAATAGCTATAGCTTATCATGGTAATATTGTAGATTTATTAGAATATGCAGTGAAAAAAGATATAAAAATTGATTTGTTATCAGATCAAACTTCATGTCATGTTCCTTATGATGGAGGGTATTGTCCACAGGGACTTACATTTGAAGAAAGAACAAATATGTTAGGTAATGATAAAGAACAGTTTGTGCAGTTGGTTGACAAATCTTTAAAGCATCATTTTGAACTTATTAAGGAATTAGTAGATAAGGGAACTTACTTTTTTGATTATGGCAATAGTTTTATGAAAGCTGTATTTGATGCAGGAGCTACAGAAATAGCTAAAAATGGGGTGGACGAAAGTGAAGGATTTATTTTTCCATCCTATGTAGAGGATATTATGGGTCCTATGTTGTTTGATTATGGATATGGACCATTTAGATGGGTATGTTTAAGTGGTAAACATGAAGATTTAATGAAAACTGACAAAGCAGCAATGGAATGTATAGATCCAAATAGACGAGGACAAGACAGGGATAACTATATCTGGGTAAGAGATGCAGAAGACCATGATTTAGTCGTAGGAACTCAAGCAAGAATATTATATCAAGATGCATTAGGAAGAATGAATATTGCACTTAAATTTAATGAAATGGTTAGAAATGGAGAAATTGGACCAGTAATGTTGGGAAGAGATCATCATGATACTGGTGGTACAGATTCACCTTTTAGAGAAACAGCTAATATTAAAGATGGTAGTAATATTATGGCTGATATGGCAACTCATTGTTTTGCAGGGAATGCTGCTAGAGGAATGAGTCTTATATCACTTCATAATGGCGGAGGAGTAGGAATAGGAAAAGCAATAAATGGAGGCTTTGGATTGGTTTTAGATGGTAGTAAGAGAATAGATAATATTATAAAAACAGCTATGCCATGGGATGTAATGGGAGGAGTAGCAAGAAGATCTTGGGCAAGAAATGAAAATTCAATAAAAACTTGTATTGAATACAATAAAAATCATAAAAACACAGATCATATAACTATTCCTTATGTAGCTGATGATAATTTAATTAGAGAATTAATAGATGATAAATTGGAAAATAATTAAATAATAGAAAGGAGATTTAATTAATGGCTAGGATTGTACAGTGTGTACCAAATTTTAGCGAAGGAAGAGACAAAGGGATAATAGAAAAGATAGTAGAAGAAATAAGAAAAACGGATGAAGTAAAATTACTAGATTATTCTCCTGATAAGGATCATAATCGTTGTGTAGTAACATTTATAGGAGAACCTGAAAAAGTAATATTGGCAGCTTTTAATGCATGTAAGGTAGCTTCAGAATTAATTGATATGTCTGAACATAGTGGAGAGCATCCAAGAATGGGAGCTACAGATGTAATACCATTGATTCCCATTTCAGATGTAACTATGGAAGAATGTATAGTATATTCAAAGAAACTAGCACAAAAAATAGGTGAAGAATTAGATATTCCAGTTTTTCTATATGAAAAATCTGCTTCTAAATCGTATAGAGAAAATTTAGCAGAAGTTAGAAGAGGACAATATGAAGGTATGGAAGAAAAGTTGAAAGATGAGAGATGGAAACCAGATTTTGGTCCTGATAAATTAAATATAAAAGCAGGAGTAACAGCAGTAGGTGCTAGAATGCCTTTAGTTGCATTTAATGTAAATTTAGATACGGATAATTTAGATATTGCTAAAAAAATAGCTAAAGGAGTTCGAGGTAGTAGTGGTGGATATAGATATTGTAAAGCATTAGGTATAGAAATTAAAGAGAGAAATATAGTTCAAGTATCTATGAATATGGTTGATTATACAAAAACACCATTATATAGAGTGTTTGATACTATTGAAAGAGAAGCAAATAGATATGGTGTTAATGTAATAGGTAGTGAAATAATAGGTTTGGTGCCTATGAATGCACTTATAGATGTAGCAGATTATTATTTAAAGATAGAAGATTTTGATTCTGATCAAATACTTGAAAATAGAATGTTTGAATAGGGTGATAAAAAATGAAAGCAACTTTAATAATTGAAAATATTTCCAATCTTATAACTATGAGAGGAGAGAATAGACCTAGAACAAAAGAAGAAATGGAAGATATAGGTCTTATTAAAAATGGAGTTATAGCAGTTAAAGATGATGAAATAATATATGTAGGACAGGGAGATTTACCAAGTAATATAGAAACAACAGAAGAAACAATAGTATTAGATGGGAAGGAAAAAACAGTTACACCGGGACTAGTAGATTCACATACTCATCTTGTTCATGGTGGTTCAAGAGAACATGAACTTTCAATGAAATTAAAAGGTGTAGGATATTTAGACATTTTAAGAGCTGGTGGAGGGATACACAGTACTGTTAAAGCAACAAAAGAAGCTTCTTTTGATGAATTATATAATAAAGCAAAAAAGAGTTTGGATATTATGTTGAGTTATGGTGTAACAACAATTGAGGCAAAGAGTGGATATGGTATTGATCATTTTGATACGGAATTAAAACAATTGGAAGTTGCCCAAAAATTAAATGAAAATCATTCTGTAGATATTGTATCCACATTTTTAGGTGCTCATGCTATACCATCAATTTATGAGAATAATTCAGATGAGTTTGTAGATATATTGATAAATGAAATGATACCAGAAGTGAGTAAAAGAAAATTAGCAAAATTTTGTGATGTATTTTGTGAGGAAGAAGTATTTACAGTAGAACAGTCAAGACGTATACTTTTAGCAGGGAAGAAACATGGGTTATTACCTAAAATTCATGCAGATGAGATTAAACCTTTAGGTGGAGCAGAATTGGCAGCAGAAGTAGGCTGTATTACAGCAGATCATTTGGTTGCAGCTAGTGATGAAGGTATGAGAAAAATGGCTAAAGAAAAAGTAATAGCAAATCTTTTGCCGGCTACTTCTTTTAATTTACAAACTGGTAAATTTGCACAAGGTAGAAAAATGATTGATATGGGGATACCAGTATCTTTATCTACAGATTATAATCCTGGTAGCTGTCCTACTGAGAATATGCAATTAGTTATGTCATTTGCTTCTTTGATTATGAAAATGACTCCAGAAGAAGTAATAACAGCTGTTACAATAAATGGAGCTAGTGCTTTAGGGTTAGAGAAAGAAATAGGAAGTATTGAAAAGGGTAAAAAAGCAGATATTGTCATATTCGATTCTCCAAATTTGGATTATATAATATATCATTTCGGTATAAATCATGTAGAAAAAGTAATAAAAAATGGAGACATTATTTAAAAGCACACTCGGAGTGTGCTTTTGTTTTAAATGTAGATTTTAATATTTAAAGAATTAAAGAAGGATAAAATAGAAATATGTAGAAATATAATAAATAGAAATATACAATAATAAAAAATGGATTCATTTAAGAAAATGTAGTAGTATATAAGAAGGAGGGGTTTTTATGACAGAAAAACAATATGTTGTGTTTAAGCTTGGGAAAGAGGAGTATGGTATAGATATAATGAATGTAAAAGAAATAGGTCCATATAAGGAATCTGTAAAAGTACCCAATACACCTGATTTCATTGAAGGAATAATTAATTATCGAGGAGATGTAATACCTATTATTAATCTTATTAAAAGATTTAATTTAGAAGATAGAGGTGTAACTGATGATACAAGAATAATAGTTATTAATCTTAATGAAAAGCAAGTAGGTTTTGTTGTAGATGAAGCATCACAAACATTGAGATTGGATGACAAGGATATAGATCCAGCACCAGATATTATATCTTCTATTGATAGAAGATATATTAATGGAGTAGGTAAATTAGATGATGAAAGATTATTAATTTTAATAGATCTAGAAATGGTTTTAAGTGAAGAAGAGAAAGAAGAAATTGAGAATATGGATATTTAGCATTATAATTAGAATTTAAATTTTTAGAGGTGTTATATGGTGAATGAATCCCTGGAAAATATAAAAAAAGCAAATGATATTTTAAATAAGACAATTGATACAATTGAAAATAGCAGGGATGAATTGTTTGACGTGGTGGAATTTACTAGAAAAGAATACAAAAATATTGAAAAAGAATTGGAACTTATAAAAAGTAAAGTGGAGAAAGTTATTAAAGATGTAGATACTTTAGAAGTTAAAGAAAGAAAAAGTAGACATAGATTAGCAAAAGTAAGTAAAAATTTTAATTTGCATAATGAAAAAGATATAAAAGTGGCTTATGAAGAAGCTAATAATTTAAGAGTAAAATTGATGTTAAAAAGAGAAGAAGAAAGAATTTTAGTAGCGAAAAGAAGAGATTTAGAGATTAGACTTAAAGAATCTTATAGGGTATTTAAAAAAGCAGAAAATATTACTAAGCAAGTAAATGTAGCTAGTGAATACTTAAAAGGTAATTTAGATGATATAATGTTAACTATTGATGATTTAAGTAAAAAACAATATTTAGGTATAAAAATTTTAGAAGCTCAGGAAGAAGAAAGACGAAGGTTATCAAGAGAAATTCATGATGGCCCAGCTCAATCATTAGCTAGTATAATTATAAAAGTAGAATTATGTAAAAGCTTAATGGATAAGGATTTAGGAAAGTCAAGAGAAGAATTAGAAAATTTGAAAATAGTGGTTAGAGAATTATTAAGAGATACTAGAGAAATAATATATGATTTACGACCTATGTCATTAGATGATTTAGGGCTAGAACCTACATTAAAAAGGTATATTTATAAATTTAAAAAAGATACAAAAATAGATGTGGAATTGAGTATTATAGGGAAATTGAATAATTTAAAATCGGCTGTTGAAATAGCTATATTTAGAGTAATACAAGAAGGATTAAGTAATATAAAAAAACATTCTAAAGCAACTAGTGCCAATATTAGGATAGAAAATATGTCTAATAAAATTAATATTTTTATATCAGATAATGGTATTGGATTTAATAGTGATGAAGATAGAAGTATAACTATGGAAAAATTTATGGAAGGTTATGGATTAATTAGTATGAGAGAGAGAGTTGGATTATTAGGAGGTAAGATGCAATTACGTTCATTGCCAGGTAGTGGAACTAGGATATACTTATATATACCAATAGGTGAAGGGGGATAAAATTAAAAATGAATGAAAATATTACAGTCATGATAGCGGATGATCATGCTTTAATGAGGGAAGGATTAAAACAAATTTTAGAAATGGAGGATGATATTGATGTAATAGCTGAAGCAGGAGATGGAGAGGAAACCATGGAGAAAACTTTAAAATATAGACCAGATTTAGTTTTATTAGATATAAATATGCCTAAGATGAATGGAATTGAAGTATTAAGAAGATATAAAGATTTAGGGGTAGAATCTAAGGTAATAATGCTCACTATACATAATGATAGAGAATATTTATATGAAACTATCAAAATAGGAGCAAATGGCTATGTTTTAAAAGATTCAGATGCAGATAGTTTAATAAAAGCAATTAAAGATGTTTATTTAGGGAAAACCTATATACAACCAAGCATAGCGTCCTCACTTGTTGAACAATTAGAAGAAGATAAAAAAGAAAATAATGAAAATTTAATGAAAATAGAATCGCTTACTAAAAGAGAATATGAAGTATTAACTTTGATTGCAGAAGGGTTAAATAATAGAGAAATAGCAGAGAGATTATTTATTAGTGAAAAAACAGTAAAAAATCATGTATCAAATATATTTAGAAAGCTTGATGTGAATGATAGAATACAAGCGGCTATTTTTGCCTTTAAAAATAATATAAAAAAGATATAATTTAGATAATAGGATGGAGGGATTAGTATGGTAAAAGAATTACAAAAAAAATTATCATTTGAACCTAAAAACATCTGGGAATTAATTGAAGACAATGAAAAAGAGAATATATTTGAAATAGGTGAAGATTATAAAAAATTTTTAGATAATAGCAAAACTGAAAGAAAAGCTACTAAAGAAATAATTAGAAGAGCTAAAGAAAAGGGGTTTATCTCTCTTGATGAAGTAGTAGAGAAAAATATTAAATTAGAGCCCGGATTAAAAATATACTCAACTAATAAAGAGAAAGGTGTAGTTTTAATAGTTTTAGGCAAAGAAAATATAATAGAAGGTTTAAATATTGTAGGTTCTCATATTGATTCACCAAGATTAGATTTGAAACAAAATCCATTATATGAAGATTCAGAGTTAGCATTTTTTAAGACTCATTATTATGGTGGTATAAAGAAATATCAATGGACATCATTACCTTTGGCATTACATGGAGTAGTTGTTAAAGAAACAGGAGAAAAAATAAACATATCTATTGGGGATGAAGAAGATGAACCAGTATTTTTCATATCAGATTTACTTATTCATTTAGCGAAAGATCAAATGAACAAAAAGCTTTCCGAGGCAATAGAAGGAGAAGGGTTAAACATTATTATAGGTAGTATTCCATATAAGGGAGAAGATATTTCTGAAAAAGTGAAATTGAATATTTTGAATATATTGAATAAAAAATATGGGATAACAGAAGAAGATTTTGTAACTGCTGAAATAGAAGCGGTGCCTGCTGGAAGAGCAAGAGACGTAGGCTTAGATAAAAGTTTGATTGTAAGTTATGGTCAAGATGATAGAGTTTGTGCATATACATCTTTAAGAGCTATACTAGGAGTTGAAAATCCTGAAAAGACAGCAGTAGCTTTATTTGTTGATAAAGAAGAAATAGGAAATGTAGGAAATACAGGCATGGAATCTAACTTTTTTGAAAATGTAATAACAAGTTTGATATCATTAAATGCAGATTCTAGTTTTGCAAAGGTTAGAAAAACTTTTGCAAATTCTAAAGCACTATCTGCTGATGTTGCAGCAGGATATGATCCTAATTATCCTGATGTATTTGAAAAAAGAAATGCAGCTTTTTTAGGTAAGGGAATTACAATAATAAAATATACAGGTTCTAGAGGTAAAGGCGGTTGTAATGATGCAAATCCTGAATTAATAGCAGATGTTAGAAAGGCATTTAATGAAAATAATGTAATTTGGCAGACAAGCGAACTAGGAAAAGTTGATCAAGGAGGAGGAGGAACTATTGCATATATTTTAGCAAATAAAGGTATAGAAGTAGTTGATTGTGGAGTTCCTATTCTTAGTATGCATGCACCTTATGAAGTATCAAGCAAAGCAGATATTTATATGACCTGTAAAGGATATAAAGCTTTTTATCTTTCTTAAATAATTTAAAAAGATCAAACCGTTTAAACGGTTTGATCTTTTATATAATTTAACATAAAATTTTTAAAGGTTTCACTTAATGGTGGAAGTTGTCTATTTTTATGGTAGACAAAATAAAATTTTCTTTGTAAATTAAAATTTTCTATATAAAACACTTTATATTTTTTTAATGCTAAATCATCGGTTACTGATTTTTTGGATAAAAAACTAATTCCTACACCTAATGTAACTAGATTTTTAATAGTCTCTGAGTCTTCCACTATAGCAATAATATTTAATTGATTTAAGTTAATATTATTGTCCAAAAGTTCCTTTCCTACGAGTTCTCTAGTTCCAGAACCTTTTTCTCTAAAAATTAGTTTTTCTTTAAATAAAATTTCTTTTTTTAAAGAAGAATAATTTTTTTGATTAAATTTAGAATTGTTTGGTGTAATTAAAAGTAATTCATCCTCCATTAGTTCAATATAATTTAAGTGTTTAGAAGGATATTTAGCACCAACTATTCCAAAATCATTTTCTCCATTAATTATACTTTCAACAACTTCTTTTGAATCTTTATCAGTTAAGGAAAAGGTTACATCAGGATATTTACAAGTAAAACTTTTAAGTATTTCTGGTAATACATATTTTCTAGGGACAGAACTTGAACATAAATCTAAATGCCCCTGAATCTTTCCCTTATAAGTAGCCAAATCAAATTTAGCCATTTCACAAGCATTTATAATATTTATAGCATATTTATAAAGCATAGAACCAGCTTCTGTAAGAGAAATATTTTTTCCTGATCTATTAATAAGAATAGTTCCTAATTCTTTTTCGAGATTTTGCACATGATTAGTGACAGTTGGTTGTGTAATAAAAAGTTTTTTGGCAGCTTTTGAAAAACTTTTTAATTTAGCTACAGCAATAAATGTTTCCAATTGTCGTAAATCCATTTTTTCACCACTTTCATTTAATATAGTGTAAAACTTTTAATTATTAGTACTATACCATAATATATCTTATCAAAAAAACATGCCTTTGTGGAGCGTTATATAAAAAAAGCACAAGGGGACAGTCCCTTTGTGCTTATGTAGGGTTAAATTAGACTGCAATGAAAATGGGTCTAATTTAGTTTCGCAATTAAGTTTTTTAAAAAAATAGGGAACTTTAAGGTTTAATACTATTGACAAAACAAAAAAAACTTGGTATATTGTAATAGCTGTCAGATTTCAAATTTGACAGAGTTCTAAAAGAATAATAATAAAAAAAGAAAAACAGTTGACAAAGCTTTTTAAATATGTTAAACTTAAAAAGTCGTCAAAAAAAGAACCTAGACAATTAAACAGTGTGAAGTACTTTGAGTAAAGAGACAGGCAAATTTTTTAAATGAGAGTTTGATCCTGGCTCAGGACGAACGCTGGCGGCGTGCCTAAC
>CAYUTQ010000010.1:0-64673 GCA_964447805.1 uncultured Clostridia bacterium
GGGACATAATCAAAAGTGATATAATAGGACATTATCATAAATTAATCACTTAATACACTCTTTATAAAAAATAATTCTTGCATTTAATTATCATAAGTTATTTAAATTTATTTATTCAAATCGACCAAAGGAGTTGAACCTATAGTTGCAAAATTTTTAAATATCAGCTTATTTTGAAGTATTTTATCATCATTTTTTAAATCATAAACAAAATACTTCTCAAAATTAAGATCTTTTTCCCTACATTCATTAATCATATCTTCTACATTTTTTATACTATATTCTGGATGAAACTGAATTCCCCAAACTGGTAAATCTTTATATTGAAAGCCATGAACTGAACAATTACGATTTCTAGCTATTATATTAAAATCTTCATTTAAATCAAATACTTCTTCATGATGTGCTACACAAAATACTGGATCTACTATTCCTTCAAACAATTCATTATTATCAATATCCACATTAACAAATCCTATTTCTTCTATATTAGCTTTTCTAATATGATTTACCCCTGCCAATACTTTCACAAGAAATTGATGTCCATAACATATTCCTAATATAGCCTTTTTATTATTTACAAAATGCATTACTATTTCTTCAAGAATAGAATCCCATGAATTACCATCCACTGCAGATGCTCCAGATCCAGATATAATAAGATGAGTGTATTTATTCAAACTAGATATTTTATCTGCTTCTTTTATTCTAAAAATTTCATATTTAATAAATAAATTTCTAAAATACTCCCCCATTGCTTCATTAAAAATCCCAACACTTTTCTCTTCTAATAGACAATTTAATATTAATATCATATTTAATCACCCCTTTTTCCCACATGTATACTTTACACAGCTTATTGCAACACAAAACATCTCTAGGATACCTTTAAATAATTTTTACCATAAACTATTAAAAATCTCATCAATATAGTATAATTAAATTTCAAAAATAATTCCAACATAAAATTCAAAACATACTTTATAAATAATCTAAAATCACTACAAACAATTAAAATGGATTTCCCTTCTTTATAAAAAGGAAATCCATTTTTATAACAAACCTGACAAATGAAACGTCTTGGCGAGTTATTTAAAAACTTTATTAATATTATTCAAATCTATATTACTTTCTGCTGCAGCTATGTTTTCTTCTTCAACACTAAAATACAATTCTTTTCTCAAAATTTCAATATCTTTGGGGGCTTCGATACCTATTTTTACTTTCCCTTCACTTATATCTAAAACCTTTATCTCTATATCATTTTCTATTATAATACTTTCATCTTTTTTTCTAGTTAAAATAAGCATATTAAACCCCCTCGTTACTGACTTCTTCTTGAGATATTATATAATGTTTTGTCTTATACCTATTATCATCAAGAATTATTTGCTTTCCAAGCTTTTCTTTTATATTTATAATTATTGGCCCTGCTAAATTAATTGTCATCTTTTTTATGTCTTTTGGCACTACTACTATACTATATACTACTACATCTTTTTGACTTTTTATTTTTAATTTTTCCACTATGGAATCTGGTATCTTTATATCATATTCTGGAAATATAAAAAAAGGATTTATAATAATAAAAGAAAGATTAAAATTTCTTACTGACTGTAACCATTGAAAAGGACTTTCTTCATCTAAACTATTTATTATTACAAATTCTTTTTCCTCTGAAAATCCAGGTAATCCCTCTGAAAATTTAATAATATCTTCTTTTTTTATGTCCATTTCACCAAAATATTTCGTCTCTATTTGCACTTCTTCCACCCCGCTTAATTATATTTTTACATCAACTAATCTATCTAAAATCTGATTATGTTTATATTCTAACACATTTTCCTTAGAAAAATTTATTTTCCCCATTTCCCATTGGATTTTTAAATAACCATCTACTTCTATTTTTGGTCTACTCTTAGGTATAGTATCCAAATTAAATTCTTTTTCATTAAAAGTATTCTCTAGAGCTATTTCTGGTATAGCATCAGACATATTATTTTCAATATTTGCCATCCTATTGCCTTCATCTACTATTCTACCTATTCCCTGAAGTCCAGCCAAATGAGCATATTTTGCTTCATCTTTAGAAAATTCAATAGGCCCTTTAAGTCCTGCTTCTTCAAAACACTGACTTTCATCTATATATACTTTTGGTAATTTTCTATCTATGTAAAGTTGAGGATATGTAATTCTCATAATTTCACCGTCCTTAATTTTTTAATATCATAGCCACCACAATTGTGGTGGCTATGATATTAATTATATTTATCTTAAAAAATCTACGAGACTAGGCTGAATAATTCTCGCACCTGTAGCAAGACTTGCTCTATACACACTCTCTGCCATTTTGAGTTCTATTGCAATTTTGGTTAAATCTACATTTTCATTATAAGATAATAATTCATCTATATTTAAATTTTGATCCTCTAATTTTTTCTGAGTTAATTCTAGCCTATTCATTTTTGCACCTATTTTTGCTTCTACTGCAAGAGTTTGTTCCATACATACTTCAATTCTCTCTATAGTATTTTGAAATTCTTCACTATCATTATTTCCCAAAGCTGCTTCAAATTTATCAAAAACATCTATTAAATAAGCTTTATCTCCTTCCTCAACATCTCCTTCAAAATCTGGTATTTGCAATTTACCATCTTCATCATGTACTGCTATACCAAAAACACTACCACCTAAAGTATTTACTTTTACTTTTTCTGACACACCTATATTGTATTCAAATATTTCTCTCTTTTTATCATTATCTATATCATCATTCATTATCAATTCTACATTATAAGTCCCATCATCATTTAATAATTTTTGATCTGTTTTATGCCCACTAAACACGTGTCTTCCTGCATAAGTAGAGTTTGATATTTGTATTAAGTGATTTTTCATTTCTCTAACTTCTTCTCGTATTTTTATTAAATCATCATCTGAATAAGTATCATTAGCTGCTTCTATTGAAATATCTTTCATCCTTTTTAATACTTTATTAATTCCCATCAATGCTGTTTCCGTCTCATTCATCCAAGAATAAGCATCCTTTGCATTTTTATAATATTGATTTATTTTTGAAATATCTGTATTGTACTTTAAACTTTTACTTGCCCCTATTGGATCATCAGATGGCACCCGAAATTTTTTCCCTGTTGCCTGTTGATATTGAAGTAATTCCATTCTTTTTAAATTTTCATTTAAATTATATATAAGATTATTTGTTAACATATTATTTGTAACTCTCACAAAAATCCCACCTTTATTTAAAAACTTCTTTATCTACCTACCATTCCCAATCTATTAATAGTCACATCTAATATTATATCTAAAGTATTTATCATTTTTGCCGATGCCACATATGCATGTTGAAAGTTGATTAATTTACCTATTTCCTCCTCTAGGGATACTCCTTGTATAGATTCTCTACTCTTTTCAATATTCTTTAATATTACCTTCTGAGAATCACTCATTCTTTTAGCTTGCATACTATCTACTGATAAACTTGAAAGTATTGATTTAATAAAATCATCACCTACAAAATCTTTATTCTCCCTTAAAGCTATTAATTTGAGCAAATTTCCATTATCTTCTGCATTATTAGAAAATTCTCCTGCTGCTATATTATCTAAACTTTCAAATATATCATATGAAAGGGTCAATGTAGCAGCACCAGGTGTCCCTTGAAAATTAAAGAAATTTACTCCAACTCCTTTAGGGGTATATCCTTTTCTATGAACTTCATTGAACTTTTCTGCAAACCCTATGGCAAATTCATCTAATCTTTTTTGATAAAAAGGTATTCCTCTATAACTATTGTCCTCTCCATCTCCCGTAAGTATATCCATCAGGCCTTTCAATTCTCCAGTTTTTAAATCAACTATATTCCCATCTTCCCACTTAAGTTCTTTCTGACCTTGTGGATCTTCTTTTGGTGCTTTGTATTCTATCCTACATGTATAATCATGATTTATAAGAGTAACACCACTGACACTTATTTTACATTTTCCATCTTCTGATTCATATAACTTTACATTGACTATTTCCGAAAGTTCATCTATTAAAATTTCCCTTTGATCTCTCAAATCATTAGCAGATCTCCCATCTATTTCAAGAGCATATATTTGCCTATTCAATGACACAATTTGGTCAGCTAAATCATTTATCATTGTAACTTTTGTTTCTACAGAATAATCTACCTCTTCTTTCATATTATCTAATCGAAAAGCTGTTTCATTTATATGTTTAGTTAGAGCATAAGCTGTTTCTCTTACTGGTTCCCTATAAGAATGATCGGATGGATTTGTAGACATTTCATCTAATGCTGAAAAGAAATCATCTAAATATTTTCTAAAACTATTATTAGAAGGCTCACCCATAAGTTTTTCTATTTCTAATAAATTTTCTCTCTTAATTTTCCATTCTCCCATAGGAGCATTTTCATTCCAATATTTAAAATCCACATAAGAATCCCTAACCCTTATTACATCATATATTTCTGTGCCTGTCCCCAAAAAACCTACTCCAGGTATGGCATAAGGAGTTGTTGCCTTCTGCAATGCTTTTTGTCTAGAATATCCTTTATTATTTACATTATTTATATTATGGTTAGTAGTATATAAAGACCTTTGACTAGCAAGAAGGCCTTTTACTGCCGTATTAAAACCATACATGTTTTATTCAATCCTTTCATAAAAATTTATCTACCTACAAGTCCTGTTCTTGTTACTATTGTTTCAATCATTTCATCAATAGCATTTATCACTCTACTATTTGCAATATAAGAGTGTTGATATTGTAACATAAAAGCCATTTCTTCATCTAACGACACATCTGATATGGTCTTTCTTCTATCATCTATTTGTTTTAACAATATTCCTTGGTTTAATTCTATTTTATTAGCCTTATTTCTTTCTACTCCTATACTTATAATTAAATCTCTATAAAATTCATCTATACCTATAGACTTTCCTGTATCTTCTAATATATCATTATATATATCTTTTCCATACTCATCATAATTTAAAAATATATGTTTATCCCTTATTTCTAATATCTTCTTTGCTATTTCTCCATCACCTATTGCACCCGTTTCAGATGCAGCTATTCTATCAACATCTATTAGAATAGGATTAACTCTTATATTAGATGCATCTATTTCTTCTTCATTTTCTGGTATAAAAAACTTAATACCCGTTTCGCCTCTTAAATTTGTTCCTTTCTCATGAATTTTGTTTACTTCTATTGCCAAAGTTTGGACCATTATATTTAATCTTCTCTTATATTCATCTACAGCTTTATCTCTAGTAGCTATATATCCTCCTAATTCTCCCCTTTCTCCTAAATCTATTGGATCTTTAGTATCAGACCAATAAATATTTCCGAATCCTCTATTATCATATTCAATTTTTATAGGATTAATATAACTACCATTAACTAAACTCCTACCAAACAAAGAAACTACTATCTCTGAATTGTTATTTTCATAATATCTTACTGGTATTAACTGAGAAAGTCTATCTAATTGTTGATTCCTAGTATCTCGATAATCATTGGCCTGCACATAATGTCCATATGCTTCTGCCAATTTTATTTTATTATTTATATCTGCTATTCCTTTCAAAATATTATTTATCTCTTCCACTTTACTTATTATTTCTCTATTTAAATTAAATTGAAGATTATCTAATTGAGTATAAATATGATTTACTGTTTCTGTAAAAGCTACTCCACTTTCATGAAACATACTTCTTACTGTTAAACTATCCGGTTCTTTATTCAGTTCATCTAAATTTTCCCAAAGACTTCTTAATATGTTTTGAAGTCCATTTTTAGATCCTTCATCTACTACATCTTTAGGACCTTCATTAAATATTGACTCAATTTCACCATATATTCTATTATTAGCCTTCCAATATCCATAAAACTCTAATTCACTTCTAAATTTTAAATCTAAAAATTCATCTCTTATTTGCCTAATCTCTTCAACTTTTACTCCTGAGCCTAATTGATATTTCCCATCTGGGCTCTTAGTATATGTACTAGAGGCATGTATTGCACTTTGCCTAGTATAGCTAGGGTTATTTACATTAGAAATATTATGAGATACTGTATCTAAAGCTTTTTTATTAGCATATATTCCAGAAATGGAAATATACAATCCTCCAAAACTCATATCTACACCTTCCTATCAAATAATGAATTATTTAATATTTTTCTTTCATCATCTTTTTTGTAAGTCGTAGGTACTTTCGTGTTGGTCAATAAATTTACATTAAAATCAATCCATTCCAAAGAATCTTTTAACAGTTGACTATTTAATTGATTTCGAATACCTATTTCTTCAAGTACCTTAGTTAATTCTAATACTACTTCCTCTAAATCATGAGTCTCTTCTGGTATTTTATATATTATTTTAGAAAGAGGAATTGTCTTTTTTATACCCCATTGATCTAAAAGTTTCTGCCTATTCTCTTCTAACGTTCCCATTCTATTAATTAAATCTTCTTCTCTTTCAGTTATTTTCTTAAGACTTTCTACTTCTCCTCCAACTAACAAGTCAGTTTTTTTCAATGTTATATCTAATAAATTTTTACACACTTTTAATTCCTCTTTAAGAAGTTCCATTAATTCTTCTTTAAATGTCATAATTTCACCGCCAATTATATTCGTTTATCAAAATTTGCCTTTTCAAATATTTTTTCAACTATCTTTCTTTCATCTATTTTATAAATTCCTGTTTTAATTTCTTCCTTTATTTTATCAACTTTGTCTTTTCTTATATCTGGAATTTCTTTTATCTTGTGTATAGCATACTGATATTCTATTGCTCTCTCAGAAAGTTTTAATTGATCTTTTGCTTTCCCCATTTTCATTTTGTCATTCTTTTTTACACTTAAATTATTGTTGTATATCTTAATTAAGTTATTAATATTGTTTATTTTCATAACAAAACACCCCACTTTACTTTCTGATATTATTATCGGTAAAATAGGGTGTATCTTTAGATTTTTTTATTTTTCTCTATACTTATCAATTATCCTAATTCTTTCCTTTACTCTACCTTCTCCCATTCCCACAGAATTACTTGCTTTTCCTATAGACTTTTTCATTTCTCTCTGCATTTCTACTATGCATTTTTTGCAAAATCTTCCGCTTTTAATAGGTTTACCACATCTCTCACAGTCCAGCAAAATATTAGAATCATCTGTAATTTCTAATCTTCCTTGCCTCAAAAATTCTATTATTTTACTAGCTTCTACTTCAGTTTCTTCGGATATTTCATTTGTATTTGCTCCTGGATTTTCATCTATATATTTTTTTACCCTTTGAAAATCATCCTCATCTTTTCGTCTACATTTTAAACATATATCAAAACCATCATAAACATATATACTACCACATCTTGAACAATTTCTAATATTCGCACCCACATATATCACCCCTTATCTGTAAAATCATAAGAACAAAATCAGAAATTATTCTTATCTACCACTTTCTCCCTGAAGCAATAGCTAAACCATAAACTTGTTTTGCTCCTTTTTCCATTAATATTTGACTACATAGTTTCATAGTGATTCCTGTAGTAATAATATCGTCTATTAATAAAATTTTTTTACCTACAAATTCTTTATCTTTTTTTATGTAAAAAGCATTTTCTAAATTTTTTATTCGTTGAGTTTTATTTAATTTATTTTGAGAAGTAGTCCATTTTTTACGTATCAAATTTCCCTTAGATAGAGAAATGTCCAATTTATTTCCAATGTATTTTGCTATTAACTCCGATTGATCATAACCTCTAAGAGCTTTTTTTCTTCTATGAATTGGAACATAAGTTATAATATCTATATTTTCATTGTCAAATTTTTCTTCTATTGTATTAACAAGTATTGCTCCTAATGGCTTATAAAGATAATTTTTACCATAGTATTTGTACTCATATATTTTTCTTTTTATAAAATTGTTATAAAACAAAGAATAAACTATTTTTCCTATATATGAACAATCTATTTTTATTTCTTCATTTAAATATTCCAATTTATTTTTGCAATTATCACATAAAAAATCAGTTATATTCCCTTTATTATCATTACAAAAAAAACATATATTTTCATTTGGAAAAAGTATATTATTCAACCCCTTAATAATACTCATAATTCCTCCTAAAAAATAGTCATTATACTTCTAAGCTTAGTATCTAAACCTGAATACCTTTTAGTTATCCTATTATTATTTATCATAGTATAAAGATATTTTTCCTGCCCTACTAATACCACCAATTCCTTTGCCCTAGTTATAGCAGTATATAAAAGATTTCTAGTTAAAAGCATAGGAGGCCCCCAAGATATAGGCATTATTATTACTGGAAATTCACTTCCTTGACTTTTATGAACAGTAGTAGCATAAGCTAGTTTTAACTCATCTATTTGAGTAAAATCGTATTCTACTTCTTTTTCATCATCAAAAAGAATATTCAAAGTATTATCATCTTCATCTATATTAGTAATAAAACCAAAATCACCATTATATACTCCTTCTCCTTTTTCAACTACCCTTCCTTCTCTTACAATATTCCATTTGGTACTATAATTGTTTTTCATTTGCATTACCTTATCTCCTACTCGAAATATCTCATCTCCTACCCTCTTTTCCGATTTTTCTTTTCCTTTAGGATTTAATACATCTTGTAAATTTTTATTTAATGAATTAGTTCCTACATCACCCTTTTTCATAGGAGTTAATACCTGAATATCTCTAAAAGCATCATAATCTTTATAATTAGGAAGTCTACTCTTACATAATTCCAATATAGTATTTAATATCTCTTTAGGCGTATTATTTCGTATAAAATAAAAATCTTTATCTTTCACATTTAAATAAGGTGATTCACCTTTATTTATTCTATGAGCATTAACTACTATCATGCTTTCCTCTGCTTGTCTAAATATTTCATTTAATTTTACTACCTTTACTATTCCGCTATCTATTATGTCATTTAAAACATTTCCTGCTCCTACAGAAGGAAGTTGATCTACATCTCCTACCAATATAAGTCTAGTCCCAGGAACTATGGCTTTTAATAAATGATTCATAAGAACAATATCTATCATAGAAGCTTCATCTATTATAACTAAATCTGCATCTAAAGGACTATCTTCATCTCTACCAAAGGCCATTTCTCCTTCTTCTTCTATATATGAATATTCCAAAAGTCTATGAATAGTTTTAGCCTCTCTATTAGCAGCTTGACTAAGTCTCTTTGCAGCTCTACCAGTTGGTGCTCCTAATACTACCTTTAAATCTTTTTGTTCAAACAATTTAATTATAGCATTTAATGTTGTAGTTTTTCCTGTTCCTGGTCCACCTGTAATTACTAATAATCCTTCTTTCACCGCCTCTTCTATAGATTCTCTTTGCTTCTTTGCAAACTGAATTTCCTCTTCTTCTTCTATTTTCTTCAACTCTTTTTCTATATCTATATCAATACTATCTATTTTCACCCTAGATAATTCTATTATTTTTCTTCCTACATTATTTTCTGCTTTATGAAATGGCATATAGTAAACTCGAATTTCTTCATCAATAGTTTCAATATATATATCACCTTTTACAGCCAAATCTCTAATAGAACTTTCTATTATACTTTCCTCTATTCCTAACATTTGAGATGTTTCTAAAAGAAGTTCTTTCATAGGAACAAAACTATGTCCATAGCCTGCATATTTCAATATTTGATATTTAATTCCAGCCTTTATTCTATGAGGAGAATTTGAAGCTATTCCCATACTATGGGCAATTTTATCTGCAGTTTTAAATCCTATTCCATATATATCCTCTGATAATCTATAAGGATTTTCTGTTATAATGTTTTTTGTTTCAGTACCATATTTTTTGTATATTCGCAAACCATAGGAAGTACTAATTCCATATTGCTGAAGAAATACCATTACATCTCTTATCTCTCTTTGTTCTTCAAAAGCATCTACTATCTTTACAAGTTTTTTATCTCCTATTCCTTCTACTTCTTTTAACTTTTCTGGATTATATTGAATTACATCTAAAGAATCCATACCAAACATTTTAACTATTCTTTTTGCAGTTTTAGGCCCTATGTAAGGAATTAATCCTGAAGAAAGATACTTCTCAATACCATTAAGAGTAGCAGGAACTGTAGGAGTTACATTTTCTACTTCCACTTGTTCTCCATAATTTGAATGATAAGTCCAGTCTCCTTTTACCTCTACTGTCTCTCCCACATTTAAAACAGGCATTACCCCAACAATAGTTACATTACCATCAGTAGTATCAAGTATTGCTACAGTAAAGCCATTCAATTCATTTCTAAATTTTATTTCTTCCACAATTCCTTCTATGGTTAGCAAAACATATACCTCCATTATCAACACTTTACAAATATTATACCATAACGTAAAAATTTAAAAATAAAAACAGAGAATATCATGATATTCTCTGTTAAAATCTTTTATTATTTTCCCAAACCTTCTTTTCTTAATATATCAGCTTTATCAGTTTTTTCCCAAGGGAGATCTAAATCACATCTTCCAAAATGTCCATAACTTGCTACTTGTTTATATATAGGTCTTTTTAAATCTAATTTCTCAATAATAGCTGCTGGTCTTAAATCAAAATATTTCATAACTAATTCTTCTATTTTGTTATCACTTATTTTTCCTGTACCAAAGGTTTCTACATATATAGACAATGGTTTAGCTACTCCTATAGCATAGGCTAATCCAACTTCACATTTATCTGCAAGCCCTGCTGCTACTATATTTTTAGCTACATATCTTGCAGCATAAGAAGCAGATCTATCTACTTTTGTTGGATCCTTTCCTGAAAATGCTCCACCACCATGTCTCCCATAGCCACCATAAGTATCTACTATTATCTTTCTACCCGTAAGACCTGCATCTCCCATAGGTCCACCTACTACAAATCTACCTGTTGGATTTACATAATATTTAGTTTCTTCGTCTAATAACTCTTTAGGAACTATTGGCGTTATGACATATTCAATAATATCTTTTCTAATTTGTTCTAAATCAACTTTAGGACTATGTTGAGTAGAAACTACAATATTTTCTATTCTAATAGGTTTGTCATTTTCATACTCAACAGTTACTTGAGTTTTCCCATCTGGCCTTAAATAAGTAAAAGTACCATCTTTCCTTACATCTGCCAATCTTTTAGATAATTTATGTGCTAAAGATATAGGCAAAGGCATAAGCTCTTTAGTTTCATTACATGCATAACCAAACATTATACCTTGATCTCCAGCTCCTATTTTATCTAAGTCATCATCACTGCTCCCTTTGTGTTCCAAAGCAGCATCTACTCCTAAAGCAATATCTGGAGATTGTTCATTAATTGATGTAATTACACCACATGTATCTCCATCAAATCCATATTTAGCTCTTGTATACCCTATTTCCTTTATAGTTTCTCTCACAATTTTAGGTATATCTACATAACATTTTGTAGTTATTTCACCAGAAACTAGTACTAAACCAGTAGTTACACTAGTTTCACAAGCAACCCTAGCATCTGGATCCTTTTCTAAAATTGTATCCAATATGGCATCAGATATCTGATCACATACTTTATCTGGATGACCTTCTGTTACTGATTCTGAAGTAAATAACCATTTTTTCATAAAAATGCCCCCTCAATTCATCTGTAGTTAAAATATAATCAAATAAAAAAACCTCTCCCAAAAGGAAAAGGTTGCTAAAACGCACCTCATCTTTCAGAATACTTGCATTCTGTGGGATTTAGCACCATTGTATATACAGGTTGCCGGGTTTCATAGGGCCCATTCCCTCCACCGCTCTTGATAAGGTATCAAGATTTTTATTCAATTAAAATAATTGTAGCACAACTAATCTTGTGAGTCAAGATAGTTCTAATTCAAGATAAATAAAGATGCTATATTATAACTTAATATAAAAACTATTATTCCTGCTACTACAACACCAGATGCAATGGCTATAAATCCTTCTTTTAAATCCATCTTAAACAAAATTGCAGCGAGACAGCCTGTCCAAACTCCTGTTGTTGGTAATGGTATAGCTACTAATATAAATAGACCTAATGTACTATATTTTCTTATTTTATTACGACTTTTCTTCAATGTTCTTCTTTTTAACCAATTAATACTCTTAGAAAAAATAGTAGTTTTTTCTAAATAATTTACCAATGGTTCTAAAATTTTTAGTAAAAATGGAACTGGTAATATATTACCTATAATACTAAGTATTGTGCTGTATAATGGACTAAGTCCCAAGGATATTCCTAAAGGTATAGCTCCCCTAAGTTCTGAAAGAGGCATAGCAGCTACCCCCAAAACCAATAATTCCTTTTTAATATTCCCCAATAATTCTTCCATCTTTAAATCTCCTTTATTTACCTATAATAGCTTAATATTATATAATTATAATATTAAATAACATATTATTACAATTATATACTAAAAACATCTTTCTTTCAAAATATCGGTAATGTTGATTGAGTAAAATAGATCTATCTTTAAATATATTGAGAAATAGCGAGTATTTCTATGATTATACTAGTTTAATTTAATATAAGCCCGTTTTTGCTCCTATTTGTAATGTTGCATTATAAACAAATATCCCTTATACTATAATAGTCGTTAGAAATTACGGGGTGTGGCGCAGTTTGGTAGCGCACGTGGTTTGGGACCATGGGGCCGGGGGTTCAAATCCCTCCACCCCGACCATAGACTATGAAAAAGAAGGATTGAAAAATTCAATCCTTCTTTTTTATTATAATATACTACAATATCCACTTTAGAAAGGTAGATTCTATGAAAAAAATTCTTGGAACTATGCGAAAAGCCATTGAAGATTTTCAACTTATTGAAGAAGGGGACAAAATAGGTGTAGGAGTATCTGGTGGAAAAGATAGTATGCTTCTTTTAAAGGCTTTAAAGACTTATCAACAGTTTAGTCCTATAAATTTTCAATTAGAAGCTTTTACTATAAATTTAGGTTTTGAAAATTTCGATACCAAGACTATTAAAGATTACTGTGATAATTTAGGAATAATATTTAACCTTAAAAACACCAATATTAAAGATATAGTATTCCATGTTAGAGAAGAAAAAAACCCTTGTTCCTTATGTTCAAACATGAGAAAAGGAGCTTTAAACAATTTTTTAAAGGAAAAAGGATTTAATAAGCTTGCATTAGGCCATCATAGTGATGATGCTATAGAAACCTTCTTTCTAAATATGTTCTATGGAGGAAAATTAAAGACTTTCTCTGCAAAAACATTCCTAACTAGAAAAGAAATATATATAATACGTCCATTTATATATTTATCTGAAAAAGAAATTATTAATACTATAAATAATAAAAATATTCCTACAATCAAAAATCCCTGTTACGTAGATAAAAAAACTAAAAGAGAAGAAATTCACATATTACTTGATCATATATATAAAGAAATACCCCATTCAAGAAATAGAATTTTTACAGCTCTAAAAAACGAAAAAAAATTATAAAAAGATAAATATTTTCTCTATCTTTTTATAATTTAATAATAATGACTACAGTTAATATGGTTAGACATAAAACTAAAATAGTATATAATGTTCTCAATTTCAATTTAAACACTCTCCTTTAGTATATAATATTATTGTCAACTAAAGGATTTTTATACACATAATTACAAACTCACATATCCATTTTTAAATTGTTCATACATCATTTTTGCAATACCTAAACCTTCATCTCTCTCAACTGCTTCTTTAGACAATTCTTCCATATACATATCTTCAAATATTTCTCTCCCAGTACTTCTTTCTATTAAACCATTATCAGGTATAGTTTTTTTAGCTTCTTTCATTACCATATATATAAAAATAGATTCAAATTCCTTACATACATCCATTAATTTTTTATCTTCCCCTTGTTCCTTAGCTGATTCCATTTTTTCTTTCAACACTTTTTCATTTTGAACTTGTTTCATAACATTATAATTTGGTAATATTTTCATCTAAAACACCTCATTACCTTTTAAGATTATTAGCCATTTGAAGCATTTCATCAGAAGTTTGAATAGTTTTTGAATTTACTTCATAAGCCCTTTGAGCAGTAATCATATTCACCATTTCATCTACTACTTCAACATTAGAAGCTTCTAAATAATATTGAAGTATTTTACCATCCATTGCATTTGCATTAATAGGTATTTCTCTTCCTGATGCATCTGTCACACTATATAAATTAGAACCTTCACTCAAAAGCCCTTCTGGATTCATAAAATCTACAAGCCTCAACCTACCTGCTCTTTGATTTGTACCATTTTGGTATTCTACAGTAATATATCCTTGATTATCAATATCTATATCTTTTACATTCCTATTAAAAAATATTGAATTACCATTTTCATTTAAAACTCTATATCCATCTGAAGTAACTAATCTACTCCTATTTCCTTCTACACTTAACTTAAAACTACCATCTCTAGTATATCTGTATTCGCCATTAGGTAATTGTACTACAAAAAAACCATCTCCACTTATAGCTACATCTAGTGGATTTTGTGTTTCCATTAAGCTACCATTTTTAAAATTCTTTACTGTAGCTGTTGGCATAACACCATGTCCTACTTCTAAATTAACAGGTCTACCATCATTATCCACTCTATTACCTCTATTCATAGCTACATAAAGTAAATCCTTAAATTCAGCTCTTTGTTTTTTGTAAGATGTAGTATTCACATTAGAAAGATTATTCGCTATAGTGTCTATATTAAATTGTTGTGCCTTCATTCCTGTTGCTGCAGTCCAAAGAGAACGCATTGTATGTACCCCTCCTCCTATACTCTTCCTATTTCATTTGAAGATTTTTCAAGCATTTCATCTTGAATTCTTATAGCCTTTTGACCTGCTTCAAAATTCCTCAAAAGAGTAATCATTTCTACCATTTCTTTTATTGAATCCACATTAGAATCTTCTAAATAACCCTGCAATACTTCTCCCTCAAAAGGTATTTCTTCTGCTACTTCATCATCTAGCATCCCATAATAATTATCTCCTATTTTTCTTAAAAATTCTTTGTTATCAATATTTACAATATCTAAAGTTCCAGCATTGACACCATCTACCATTATTTGTCCATCTCGTGTAATAGTCACATCTTCTCCATTAATAATAATTGCTCCTCCAAGTCCCAATACTTGACGACCATCCATAGTAACCAATTCTCCATTGGCATTTACAGTAAAAGAACCATCTCTTGTATAATAAATATCACCATCATCACCTTGCACTTTAAAAAAGCCAGAACCATTTAGAGCCAGATCAAAAACTCCACCTGTCTCTACTAATGGACCTTGAGTAAAATCTGTAACTACTTTTTGAAACTTTACCCCAGCATTCATAGTGCCTATAATTCTGGGGTCAGGATAATATACTAATCCTTGAATAAAATTTTCTAAATCTCCACCTGGAGCCGTAATTAAATTACCTCTTCTATCTACTATATAATTTTCTGCATCCGTATTGTACTCATTTCTTTCATCTTTATAATGAGTTCTTAAATATCCATTCTCATCAACAATAAATTTAACATCTTTTACATAACTAAGTCCCATAGGTGTTCTAACTACAAAATAACCACTAGGTGTATAAGCAGAATGAATTTCTCCATCAGTTTCATATACTATATTAGTATCTCTACCTCTTACTAAAGCATCCCTATCTAAAGGAGCACCTATTTTAGTCATTAACACCTCTGGAAATGTTTCTGTAAGACCAAAATCTTTTTTAAAACCTTTTGTATTTACATTGGAAAGATTATTTGCTAATACCTCAAGTTTTTTCTGATTTGCAATTAAATTAGTTCCACTAATGTATAAACCACGATTCATTTATATCACTTCCCTAAATGTCATCTTCATTCTAATTGTTAATATCGACAATTTTCTACTCAACTTTAATTTGGTTTATAGTCAACTAGTCCTAATTGTATCTGCGTCTACAAAATTACTATCAGTGTTTAATAAATCTACCCAATCTAAAGCTCTTCCTGTTCCAGCGGCAACACAAGATATAGGATTATCAGCTAATCGTGAAAAAATTCCTGTTTTTTCCGTAATTAACCTATCCAATCCATGCAATAATGCTCCTCCTCCAGTCAACACTATTCCTCTATCTGCTATATCTGCTGCTAATTCTGGTGGTGTCCTCTCCAAAACATAATAAATTGCATCTATTATAGATATAACAGGTTCCTCTAAAGCATTTAACATTTCTGAAGAAGATACCTGAATATTTTTTGGTAGTCCAGTAACTAAATTTCTACCCCTAACTTCCATAATTACATCTCTTTGTCTCTTATAAGCAGTACCAATCTCAATTTTTAACTCCTCAGAACTTCTTTCTCCTATCATCACATTGTATTTCCTTCTTATATATCTAGTAATAGCTTCATCAAAATCATCGCCAGCTACATTAATAGAACGATTAACTACCATACCTCCAAGAGATATAACCGCTACATCTGTAGTTCCTCCTCCTATATCTACTATCATATTGCCATTAGGCTCTGATATATCAATACCTGCACCTATAGCTGCAGCTATAGGTTCTTCTATTAAATATGTCATTCTTGAGCCCACCTGATTACTAGCTTCAATAACTGCTCTTTTCTCCACTTCTGTTACTCCACTAGGAACACATATAACTATTCTAGGTTTAAATAATTTTCTACCAATTGATTTATATATATAATACCTAAGCATTTTTTCTGTCACACCATAATCAGAAATAACTCCATTTTTCAAAGGCCTTATTGCAACAATGCTTCCTGGAGTTCGTCCTAACATTTTCCTTGCTTCTTCACCAACTGCTAAAAGTTTATTTGAATTTTGATCTATGGCTACTACAGACGGTTCATTCAAAACTACACCTTTCTCTTTTACATATACAAGTGTACTTGCAGTCCCCAAATCTATACCTAAATCTGTTCTAAAAGCAACCATTGCTTTTCCTCCTTTTTTATTGCTACTTCCATTTATTAAATATTCCTACTATTAAATAGATTATCATATTTAGGTTCTATATAAAACAAAAAATTCCTTTATTTTTTTATTATTAGTAAAATATATTAACATAAAATTTCCAAAAAATTTGAAAAGGTCCATACTTAGGACCTTTTTACCAGATCTATTCGTTCATAGCTTTGTATTTTAATTTAGTTGCTTTTCCACCTCTAATATGTCTCTCTGCTTTATTTTTTTCTAATACTTGTTTAACCATATTGGCAATAAGAGGGTTTATCTTAGGGAGCCGTTCTGTCACATCCTTATGGACTGTGCTCTTGCTAACTCCAAATACACTAGCTGCTTGTCTCACGGTAGCCTCTTCACTAATTATGTACTTTGCAATCTCTAATGCTCTTTCCTCTATATAATCTTTCACATATTTAACCCCCTTTGAACTAATTTTTGGGATTTTGTTCTTTATAAATACTTATGCTATATGCTACTTTAATAGAACATCTTACGATAGTTAATATCATTTAATATTAGCCACATACTTTCTTGGATCTACTGAAACACCATCTTTTAACACTTCAAAATGTAGATGAGGTTCATCTAATTTTTCAATTAATGCAGTTTCCCCAACCTTGCTAATTGAATCTCCCTTGTTTACTCTTTGTCCTTCCTTTACCATGTTTTTAACCTGGAGATTCGCATATTTAGTTAATAAACCATTGCCATGATCTAATATTATTACTATTCCCCACAATTCATCTTCATATATCTCCTTGACTAATCCAGATTCACTTGCTACAACAATTGTTCCTTTTGGAGCATAAAAATCTATCCCATCATGACTAATCCACTCTTCCAAAGTACTTGAATAAACTAAATTTTCTTTAGTAAAATCAAGCCCTATAGCACCATCTACTGGCACAATCATTTCTCGGCTTTCTATAGATGGAGTCTTTTTTTGATTTAGGGGTTCTACTTTTTTTGGTTCCTTTTCTTTCTTTTCTATAGGTTTTTCATCTTCAATTTTTTCTTTTTCTTCAAATTTTCCAATAGTCAAAGAAGGCTCATCTTTTAAGTTGTCCTCAATTTTTTTAGACTCCATTATAATTTTTTCTTCTTTTGCTTTATTTAAATTATTCTTGGAAGTCCACACTGCAGTTATTGCTACCACACAAACACAGACAAATAATATAATATAAAATCCATCTTTTTTTATTATTTCAAAAAATTTTTTTTTCATGTCCCCACCTCCATTAAGTAGTATTACCAGAAATTAATATTTAATACACATTTTTTTACAGAAAATAAAAAGTAGTTAGTAAAAAATTTACTAACTACTTTTAAAATAAATTACTTTATTTCTATTCCTGTATAATAATGTTTTATTATTTCTTTATAATCTTTCCCTTTCTTAGCTAGCCCATTGGCACCCCACTGACTCATACCTACACCATGACCATATCCTATAGTTTCAATTTCAACTATATTACTCTTAGAATTCAATACTATTTTAAAATTAGTTGAATTCAACTCAAATAATTCTCTAATTTCTTGCCCATCTACTATTGTTCCATCAATCATAACCTTTTTTATTCTTCCACTTTGAGTTTTTTCTACTAATTTTATCTTTTCATGTAAATTACCTTTAGTAATATTAGCTGATGGATACTTATTCTGTATTTTTTCAATAAATTCCTCAATAGTCATTGTAACAATATTTTTAAACTTAGGAGCATCTTCCTCATAAGGACTAAGAACTGATTTCAAATATGGTCTATCAGTTGCAAAAACATCTTTAGAATCTTCAGTCATACCGCCACTAGTAGAATGATATAAAGGCTCTATTAATTCTTTATCAAAATATATCATTTCTCCTGCTGTGGTGTCTACTGCCTTTTCTATTTTGGGCCAATATTTTTTTACCCATTTTTTAGAATGAATTTTCTCCAATTCTTCCAAAGATAAATAAGCTTGGCAATGAATGCCTGTACAAATAGGTGCCTTAGGATGATCAGGATGTCCTTCTTTGAAATGCTCTACTCTATATAATGCATATGTTCTACTTGCAACAGCTTGTGCCTTCAATGCTTCTATATGAAACTCAGCAGGCATTTCTGCAGCTACAACTCCTTTTACATAATCTTCTAAAGGCATATTAATATTTTCTTGGGTCCTTGTATCATAGACATTTATATAGCCGTCAAATTCTTCACTTATTTTATCATTTAATTCTTTATTACTTTTCTTACTTTTAAATTTTCCACAACCATCCTTAGATACAAAATTAAATGTTTTTACAAGAATAGTTGGAAGAACAATAGTTATTATTAAAATAAACAATACGTACATCCATAATTTTTTCATCTTTTCCTCCTCTATTCATCCTAAAGTTATTTAACTTAATTACATTCTATGCACTTGGAAAAGATGATATGTTTATTATTGTGTCCTAGAAATTCTTCCACCTAATTTTGTAAATTTTTCTTCTATCCTATCATAACCTCTATCTATATGATAAATATTGTCAATTTCTGTTACTCCATCTGCTACTAAGCCAGCCAAAACTAAAGCTGCCCCAGCCCTCAAATCTGTGGCTTTTACTGGTGCTGACATCAAACTATCTACTCCTTGAATAATAGAACTTCTTCCATCAATCTTTATATCTGCACCCATTCTCTTTAACTCATCTACATGCATAAATCTATTTTCAAAAACTGTTTCAATTATTACACTAGTTCCTTTACTAACACTCATTAAAGCCATAAATTGAGCTTGCATATCTGTTGGAAATCCTGGATAAGGTAAAGTTTTAACATCTACAGCTTTTTTATTTTTAGTACCAATAACTCGTATTTTATCTCCATTTTCAATAACTTCACAACCAGTCTCTCTAAGTTTAGCAATAATAGGTTTAATATGACTAGGGATTACATTTTCTATCAATATATCTCCATTAGTAATAGCACTAGCTACCATAAAAGTCCCAGCCTCTATCCTATCAGGAATAATAGAATGCTCTGCTCCACCTAATTTGTCTACTCCTCTAATTCTAATACTACTAGTTCCAGCTCCCTTTACATCGGCACCAAGTTTATTCAAAAAATTTGCCAAATCAACAATTTCTGGTTCCATAGCAGCATTATCAATAATAGTCTTTCCTTCTGCCAAAACTGCAGCCATCATAATATTTTCTGTAGCTCCAACACTTGGAAAATCTAAATATATTCTATCTCCAACTAATTTATCTGCATAAGCACCTATGTAACCATGATCCACATCAACTTCAGCTCCTAAAGCTTTAAAACCTTTTAAATGTAGATCTATGGGACGAGTACCTATAGCACAACCTCCTGGCAGAGAAGTTTTAGTTTTCCCTATGCGGGTCAATAATGGTCCCATTACCAAAAAAGAAGCCCTCATTTTACTCATTAATTCATAAGGAGTCTCATAATTATCTATAATTTTCGAATTAATTTTTAAAGTATTTTCATCTAAAAACTCGACTTTAGCTCCCAATGAAGCTAATACATCACATATTACATCTACATCTTTAAGTCTTGGAACATCCCTCAATATTATATCCTCAGTTCCCAATAAAGATGCTGCAATAATTGGTAATGTAGAATTTTTAGCTCCACTTATTCTAACAGTTCCTTTTAACGGTGGACTTTTTTCCACCAATATTTTGCTCATCTACATCCCCTCCCTGTTTCAATAACTTATAGTTATAATAGGTATACCAATCCATAAATAAGTTTTATCCTCATATTCACTATATCTCATAGCAATATTTAAATTAATTTTATCTTTTCCTACATAAATATATTTGTCTATATACGGAGTATAAGCTGTAATACTTACCATATCATCATCAACAAATCTTTCTATTACTTCTCCTTTTATATTTTTTGTTTCTCTTAAAATTTTCCTTTCACTTTCTTTACTATTTAATCTACCATTGAGATTTCCAACTATACAAGTATTAATTTCCACATCTTTATCAAATTCTTTAAAAATTTTTTCTACCTTATTTATTATATCATTAATTTCACTATATTTCTTCTTTATAATAAAATTAATAAAAAGTGTAGTTTCTTCAATCTTACCTTCTTCATCCCTATAAGATGTAAAAATAATAGTAACAGGATGTCCTTCATTATTTATTCCCCATATTGTAAGTTGTCTAAAATTATTGTCATTAATAATTTTCTTCGAATAACCATTAGTTCCCAACCTAAAACCATATATATCTTCTTTTATTTCGTCCCCTATTAATCCAACTTTAAATCTAATTTCTTCTCCTAGTCTTACCATTTCCTCTTCTTCTACAAATTTATTAAGTATTTCTCTACCTCCACTTACATCTGCTTCTAAAAATTTTCCACCCATATCTTCTAGTATACATAATGGAATATCTTTTTCAACCTTTTTCCCTATAGATAACCCCAAAATAGGTACTAAAAAAATAATAATTCCTATACATAAAAAATTACTGTATTTTTTCATCTTTCTCCCTCCCTAAATTAAATAGGAAAGGATACTACCTAGCTATTCATAGCAAAGGCTGTAAAGGGGGACAAAACACTTTTGCTATATATAAAAGTACCCTTTCCTCATGGTAAAGTATTGCCATGAATGGGTACTTTTTATACCTTATTATTTTATTTCCTATATTCAGCTACATCCAATCTATTTAATGCTCTTTTTAAAGCTGCTTCAGCCCTAGCTACATCTAAACCATTGGGCCTATTTTTAAGTCTTCTTTGAGCCCTTTCCTTTGCTTTTTTAGCTCTTTCAACATCTATCTCTTCAGGCCATTCACAAGCATCTGTAATAATAACAGTCTTTTCTTTTGTTACTTTTATATAGCCACTAGTACAAGTTGCAATTTTTTCTTCTCCATCTTTATCTTTTAAAATTTTAATCTTCCCTATTTTTAAAGGGGTTACTAAAGGTGCTCTATTTTTTAAAACTGCTAAATCACCTTCAGTACCTCTCACTATAACTCTTTCTATTTCATCATTAAAAAACAATCTATCTGGAGTTACTATTTCTAGAGGGAATGTTGCCATAAATTATCCCTCCATTTCCTTTGCCTTTTCAACAACCTCATCTATTGTACCTACCATAAAAAAGGCTTGCTCTGGCAAATCATCATATTTACCCTCTAATATTTCTTTAAAGCCTCTTACTGTTTCACTAATAGGTACATACTTTCCTTCCATACCTGTAAACTGTTCCGCTACAGTAAATGGTTGAGATAAAAATCTCTGTATCTTTCTAGCTCGAGATACAACTAGTTTGTCTTCATCAGATAATTCTTCAATACCAAGAATTGCAATAATATCTTGTAAATCCTTGTATTTTTGAAGAACCTCTTGAACTTCCCTTGCAACTCTATAATGTTCTTCTCCAACAACTCGTGGATCTAATATCCTAGATGTAGAATCTAATGGATCTACTGCTGGATATATTCCCAATTCTGCTATTTGACGTGAAAGTACAGTTGTAGCATCTAAATGAGCAAAAGTTGTTGCTGGAGCTGGGTCTGTCAAGTCATCAGCAGGAACATATATTGCCTGAACAGAAGTAATGGAACCTTTTTTTGTAGAAGTAATTCTCTCTTGTAAAGCTCCCATTTCTGTAGCTAATGTTGGTTGATAACCTACAGCACTAGGCATTCTTCCAAGTAATGCTGACACCTCTGAACCTGCTTGAGTAAATCTAAATATATTATCAATAAACAATAATACATCTTGACCCTCTTGATCTCTAAAATATTCTGCCATAGTAAGCCCTGTCAAACCTACCCTCATTCTAGATCCAGGTGGCTCATTCATTTGACCAAAAACTAATGTAGTTTTATCTATTACTCCAGATTCAATCATTTCATAATAAAGGTCATTTCCTTCTCTAGTTCTCTCTCCTACTCCTGCAAATACAGAAAGGCCACCATGTTCTTTAGCTATATTGTTTATCAATTCCATAATTAGTACTGTTTTCCCTACTCCAGCACCACCAAATAATCCTATTTTTCCACCTCTTGAATAAGGTGCTATAAGATCTACAACTTTTATTCCTGTTTCAAACATTTCTCTTGTAGTTTCTTGTTCTTCAAAAGAAGGTGCTGCCCTATGAATTGGAGAATAATGTTTTGCTTCAACTTCTCCTTTCTCATCTATAGGTTCACCCAATACATTGAATAGTCTTCCTAAAGTTTCATTACCAACAGGTACCTTAATAGGGCTTCCAGTATCTCTACCTTCCATGCCTCTTATAAGACCATCAGTAGGACCCATAGCTACACATCTAACAATGTCATCTCCTATATGTTGTGCCACTTCAACTACTAATTTTTCGCCATCCTCTTCTATTTCTATTGCATTTAAAAGTTCAGGAAGATTGTCTTCATCAAATCTAATGTCTACTACAGGTCCAATTACCTGAACTATTTTCCCTACATTTTTTTCCATACCCTCACTCCTTTCTCAATTACTTGAGAGCTTCCACACCTGTAACAATTTCTGAAATTTCCATAGTAATTGCTGCTTGACGAGCCCTATTATAACTAAGTTCCAATTCTTCTATCATTTCCTCAGCATTATCTGTTGCCGCACCCATAGCTGTTCTTCTAGCACCTTGTTCACTACTAGATGATTCTATTAATGCACCATATACAGAACTCTCTACATATTTAGGAATTAAATACTCCAATACTTCTTCTGGAGATGGCTCATATTCAATAATACTCCTCTTCTTTTTATTTTCAATATTATTAACATTTTCACTAGGAAGTAATTTTAATAGCTTTGCCTCCTGTAAAAGAGTTGAATGAAACTCAGTATATGCTATTATTATTTCATCTACCTCTTCTTTTTTATAAAGATCTAAAGCCATTTTAGTAATTCTTTTGGCATCACAGAAATGAGGCTCTTCTGAAATCCCAGAGAATTCTCCTCTTATATCATAATCTCTTCCTTTAAAATAATCGTAAGCTTTCAAACCTACTGTAATAAAAGAAACTTCATCTTTTTTATCCTCTATATCCTTTTCAACCATCCTTATAACATTAGAATTATAACCTCCTGCTAACCCTCTATCTCCAGTAATTACAATATATAATGATTTTTTTACATCCCTTACTTCCAAAAAAGGATGTTTAATATTACTTGTAGAAGCTAACACTTCTTGAATACTTGACAATACTGTATTGTAATAAGGTCTGGTTTTTTCTAATTTTGCCCTAGTTCTCCTTAACTTAGCCGATGCTACTAATTCCATAGCCTTTGTTATCTGTTTTGTATTTGTAATTCCTTTTATACGTCTTTTAATATCACGTGCCGATTCTACCAAATGTTTTCACCCCCTATTTTTTTCAGGGTTTCTTTATTTAAAACTACTTTTAAATTCTTTAATAGCTTCTTTTAACTTTTCTTCTGTTTCCTCAACTAAATCTTTTGTTTCTTCTATGCTCTCAATAATTTCAGGATATTTATTATCCACAAAATTTAAAAATTCTTTTTCAAATTGACTTATTCTTTCTACAGGAACATCATCAAGATATTTATTTGTTACTGTATACAAAATAATTACTTGATACTCTACTTTCATTGGTTCATATTGAGGTTGTTTTAATACTTCTAGTATTCTTTCTCCTTGTCTAAGTCTTTCTTGAGTATCTTTATCTAGCTCTGAACCAAATTGAGCAAATGCTGCCAATTCTCTATATTGAGCTAACTCCAACTTTAGAGTCCCAGCTACTTTTTTCATTGCTTTATTTTGTGCTGCACCACCTACACGGGATACAGAAAGTCCAGTATTTATAGCTGGCCTTTGTCCAGAGAAAAATAAATCTGTTTCCAAAAATATTTGACCATCAGTAATAGAAATGACATTGGTTGGTATATAAGCTGAAATATCTCCTGCTAAAGTTTCAATTATTGGTAATGCTGTTATTGAACCACCACCATATTTTTCATCAAGTTTTGCAGATCTTTCTAATAATCTTGAATGTAAATAGAATACATCTCCTGGGAATGCTTCTCTTCCTGGTGGTCTCCTAAGCAATAATGACATAGCTCTATAAGCTATAGCATGTTTTGACAAGTCATCATAAACAATAAGTACATCTTTACCATTATCCATAAATTCTTCTCCCATACTTACTCCAGCATAGGGAGCTATATATTGTAATGGAGCCAATTCACTAGCTGTTGCAGAAACTACTGTAGTATAGTCCATAGCTCCATATCTTTCAAATACATCTACAATTTGAGCTACAGTAGATCTTTTTTGTCCTATAGCAACATATATACAAATTACATCTTGACCTTTTTGATTAATAATAGTATCTACAGCCAAAGCTGTTTTACCAGTCTGTCTATCACCTATTATTAATTCTCTTTGGCCTCTACCTATAGGGAACATAGAATCTATGGCTTTGATACCTGTTTGTAATGGTTCAGACACACTCTTTCTAGTAATAACTCCTGGAGCTATTCTTTCAATAGGTCTAAATTTAGTAGCATTTATAGGCCCTTTCCCATCAATTGACTGTCCAAGAGCATTAACTACTCTACCCACTACTACGTCTCCTACAGGTACTTCCACTATTCTTTTAGTCCTTTTAACTAAATCTCCTTCTTTGATCTTCTTATCTGACCCTAAAAGTACACAACCTACATTATCTTCTTCTAAGTTTAAGGCCATACCGTATACTTCACCAGGAAACTCTATCAACTCTCCTGCCATACATCCCTCTAATCCATGTATTCTTGCTATTCCATCTCCTACTTGAATTACTGTCCCAACATCTACCATGTCTAACTTTTTCTCATACTTTTTAATCTGTTCCTTTATCACCGAACTTATTTCTTCTGGTCTTAAATCCATTAGTCTATCACCTCAACTTCCTATACTTTTGCGCCTTTAATGGTTTTTTCCATGGATTCAAGTCGTCCTTTTATAGTTCCATCTATAATTTTATTTTCTATTTTTAAAAGTACTCCGCCTAATATTGTATTATCTATTTTATTTTTAATTTTTACAGTCTTTCCTAATTTATTTGAAAGAACTACAGACAGCTTATCTTGAGAACTTCTATCCATAGGAACAGCTGTTATTGCTACAGCTTCTATTATATTTTTCTCATCATTGTACAAATATTCATATTCCTTATTTATATCTAAAATATTTTGTTCTCTTCCTTTATCTACAATTATATAAAGAAAGTTAATCATTTCTTGAGAAACTATCTCTCCAAAAATATTCACAATCAAATTTTTCTTCTGTTGTTTAGACACTTTAGGGTGTTCTAAAACAGCCATTAACTCTGATTCTTTTTCCAATATATCAGTTATATAATTTAATTCCTTTTTGAAACTATCTAATTTATTCAATTCTTGCCCTGCTTCAAATAGTGCCAAAGCATATCTTTTTCCTATTAGCTTTGCCATTTATCCATCCCTACCTCGTTTATGAACTTATCAATAGAATCTTTTTGAACATTCATATCCATATTTTGATCTATTATTTTAGAAGCAATAAGAATAGCCATATCTCCAGCCTGCAATTTTATATCTTGTAGAGCCTTTTCTTTTTCTAATTCAATTTCCCTCTTGGCCCTCTCTACAATACCTTCTGCTTCTATTTTTGCTTCATTTACTATATCTTGTTTTAACTCTTCTCCTCGTTGTCTGGAGGCTTCTATTATTTCTTGTCCTTCCTTATTTGCTTCATTTATTTTAAGTTCATATTGTTCCTTCAAAGTATTTGCTTCTCCCTTTAAAACTTTAGCACCATCTATATCCTTTTGAATATTTTCTTTTCTTTCCTTCATAAATTTGGACACTGGTTCATATAGAAAATGTCTCAATATAAAATATAATAATACTACAGAAATAATCACCTGTATCATTGATGTCCAATCTGGTATAACCCGTACATCTATGTCCATTGACTCAACCTCCTTCTCATTGAGGTATACTTATTTTGAGATGGTAAGGATACCTTCCTTGCCATCTCTTAATACTCATTATTTTAAATTTAAGTAAGCTGTTAATAATGGTCTTACAAAAAGTAATATAATCGCAATAACCAAACCATAAATACCTGTGGTTTCAGCTACTGCTTGCCCTAAAAGCATAGTTCTTACAATATCATCTTGTGCTTCTGGTTGTCTTCCTACTGCCTCAGCACCTTTCCCTGCTGCATGACCTTGCCCAATTCCAGGTCCTATACCTGCTATCATAGCAAGCCCTGCTCCTATTGCTGAACATCCTAATATAAAAGCTTCACTAGTTATTCCTTCTAACATTATACTTTCCTCCTTCCAAAAATTGGTCGTTTTTACTATTCCATTGCATCACCAATAAATATCATGGTTAACATTGAAAATATAAAGGTTTGAAGTACTCCTGAAAATATATCAAAATAAGCATGTAACCATGGTGCTAACAAAGGTGCAAACCACTTAAACCCTGCATAAAATAACCCCATTATAATAACCCCACTCAAAATATTTCCAAACAAACGGAAAGAAAGAGAAATTGGGTTAGCCAATTCACCAAGAATATTTAATGGAGTTAAAAAAGCCATTGGCTCAGTAAAACTCTTGAAATATCCTAAAAATCCTGCTGTTTTAAATCTATAAAACTGAGTCAAAAAGAATGTAATCAAAGCTAATGTCAAAGTAACACTATAATCAGATGTTGGTGGTGTGAAAGTCAAAAGTCCAAATAGGTTTGAAAATAAAAGGAACATTGCTAAAGTAAGTATATAAGGAGCAAATTTCATATTTTTCTCTCCCATAGTAGACTTAACTAAACCTTCTATAGCTTCTACAAATACTTCCATTAAATTTAAAAAACCTGTAGGTTTTTTATTAATATCGGCCTTTTTAACCTTTTTATTAACTATTATAGCTATAATAATTAATATAATAGTTACCAACCATACATTAACTATAGTATCCGGGATTTTTATACATTTACCAAATAACGTTAAATCCATTTCTATTTTCATCTCTTCATATGTCCCCTCCTTTCTTTCAAACCTTTAAATTCATAACTATTTATTTTTAAATTTTTGAATCCTTCCTTTTATTGTATCACAAATTGCTTTAGACAATATTACAATTTTTATGGTGAATAACCCCAAAATAGTCGTAAAAAAACTTAAATACCCAGCAACAGCACTGATTACTAATACTATAAAATAAATAAAATATCTTAATATATAATTAGCAGTCACATAATTAGATGCCTTTGAAGGCTCCATTAATACAGCTTTTTTCAATGTATTATTAAGAAGAAGAAAACTTAAAATATTGATAATAGCACCAAATATATATCCTAAAACATACCGTTTTGGCTCTTTGAACCCTAAAAACATAATTCCCATAATTATTAAAATAAAAATTATAGCTCTTTTTAATATATGATATATATAATCATCATTTCTGTTTTGCGGCATTTTGCCTCACTTCCTGCGATTCTTAGTAGACATTTTAAAAAGATTCATAAACCCTGTTATAGCACCTAATATAATAAATATAATAGTAAATATTCCTTGAGTATTCAACCATTTATCTACAATTTTCCCTAAAAAAACTCCTATTAAAATAGGTGTCACTATTGAAAAACCTATTTGTGTTATTAAAACTATATTTTGAAAACCCTTTTTATCTTTCAAGTTAAACACTCCATAGCCAATTTATATTTACTATTTATATTAACTATAACAAAAAAAATATTATTTATGCAAATAATTTTTCTGAAATTTTCGAAAAAAGTTTTTTATGTCATAACAATGCTGTTACTATCTATTGTTACTTCATAGTTATCTTTGTTTTTCCTTAGCAATCTTCTTTATTCTAATTTATTTTTAAATAAATACATTATAACATAGTATTGATAATATACTACCTATTAATTCTACAAATAAATACTCTCTTAAAGTAAATACTCCAATATAATATTAACAATTTTATCAGCAGCTTTCCCATCTCCATAGGGATTTACTGCATTAGCCATCTTAATATATTCTTCATCTTTTGAAATTAATAAATTCATTACATTAAAAATATTTTCTTTTTTTGTTCCTACCAATCTTGCAGTTCCTGATTCTATACCTTCAGGTCTTTCTGTTTCTTCTCTCACCACTAATACTGGTTTACCCAAACTAGGTGCTTCCTCTTGAAGACCACCAGAATCTGTTACTACTAAATATGATTTAGCCATTAAATTTGTAAAAGGCTCATAATCTAAAGGCTCAATTAAATGAATCCTCTCTTGCTCTCCAAATATTTTATAAGCTATTTTTCTAACTTTTGGATTTAAATGAACTGGAAAAACTACTTCCACATCTTCATATTTTTCTACTATTTCTTTTATTGCTGAAAAAATATTTTCCATTGGTTTGCCTATATTTTCTCTTCTATGAGAAGTAAGTAAAATTACTTTTTTATTTTTAAAATCAATATTATCTAATTCTTTTATATTAAATATGTAATCATCTTTTACTACATGTTGAAGAGCATCAATAACTGTATTTCCTGTTACAAATATTTTTTCTTCTTCATAACCTTCTTTTAATAAATTTTGCTTATTTCTCTCTGTTGGTGCAAAATGAAAATCTGTAACAATACCAGTTAGTTTTCTATTAGCTTCTTCTGGATAAGGGGAGTATAAATTTCCACTTCTAAGACCTGCTTCCACATGCCCAATTTTTACTTTTTGATAAAAAGCTGCCAATGCTCCTGCAAACACTGTAGTAGTATCTCCTTGAACTAATAATAAATCCGGCCTTTCTTTTAATATAATCTTTTCCATTCCTTCCAAAGCTTTAATAGTTATTTCTGTTAAAGTTTGTCCTGGATGAAAAATATTCAAATCATATTTTGGTTTTATTTCAAATATATTAAGTACTTGATCTAACATTTCTCTATGTTGAGCTGTTACACAAACAACATTCTCTATAACCTCTACATTTTCCATTTTCTTTACAATAGGAGCCATCTTTATTCCTTCAGGTCTTGTCCCAAAAACTGTCATAACCTTTATCTTATCCATTTTACTCCTCCTATTCTCTTTGTCTATTGTTATTTCTATCCTTAATACCTAACCTACTAGCAAATAATATAGCAATTATTATTATTATCATAGCTGCAAATTCAACTTGTTTACTATTTGAAATTGCTACAATAACTGCTAAAAATCCAAATATTCCACTAATTAAATAAAAAATAAGCACTGTCTGCTTCTGTGTATAACCTTTTTCAAGCAATTGATGATGAAGATGCCCCTTATCCGCTTCCATAATAGACTTACCGTTTAAAAGCCTTCTAAATATAGCAAAAGTAGTATCAAATATAGGAATTCCTAATACTATTATAGGTAGTATAACAGCAATTGCTGCCGTACTTTTCATTACACCTTCAATAGATATAGCTGCTATTATGAAACCCAAAAATAAAGAACCTGTATCTCCCATAAAGATTTTAGCAGGATTAAAATTGTACGGCAAAAATCCTAAACAAGAACCTGCCAATATAGATGATATGATCATAACTTCATTATAACAAAATTGAACAGCTACAAACAATAATGATAAACTAGATATACTCGCAATTCCTGCAGTCAAACCATCTAATCCATCTATTAAATTAAAAGCATTTGTAATACCCACTACCCAAATTATAGTTAAAGGTATAGAAAATCCTTTCAAATACAAAAGTTTATTTTCTTTTGAAAAAGGATTAGAAATAAAATCTATTTTTACATCACCAATTATCAATATTATACTTGCAACTATTTGAAAAAGCAATTTCACTCTAGGACTTATTCCCTTTATATCATCAATTACACCAGATATAACAATAATAGTACCACCAATAATAATTGACAACAAATCTTTATTCAATGGTAAAAATAATAAAGTAGCAACTATCGTAGATATATATATTGCTAGTCCTCCCAAAAGAGGCATAGGCTTATTATGAACTCTTCTTTCATCCTTTGGTATATCAATTGCACCTATTTTTATTGCAGCTTTTTTTGCAATAGGAGTCATAAAAAAAGATATAATTGCTGCTACAACAAAAGGTATAACATATTCAGCCATTTTTTTCTCTCCTTTTCTCAAAATCAACTAACCACTTTTTTAAATCCACATTATGCTAATCAAGTAATTAATTATTTACAATATCTTTATAGACAATATTAACATTAATTATTTACAATTTCTATTTTAATATTAAAAATTATTAATAAAATAAGTCATTTTACTCTATTTTAATCCCTTGATTTTGACATAAATGTTTTTATATGTATATAGTAACATAAATTTAGATATTCTGATATACTAAATACAATATTTGGCCATTTTTACTATATTTTCTTTATAAATAGATAAAAAATAAGAGAGAAATTTCTCTCTTATTTTTTATCTATTTAGTTCCAAACAATCTATCTCCTGCATCTCCTAAACCAGGAATTATGTATGCTTCATCATTTAATCTCTCATCTATGCTAGCTACATATATATCTACATCTGGATGAGCCTTAGTTACTGCTTCAATTCCTTCTGGAGCTGCTATTAAATTCATTAATTTAATACTTTTGGCCCCCCTATCTTTTAAAAATTGAATTCCTGCTATAGCTGAACCTCCAGTAGCCAACATAGGATCCAATACTATCAAATCCCTTTCATCAATATCTTGAGGTAACTTACAATAATACTCAACAGGCTTAAAAGTTTTTGGGTCCCTATATAATCCAATATGTCCCACCTTTGCAGCTGGAAGTAAATTGAGCATCCCTTCAACCATTCCTAATCCTGCTCTAAGTATTGGTATTAGCCCTAATTTTTTCCCTGAAATTACTTCAGATTTCATTTTACAGATTGGAGTTTCTATTTCTATTTCTTCCAATGGAAGATCCCTTGTGACCTCATAAGCCATAAGCATAGAAACTTCCTTTACCAACTCTTTAAACTCCTTGGAGCCAGTATTTTTATCTCTTATAAATGTAAGTTTATGCTTTATTAATGGATGATCCAAAACTACCACTTTTCCCATAAACAAGACTCCTCCCATGTTTAAAATTATAAACTACTATCTATTATAACATATACTTTCTCTCTATATCAGAAATTTTATTAATTCTTCTTTCATGTCTACCACCTTGAAATTCTGATTTAATCCAAGTAGATACTATTTCCACAGCCAAATCTTTGCCCAGCACTCTTCCACCAAGGGCTAGTACATTTGCATCATTATGTTCTACACTCATTCTAGCAGAATACGTATCACTACAAAGAGCACATCTAATGCCAGGAATTTTATTACAAGAAATTGAAATCCCTATTCCTGTCCCACATATTACTATTCCTTTATCACATTCTTTATTTATTACTCCTCTTGATACTTCTAATCCAAAATCAGGATAATCAACAGATTCTAAAGAATCAGTTCCATAATCTATATATTCAATTTTTTCCTTTTCCAAAAATTCTTTGATATATTCTTTTAATTCATAACCACCATGATCACTTCCTAAACCTATTTTCACTAAATTACCCTCCTTAGCTTCATATCTTTTCTATTAATTTTTTTATTAACACTTCTAATTCTTTCCTTACCTCTTCATAAACCTTCAATCCCCCACCATAAGGATCACATACATCTTCTTCTACCCCATAAACATACTCTTTTAAAGTATATATTTTACCACTTATAAAAGGATATTTAAATAAAAGAGTTTCTTTATGAGAAAAAGTCATAGTCAACACTAAATCAACTTCTTCTAACATTTTTTTCGTTACTAATTTTGTTCTATGTTCTGAAATATCTATATTTTCTTCTTCTAGTACTTCTATAGCTTCATTAGACGGTCTATCCCCTGCAAATGCAAATATACCTGCAGATTGCACTTCAATATCTAATCCTTTTTTTTCAGCCATATCCTCTAACATAGCTGCAGCCATAGGACTTCTACAAGTATTTCCCGTACACACAAAAAGAATCTTTTTCAAATGAATCTCTCCTTATTTTATACAGTTTTTATATTACCACTTGAAGCTTTAGTCATTCTATTCATTATAGCTGTTCCAATTCCTGCTGTATCTACACCTTCAGCTAATATTATATCTACATCTAAATAATCAAATCTTCGAATAATATCAAATAAATTTTTAGCTATTGTTCCTTTATTTTCTCTACTTCCCACTGTTAATATAGTTCCTTGAGAATATCTATTTTTTGTCTCTTCCGTAGCCATAATACCTACATTTTTTCCTTCTTCTATATATTTTTTTGCACAATCATTAATACTAGAAACTATATTATCTACTTCACCTGAAAAAATTATCATCTCACTTTTTGGAGCATAATGTCTATATTTCTGTCCTGGAGATTTAGGAATTATATTTTCATTTTCTTTTATAATACTCTTGTCTTGCTCTACATTATCAATTAATAACTTTAATTCTTCATAAGTCACTTTCCCAGGTCTCAAAATAGTAGGAACACTTTCAGACATATCCAAAACTGTAGATTCCACTCCTATACCTGTCTTCCCTCCATCTATTATCATATTTATCTTACCGTTTAAATCTTCTACAACATGAGATGCCTCTGTAGGACTAGGCCTTCCAGAAATATTAGCACTTGGTGCTGCAATAGGTACTACTGCTGATTCTATTAATTTTAATGCCACTTTGTTATTGGGCATTCTAATAGCCACTGTGGAAAGTCCCCCTGTTACTTTTTTAGGAACTTTGCAGTTCTTTTTAAATATCATAGTTAAAGGTCCAGGCCAAAATTTCTCCATTATAGGAATTGCTTCTTCTGGAATTTTCTCCACTAAACTTTCTATTTGCTCTTTAGATGAAACATGAAGTATTAAAGGATTGTCCTGAGGACGTCCTTTTGCAATAAAAATATTATCTATAGCATTTTCATCTAATCCATTTGCTCCCAACCCATAAACAGTTTCTGTAGGAAAAGCAACTGTTCCACCATCTCTAATAATCTCTGCAGCCTCTTCAATTATTTCTTTTTCAGGATTTTTAACATTTACTTTTACAACTCTTGTTTTTATTTTTTTCATAATATCCCTTCTTTATATAATAGCTTTTTCCCTCAACTATATATTATACATTATTTTATCAATTTAAAATAAGTTATTCATAGAAAAAATCAACATATGTATGTTATTTATTTATTACAATGTGAATAAATATAGTAAAAAGTGTAATTTAAGGAGTGAAAAAAATATGAAAGATATTTTGTACATCACTTTCCTAGGTTTTTTTATTGGAATTGTAGGTACTGCCTTAGGAGGATTAATAGCCTTATTTATAAAAAAAACTAATATTCATCTAAGTTTTTTTCTAGGCCTTACAGGAGGGCTAATGTTCCAAATAGTTACTTTTCATTTAATACCTGAAGCCCTTCTCCTTTCAAATGTATGGGTAGTTACATTAGGAATATTCTTAGGAGTAGGCTTTATTTGTTTAATAGAATTAAAAATTACTGAGTATAATCTTCCAAAATATCTTAAAACTAGTCTTCTATTAGGTATAAGTATAGGAATACATAGTTTACCTGAAGGATTAGCTATAGGAACTAGTTTTATTATAGATAAACCTTTAGGAGAATTCTTGGCATTTGCCATATTGCTTCACAATCTTCCTGAAGGTATTGCCCTGGCAATACCTCTAAAAATAAATAAATTTTCTCCTTGGAAAATAATTATATTAGCAGGTTTTGCTGGACTTCCTACTGGAATAGGTACATTTATAGGTGCATCCTTAGGAACATTGTCAAATTATATTGTTGCTTTTTGTCTAGCCTTTGCTGGTGGAATTATGTTTTATATTATAATAAATGATCTTATTCCAAATGCTAAAACCCTTCATGGTGGAAGGGTTTCAACTATGGGAACTATAATAGGTTTCCTAATAGGAATTCTTTATTCATATTATTAACCTACTTGTTTTAACTTTTCTGCTTGATCAGTAGTTATAAGAGCCTCAACCATTTCATCAATATCACCATCTAAAAAATTACTCAATCTGTGTATAGTCATATTGATCCTATGATCTGTTATTCTTCCTTGAGGAAAGTTATAAGTTCTAATTCTCTCACTTCTATCTCCAGTACCTACTTGACTTCTTCTTTCCTCTGCTATTTCAGCATGTTGCTCAGAAAGAACTTTATCATATAATCTTGCCTTTAATATTTTCATAGCTTTTTCTCTATTCTTTATTTGAGATTTTTCATCTTGGCAAGACACAACTATATCTGTAGGAATATGAGTTATTCTAACAGCTGAATCAGTAGTATTAACATGTTGTCCACCATTACCTGAAGCACGAAATACATCTATTCTAATATCAGATGGATTTATTTCAATATCCACATCTTCTGCCTCTGGTAATACTGCAACTGTAGCCGTAGATGTGTGGATTCTGCCTCCAGATTCTGTTACTGGAACTCTTTGCACACGATGCACACCACTTTCATATTTTAACCTACTATAAGCACCTTCACCTTTTATCATAAATACTATTTCCTTGAATCCACCTACTCCTTGATTATTAGAGTTCAATATTTCTGTTTTCCAACCCTTTCTTTCTGCATACATAGAATACATTCTAAATAAATCTCCTGCAAACAATCCTGCTTCGTCTCCTCCTGCTCCAGCTCTTATTTCCACAATTACATTTTTATGATCATTTGGATCCTTTGGAATTAATAAAAATTTAAGCTCTTCTTCTAATTGTGCTAACTTTTCTTCTAATTCAGTTACTTCTTCTTTTACTAATTCTTTAAATTCATCATCTAATTTTTCGTTTAACATTTCCTTATCATCTTTAAGGTTTTTAGATAATTTTTTATGCTCCCTATATTTCATAACTATAGGTTCAATTTCTGCATGTTCTTTAACAAGTTTTTGCCATTCTCGTCTATTTTCCATAACCTCAGGATCTATTACTTTTTTAGTTAGCTCTTTATATTTATTTTCTATAAAAGATAATTTTTCTAACATATTATTCACCTCCACTAAAACAATTAAAATTATCATATTATTTATCTATATATATTATAACATCATTATAAAATTCTAATATAAAAAAATACCTGCAATACCTGCTAATAAAATTCCAATAATTGGGTTTAAATCTTTTATGGAAACTAAAAGAAATACTGTTACAGCTATTATAACACTTTTAAAATCTATAATTGCACTCTTTCCTACTTCAAAAGCTGCTGTGACTATAAGCCCTAATACAACAGGTCTTATCCCTTTAAAAGCTTGTTTCACATAAGGAGAATCACTAAATTTAGATAAAAAATGATAGATTACCATTATTACTAAAAACGAAGGTAGAACTACTCCTATAGTTGAAACTACCGAACCTAAAATTCCAGCTATTTTGTAACCCAAAAAAGTTGCAGAATTTACTGCTATAGGTCCAGGAGTCATCTCTGCTATGGCTATTATATCTATAAATTCTCTAGTTGTTAACCATTGCTGATTGGTGATAATTTCCTTTTTTATTAATGGAATCATAGCATAGCCACCACCAAAAGTAAATGCTCCTATTTTAAAAAATGATAAAAAAAGTTTTAATAAAATCATAATGGATTCTCCTTAAATTTTCCATAAATTATTGAACTAAAAGCTACTACCAAAATCACAAATATTGGATTAACATCAAATAATAATATTATCCCTACAGTAGCAATAGCAATAATAATTGTAAATACTGTAATATTCATACCTTTCTTTAGCTTATATACTGCTGACAAAATAAGAGCTACTACAGCAGGCCTTATTCCCATAAACATTTTTTCAATAATTGGGTTATTCCTATAATGTCCAAAAAACATAGCTATAAATAGTATTATCAAAAAAGATGGTAGAACTGTACCTAAAGTACAAACTACAGCTCCTTTAAATCCTGCTCTTTTAAACCCTACATAACTACTAGTATTTACAGCAACTGGTCCCGGAGTTACTTCTGCTACAGCTATTATATCCATAAATTCTTCCGTGTTTATCCATTTATTTTTCTCCACAACTTCCTTTTGCATTATTGGAAGCATAGCATAACCGCCACCAAAAGTAAAAGCTCCTATTTTAAAAAATGTTATAAACATTTTAAATAACATAAATTCACCCCCAAGCTAAAACTCCCACAACTAAAGCTAATGAGGTTTTTAGGTAATATTTTAAAAAATTTAATTTTTATCTATACCTTTTATTCATTATTATGATAAATCTCCTACAACTACTCTATCGTGCCCTTGTAAATCTTTAATTATTTCTATATTTTCATAACCCTCATTTTTAAACATATGATATACACTCTCACCTTGATCATAACCTATTTCTAAAACTAATTTTCCAAATTTCTTTAAATATTTTTTACTCTCCGGTATAATTATTCTATAAAAATTCAAACCATCTTCTCCACCATTTAATGCTTCAATAGGTTCATAAGTTTTTACCTCTTCTTGCAAGTTTGCTATGATCCCCTTAGGTATATAAGGTGGATTCGATACTACTATATCCACTTTTCTTTCTAATTTCAATGATTTTATACCTTTAAAAAGATCACCTTTCAATAATTTCACCTTATGTCCAAGCTCTAATCTTTCTAAATTTTTATTAGCTATTTCCAAAGATTTTTCTTCTATATCTATAGAATATATAAAAGATTTTTTTATATAATAGGCAAGACTTAAACTTATACATCCACTTCCAGTCCCTAATTCTACAATTGTATAATGCTTTTCTTTATTTTGTTTCACTAGATTTAAAATATATTCCACCAAAATTTCTGTATCTTGTCTTGGTATTAGTACTCCTTCATCTACATAAAATTTCAATCCCATGAATTCTACTTCTTTCAATATATATTGAAGAGGATAACCTTTCTTTCTAAGAGCTATGGCCTCTAAAAACTTCTTTTCTATTTCTTTGGAAACCTCCATATCTCTATGTGTATAAATATAAGTTTTGTCTACACCTAATAAGTTACTTAATAAAACCACTACTTCCAATACAGTATTAGAATACTTAATATCCCCTAATAATTCTACTCCTTTTTTCAAAAGACTATTTATTTCCATCGATCTGCCTCACTATCTTTCACTATTACACTCTTCAATGCTTCTATTGCTACTTCTATCTGCTCATTATCTGGTTCCTTAGTAGTAGCAAATTTTTGAAGTCCTAGCCCTGGATAAGAAAGAATATAGGCCAATTTAGAATTACTTTTTCCTATTATTTTATTAATTTCATAGGATATACCAGCAACAACTGGGAACATAATAAGTCTAGTTAAAAACCTTTTTAATGGATTAGGCCAACCAAAAAAAGATAATACAATAATACTCACTATCATTACAGTAAATAAAAAACTAGTTCCACATCTAGGATGAAGAGTAGGATATTTCTTTACATTTTCCACCAATAATTCTTCTTCATTTTCATAACAGTGAATAGTTTTATGCTCTGCTCCATGATATTGAAAAAGTCTTCCCACATCTTCAAGCTTAGAAATAAATAACAAGTATATTAAAAAAATTCCTATTCTTATTAATCCTTCTACAATATTTAAAAATAAAGTACTTTCTATTTTATTTTTAAATAAACTTGTCAAAAATGTTGGAATTAACATAAATAAAACTACAGCTATTATAAATGATAATATTAAAGAAGTGAATATTAATATATTTTCTGCATTATCTCCATGCTTTTCATTTATATACTTTTCAAATTTTGTCTCTTCATATTCTTCATCATCCAAAAATTCTGCTGAATACATAAGAGCTTTGGTACCAATAATCATTGCCTCAATAAGTCCCACCATTCCTCTAATAAAAGGTAAATTAAAAAATTTATATTTCATACCTAATGTATTCAATCTTTCCTTTTTTACTAATATTTCTTTGTCTGGTTTTCTAATAGCAATAGCTATATCTTCAGGCCCTCTCATCATTATTCCCTCAATTAATGCCTGACCTCCAATTGTAGTCATTCTTTTTGGGATTCTATTTATATCTTTTATTTTCAAAAAATCAACCCCTATTTTTTCATAAAATAATTATATCATATATGATTATGCTAGTGAAATACTGTCCTTTTAAATAAAAATAAAGGCTAGATGCTTAAAGCCTCTAACCTATTTTTAAAAAAATTACTTAATACCATATTTCTTCTTAAACTTCTCTACACGTCCACCACGTTCAGCAAATTTTTGACGTCCTGTAAAGAATGGATGACATTTTGAACAAACTTCTACTCTTAAATTTTCCTTTGTTGAACCTGTTTTAAATGTATTACCACAAGCACAAGTAATTGTTGCTTCTTCATAATATTCTGGATGAATACCCTTCTTCATTATCTTCACCTCTCTTTTACCCTAGTGTATAAACCATACATAATATACACACTTCAACTTTTTTATTATAGCATATTGTTTTTTCTATTTCAACTATATCCATACTTTTTTCCTAATAGTTTCAATAAACATATCATTATCTTTAGTCCTAACTAAATTTTCTATTAAAGTTTCAGTTACATCCTGAGTCGGTGCATTTCCCAATGCTTTCCTAATAGCCCAAACAGTTTCTAATTCTTTTTGACTAAGAAGTAATTCTTCCCTTCTAGTACCAGATTTATTAATATCTACTGCAGGAAATATTCTTTTTTCAGACAATTTTCTATCTAAATGTATCTCCATATTTCCAGTACCTTTAAACTCTTCAAATATTACATCATCCATTCGACTTCCTGTTTCAACTAAGGCTGTGGCTAATATTGTTAAACTACCACCTTCCTCCAAGTTCCTAGCAGCACCAAAGAACCTCTTAGGTTTGTGTAATGCCCCTGGATCTAGCCCTCCTGAAAGAGTTCTACCTGTAGCTGGAATAGTTAAATTGTAGGCTCTTGCTAATCTTGTAATACTATCAAGAAGCACTACTACATCCTTCCCATGTTCCACCAATCTTTTCGCCCTTTCAAGAACTATTTCTGCCACCTTAGTATGATGCTTAGGCAATTCATCAAATGTCGAATACACTACATCGCCTTTGACAGATCTTTGCATATCTGTAACTTCTTCTGGTCTTTCATCTATTAATAAGACTATTATTTCTATCTCTGGATAATTAATAGCTAATGAATTAGCTACCTTTTTTAGAAGAGTAGTTTTACCAGCTTTTGGTGGGGACACAATCATACCTCTTTGACCCTTTCCTATTGGTGCCATTAAATCTATTATCCTTGTTGAAAGTTCATTAGGGCTGGTCGATAATTTTATTCTTGTTCTAGGGTAAATTGGAGTCAATTCATCAAAATCTGGTCTTGAATTGCAAGTTTCTGGATCCATTCCATTTACACTTCTAACATATAAAAGAGCCTTATATTTTTCTCCTGACTTAGGAGGTCTAGTAATACCAAAAACTTTATCTCCAGTTTTAAGTCTAAATCTTCTAATTTGAGAAGGAGATACATAAATATCTTCATCTCCAGAAAGGTAGTTATCACTTCGCATAAATCCGTAGCCATCATTATGGATTTCTAAAATTCCTTCAGCACTATTTATATCATCCATTAGCTCTATTTCTTCACTAACTTTATCAGGAAGCACATCCAAATCAATATCTTCAATATCTATTTTTTCATCCTTTTTTTCAGACTTTTTATCATTATCATCTACTACATTTTGCAAAATTAGGTCTATCAATTCATTTTTTCTGTATTTTGTAACACCTCTAATACCAATAGTTTTTGCTATAACTCTAAGATCATCTAATTTCTTCTCCTTTAATATCTGATAATCCAATTATTTTTACACCTCCGTATTAAAAATTTTTTCCTATTAAATTTCTACCTTTCTTGGAAATAAAGCTTAGGATATGTACATATAGGTGGGTTATAATGAAAATAATATCACTTCAATCCTCAATAGTCAATACTATAAAAACTGAACTACACTATTTGTAAATTATCCCATTTTCTGATACTTCACTGAGCAGAATTACTTCCCAGTATATACTAATACTCACAAAAAGGAACGTACTATAAAGAATACGTCCCCTATATACTATTTTGCATACTCAGGTTTCTTATCAAGTCTATGAATAGCTTCAATAAATCTTATAGTTCCAGTCTCTGCTCTCATCACTACTGAATAAGTTTTAGCAAAATTGCTATGATGATACCTTACACCTTTTAAAAGTTCACCATCAGAGATACCTGTAGCAGCAAATAAAATTTCTTCTCCTTTCGCCAAATCGTCCATAAGTAAAACTTTTTCTACATTTGCACCCATTTCCATACATCTTTTCTTTTCTTCTTCACTAGTAGGATGAAGTTTTCCTTGAAATTCACCCCCTAAACATTTCAAAGCCGAAGCTGCAAGAACTCCTTCTGGTGCTCCTCCAATACCCATCAATATATCTACACCAGAATCTTCAAAACAAGTGGCAATTGATGCAGCTACATCACCATCACTGAAAAGTTTTATTCTTCCTCCTATTCGCCTAACTATATTTATTAACTCTTTATGTCTAGGTCTATCTAAAATTGTTACTGTAATATCTGAAACATCTTTATTTAACGCTTTTGCTACACTTAAAATATTTTCCTCTATAGATTTATTAATATCTATAGCTCCTTTAGCCTTAGGACCTACTGCTATCTTTTTCATATACATATCTGGAGCATGTAATAAACATCCTCTAGGTGCCACAGCTACAACAGAAATAGCATTTGGAAGTCCCTTTGCAACAGAATTAGTCCCATCTAAAGGATCTACAGCTATATCTACTTTAGGACCATCTCCTATAGCCTTTCCTATATGTTCGCCAATATATAACATAGGTGCTTCATCCATTTCACCTTCTCCAATAACTACTACACCATCTATAGTTAAAGTATCAAACATTCTTCTCATTCCATCCACTGCTGCCTGATCAGCTATTTCTTTGTCCCCTCTACCTAAGTATCTTGCACTCTGAAGTGCAGCTGCTTCTGTCACCCTAGCTAAATTTAATGCAAGATTTCTATCCATCAAAAACCCTCCTTATTTATTAGTATTAACTACATATATAGTATATTCTATATATATTATTCATGTCAATTGCCACATTCATTCTTCTCATTAATAATTCATAACAAAAAAGTACTTCACAAAGAAGTACTTTTTTGATTCCTATTATTTAGTAAATACGTCCTATGCTTCCCAATCCTTTAAAAACTTTTCTATTCCTATATCAGTCATTGGATGCTTAACCATTTGTAAAAATACCTTATATGGAATAGTTGCAATATGAGCTCCTGCTTTAGCTGCCTCTAATACATGCATTGGATGTCTTATACTTGCAGCTATTATTTCTGTTTTTATATCATAATTATCATAAATTTCTACTATATCTCTTACAATATCCATACCTTCATTCCCTATATCATCCATTCTTCCTACAAAAGGGCTTACATAAGTTGCTCCTGCTCTTGCAGCCAATAAGGCTTGATTGCCTGAAAATACCAAAGTCATATTAGTACGTATCCCTTCTTCATTTAGTATTTTTACTGCTCTCAGCCCTTCGCTAGTCATAGGTATTTTAATTATTATATTTGAATGAATTTTAGCTAATTCTCTAGCTTCTTCAATCATACCATTTTTCTTAAGTGAAATTACCTCAGCACTTATTGGTCCATCTACAATAGTAGTTATTTCTTTAATAACCTCTTTAAAATCTCTGCCTTCTCTTGCAATTAAAGAAGGATTAGTTGTTACACCACATATTACTCCCCAATCACTTATTTCTTTTATCTCATCAATATTAGCAGTATCAATAAAAAGCTTCATAGATACACTCCCTTTTAAGCTCTTCCTGCTGAACCAAATAATTTCATCTTTTCTATTATAGTTTTCTTCATAGCCTCTCTTGCAGGACCTAATATCTTTCTTGGATCAATCTCATCAGGATTTTCTTTTACAAAATCTTTAACAGCATTTGCAAAAGCCATTCTAATATCCGTATCAATATTTATTTTATTAATACCTAAACTTACTGCCTTTTTAATACTTTCATCTGGAACTCCACTAGAACCATGCAATACTAGTGGCATATTTATTCTTTCTTTAATATCTTTAATTCTTTCAAAATCTAATTTTGGCTCTCCTTTGTACACTCCATGAGCAGTTCCAACTGCTATAGCTAAAGAATCTACATCTGTCTCCTTAACAAATTTTTCTGCTTCATCTACATCTGTAAAAGTAGCATCTCGTTCATCTACTGAAATATTATCTTCAGTTCCTCCTATTTTCCCCAATTCTGCTTCTACAGATACACCCATTACATGAGCTATATCTACTACTTTCCTAGTCTCAGCAATGTTCTTATCAAGTGGAAACTTGGAGCCATCTATCATTACAGAAGTAAAACCATGTCTTAAACAAAGCATTACTTGATCAAAATCTGTACCATGATCTAAATGTAAAACTACTGGCACACTAGCTTTTTCTGCTGCAACCTTTACTAATCCTGAAATATATTCAACTCCTGCATATTTTATAGCACCTTGACTAGCTTGTAATATTACTGGTGAATTTGTCTCCTCTGCAGCTCCAATAATAGCTTGTATAATTTCCATATTATTTACATTAAATGCACCTACTGCATAACCTTTTTTATGAGCATCTTGTAATACTTCTTTACCTGTTACTAGCATACATTCTACCTGGTTTTTAAAATCATACTAAATAATCTCAATATAACTTTTCACTTAATACTAAGTGATAACATCATAGGATTCAACTATAAAAATATAGTTCCTTGACTATAAATCTTGCAAAACCTTATCTATATTTAGTGTATAAATACAACAAAATCAAAGGTACTATCTTCCTTCTTTTTTATATATTTCAAGAAACTATACCTAGTATATTTTCCTATTCATTTATCACAAACCAGGTATTTCACCACCTTTCTTTATAATTTTCTTATTTATAATACTCTATTGTTTCCAATTGTTTTATTTATTAAATTTAAGTTTTTCTTATTCTGATAATAGTTCATTCTTTAGAAATTTTGGTACCTTTTCACTATAGCCAAAAATTCTACAATCAGTTACTAAAATTATATACTTAGACTTATATTAAATCACTAGATATATCAATTTATTTTTGTATGCTGTTTCTAAACTCTCCTAAGACTTCTAATAACATTATCACTATATACTATATCATATTACTAAAATATTATTATTATTTTAAATCTTTGTCTTTTTCAAGAATAGAATCTATACATGAAATGTTATGCTTTTGCATAACAATTTTTTCCTTCCTCAAAAGCAAATCTAAATCTTCTTTAGTTTCTGCATAAATTATTTGAACACTACCACAGTTCAAACACTTAACCTCTATTCTATCTGAAAATATCTCTATATTTATATCTTCATTTCCACAACTACAACCAATTCTTCCATCTATCATCAATCTATCTACTTTATTTAAACAGGCAGCCAATATTTTAAAATTTTTAAAATACTCATCGAATTCTTCATCTACTAATTCTGCTCCAAAATTTAAATCATAATTGTTTACAAGTTTATCTGCAATATTTGTATCTCCTATAAAACAAGTTTTGATACCATTTTCACATGTAAATAATAAATCTTTATAAATTAAATTTTTTAAAGAATATCTATATAAATGCTCTTGGCCACAACCAAAACATAATATTTTTATCCAATATGTTTTGTTTCCACTTTTTCGTAAACTAATATTTTCTTTTCCACATTTGCAGCTAAAAGTTAAATTCTCTTTTTCAACAATTTCAAATATATTTAAATCATATTTCATAAGTCTACCACAATTATTACATCTAACTAGCAAGGCTCTATGTCCATAAACTACCATAATGACACCTCCTACTTTTACTATTCTTCATAAATTATATAATTCCTTCTATTTGTCAGCATTTTTTTACGAAAATATTTTTATGTATAAAAATACCTTTTAATGTCATTTTTGTAAATAACATATTGAACTCCAATCTTTTTTTAATATTTTATACTTTTAAATATATAATATAACCTTGCTATTAATATAAAACTCAACAAAATTTACAATAAAAAAAAGTGAGGAACATTCCTCACTTTTTTATTTATTCTTATACTCTTTTGCTGCCTTGACAAACTCTCTAAACAGTGGATGACATCTCGTAGGTCTTGATTTAAATTCCGGATGAAATTGAACTGCTACAAACCAAGGATGATTCTCTAACTCAATTATTTCTACCATCCTTTCATCTGGAGACAAGCCACTTATCTTTAATCCTTTTTCTTCTATTTTTTCCCTATATTCATTATTAAATTCATACCTATGTCGGTGTCTTTCATATATTATTTCTTGTTTATAAGCTTTTTTAGCCTTAGTTTCCTCTATTAATTTACATGGGTACAAACCTAGTCTCATTTTACCACCTATAGTATCTATATCCTTTTGCTCTGGCATCAAATCAATTATTGGATAAGGTGTATTAGATTCTACTTCAGAACTATTAGCATTTTTTAATCCTAATACATTTCTTGCAAATTCTATAACAGCAACTTGCATACCTAAACAAATTCCCAAATATGGAATATTGTTTTCTCTAGCATATCTAGCAGCCAGTATCTTACCTTCTATACCCCTTTCTCCAAAACCACCAGGCACTAATATTCCATCAGCATCTTCTAAAATTTTTTTATAGTTTTGTTCATTTACCTCATCAGATTGTATCCAATCTATATTTACATCTATACTATTTTCAATACCTCCATGTCTCAATGCTTCTGCTACAGATAAATAAGCATCTTTCAACTCTACATATTTACCTACTAAAGCTATTTTTATATTTCCCTTTGTTTTTTTCATATTTTCAACTAATTTAGTCCACTCTGTTAAATCTAAATCATTACATTCTAATCCTAAATGTTCTATAACTAATTGGGGAAGGCCTTCTCTTTCAAGCATTAATGGTAATTCATATATAGAATCTGCATCCATATTTTCAATAACTTCCGATGGATCTAAATCACAAAATAATGCTATTTTTTCTTTAATATCCTCAGAAAGAGGATGTGCCGTTCTACAAATAAGTACATCAGGTTGAATTCCTATACTTCTCAATTCCTTTACACTATGTTGAGTAGGTTTAGTTTTTAATTCTCCTGCCTTTGACAAGTAAGGCATCAAAGTTACATGAACATACATAACATTTTCTTTACCTACATCATTTTTAATCTGCCTTATAGCTTCTAAAAAAGGTAGACTCTCTATATCCCCCACTGTACCTCCAATTTCCGTAATAACTACATCTACTTCTCTATCCTTTGCCACTCTTGTAATACGTTCTTTGATCTCATTAGTAATATGAGGAATTACTTGAACTGTTCTCCCTAAATATTCCCCTTGTCTTTCTTTGTTGAGCACAGACCAATATATTTTCCCAGTGGTAACATTACTATTCTTATTTAAATTTATATCTATAAATCTTTCGTAATGACCTAAGTCTAAATCTGTTTCTGCTCCATCATCAGTAACAAATACTTCACCATGTTGGTAAGGACTCATAGTTCCTGGATCTACATTTATATACGGATCAAATTTTTGTATTGTTACCTTAAGCCCTCTACTTTTAAGTAATTGTCCAAGACTTGCCGCCGTAATCCCTTTTCCCAAAGACGAAACTACTCCTCCTGTCACAAATATATACTTCGTAGACATACTCCAGAACCTCCTCATTTAAAATACACTTAACTATGATAGTTTATCTTATTTGAGTAAATATGTCAATTAAGTGATTATTAATAGATAATAGTCTACCTCAGTTTTTCTGCTCCATATTAATATAATAAAAAAAATCTAAATTTAAATTCACTTTTACTTTATTATATGTATTTTTACATTATGTATTTAATAAACTTCTATGTAAATAATTCATTCTATCATTTTTAAATATATTCTTAAATTTTCCAAAAAAATTTCAAAGGTTACATCCTTCCCAAAAACTAAGTAATTATAAACTAAATCCCTTCCTAATTGTTCTAATGCAATTTTTAATTCCCTATCTGTTACACCTTCCAAATTAATGTATTTACTTAAATTGTCCTTGTACGTACTAAGCAATATACTTCCTCCCATACCATACTATTAAATATTAATTTACATATATAGATATTGTATCATTTTTTGTTTGATATTGTAATATTATATATATTTTTTTATTTTTGTCTAATGGGATATTAAAAATATTTCTAAAAACTTCATAAATATGTTATAATTTACATATTGAATTTAAATAGAAAGGAATAATATAGTAAAAAACAAAAATTTAAAGATAATACTTATTCTAATATTTTATTAACCTATATGAAAATTTAATCAATACTTATGCAAAAAAGTAGTGAATTAGAAAAGGAAAGTGATAAAAAATTAAACTAAACCAAAAGAAACAATCTAAAGTGATTTTAGTATTTTACAATAATTGCCTATTGAAAGGCAAAAAAACCTATGCTAACATTAGATCAATCTTTTAATTGTAACTATGAAATCACAGTATTCTTACAAATATGGAGGGAATTTAAAATGACTGATATCATCATAATAGGTAGTATAAATATGAATTTAGTTGCTCATGTAGTGGAAATACCTAAAAAAGGAGAAACAGTTATTGGGACAAGCTTCAACCAGATTCCTGGAGGAGAAGGTACTAAGCAAGCCATATCAATGGCTAAACTAAAAGGTAATGTAGCAATGATAGGGAAAATAGGAAATGATAACTTTGGAGACATGTTGTTATCTTCCATGAATTCTAATGGCGTAAATACATATTATATTGAAAAAACAGAAGAAGCGCCAACAGGTGTAGCTTTGATTTCAATTGATGGGAAAGGAGAAAAATCTATTATAATAGCTTCAGGAGCAAATTTTAAAATAAATACTACTAACATAGATAAAGCAGAAAATTTAATTGAACAATCTAATATAGTTGTAATGCAATTAGATATTCCAATAGAAACTGTAGAATATGGATTAAAAAAAGCAAAGAAAAAAGGAAAATATACTATATTAAATCCTGTACCTGCTCAAGTTTTAGATAGAGAAATAATTGAAAATGTTGACCTTCTAACTCCTAATGAACTAGAGTTAGAATTTTTAAGTGGAATTCCTATAAGAAATGAAGAAGATATTAAAAAATCTGCTAAAATTCTCTTAGGACAAGGCGTAAAAGAATTAATAGTTACCTTAAAAAATAAAAAATGTATCTATATAAGCCCTACTAAATTTAAAAAATACAATACCTATATAGATACAGAAAATCGCTTTAATAGTGCTCTTATAGTAAAATTATCTCAAGGAAAAAATATAGATGAAGCTATAAATTTTGCATTAATGGGGAATTAAGAGCAACTCTTAATTTCCCATTTCTTTTATTCTAGATATATCTTTATCTCCTCTTCCAGATAAATTGATTATAATAACATTATCTTTAGAAAGAGTCTGTGCTAATTTCATTCCATAACATATAGCATGAGAACTTTCAAGAGCTGGAATTATTCCTTCTGTTTTTGTCAATTTAAAAAATGCTTCCAGTGCTTCCTCATCTGTTACCGATACGTATTTTGCTCTTCCTATGGAGCTATAATAACTATGCTCTGGTCCAACTCCTGGATAATCTAATCCTGCTGCTATAGAATTATTTTTCCCTTTTAATACATGACATTTGAAACCATGTATAATATCTACTTCTCCATTTTCAATAGCTGCAGAATTACAAGCCTCTACACCAATCATCTTCACATCTTTATCCTTCACAAAAGGATGAAATAAACCTATTCCATTACTTCCTCCACCTATACAAGCTACTAAATAATCTGGAAGTCTTCCTTCTTGTTCTAATATTTGCCTTCTAGCTTCTTTCCCTATAACACTTTGAAAATCCCTAACCATAGTAGGATATGGATGAGGACCTACAGCAGATCCTAATAGATAAAAAGTATCTTCATGATTTTTAACAAAATCCTCCAACGCAGCATCTACTGCATCCTTCAAAGTCCTATCTCCTTTTTTAACTGGTACTACCTTACCTCCTAACATTTCTATTTTAAATACATTTAATTCTTGTCTCTTTACATCTACTTCACCCATGTAAATAATACATTCTAAATCTAACAAAGCACAAACTGTCGCTGTAGCTACTCCATGTTGCCCAGCTCCTGTTTCAGCAATTATTCTTTTCTTTCCCATTTTTTTAGCTAGGAGACCTTGACCAATAGCATTATTAATCTTATGAGCTCCTGTATGATTTAAATCTTCCCTTTTTAAATAAATTTTAGCTCCATTCATTTCTTTAGTTAAATTTTCTGCAAAATATAAAGGACTTTCTCTTCCTACATAGTTTTTATAATAATAATTTACTTCTTCCCAAAACTTCTCGTCTTTTGCATATTTATTGTATTCTCTTTCTAATTCTTCTAATACCTTTCTTAAATTTTCATCTACATAAGTTCCACCAAATTCGCCAAAACATCCACTCTTGACCATCTTTATACCCCCTTATTTAAAAATAAAAAAACCTTCATCCAACAATAGGACGAAGGCTAATTTTCGTGTTGCCACCTAAATTATGCATATAACTGCATCACTCTTATGGGATACTTACATATCCTGTCCTTAGATAACGGTAGGCTTCCGACTACAGGTACTTTCAAATACTAATTTCCCTTTGTTTCTACAAAGTCCATTCATTAAAGTCCTCATTGTTAAGATTCCACCATCCTTAACTCTCTATAAATGAAATACTTTAACTACTCTTCTTTGTCATGGAATTTATTTTATGTAATTACAATGATATTACCATATAAATTTTTATAAGTCAATAATTCACAACCATTATTCTTTTTTTCCTTTTGCCGTTACTAATAATTCAATTTTAGGCATAATAAACTTTTTAATTAAAATACCTACAAGATATCCCATAATACAGCCCAAAACATTCAAAATAATATCATCAACATTAAAAGTTCTAAAAATATCTAAACCTCTACTAGTACCTAAATAAGTGGTTATAAATTGATATGTTTCTATTGATAAAGAAAAAAGAAATGACATAATAAAACATCCTAAAATATTCTTATTAGTTAATAATTTTATAAATACACCTAATGGAAATAAAAGAGCAATATTTCCCCAAAGTATAAAATCTATATTTTTATTAAATATAATGGTATTGAAAGGATCAAAATTTGTACTTACATAAGGTACTTTATAAGGTTTTATTCTTAGCACTTCAATTAAATCAATCTCCCTTAGAAAACCTGTATAGCAACATACAAAATCTATATATATAATAAATAATAAAAAAATAATATAATTTAATAAAGATATCTCTTTTTGTTTTCTACTATATACATAATAAATAAGAACTGCAGGAAAAATAGAAGAGAGTATATATATAGGTATTTCAGAAATATCCATATATATTAAATCAAAAAATATAATATCTCTTACAATAATAAAACTTACAATTAATATATATGATAGTAATTTTTTATTGTTTTTTCCCATTTTTAACCCCCTCTGCATAATTATTTTTTAATTCATTATATATCTCCTCCATATCCATATCTGTATTTAGTATCTGCTCAAGTGCATTATCTCTATAATTAACATATATTTCCCACTCTTCTTCAGTATTAAAAACTTCATCGGTATCGTACCAAATAAATCCTTCAGAACCTTTATAGAAACTATCCATATTAAATTTAGGATATCTTTTAGCATAAATATTTTTAATGTCTTCATCGTAATATGTAGTTAACGGTCCTGATACAGCAAAATAATCATGCTTAAGCATATATTCTGCATATTCTTTACTCATTAATTCTTTTAAAGTTCTTATTGAATTTTCTAAGTTCTGTGTATTCTTATTTACACCAATTGTGCTGAATGTTGCATAATTTAAATATTTGTCTTCTTCAAAATATGGCATAGGAAGAATTGTACAATCAAACATATTATTAAATTTTACAGCCTTTTCTAAAAGTCCCTTGTTTACAATTGTCATTGCTACCTTCCCTTCATAAAAAGGTTCTTCTATATTCGCAATAGAGTATTCTCTATGTAATTCTCCAAAAAAATTAAAATAATTTTTAAGTTTTTCATCTGAAAATATTGTTTTATTATCTGATGAAAAAAATTTTACTCCTGTTGGTTTGACTATATATTCAAAATCCGTAAAAAAAAATGCATCCATAGGACCTAACTGTATAGGAGAAAATTCCTTATCCTTGAAAATAAGTTTTTCTTTATTAGCTGCTTCTAATTCATCGGCAATAGCTCTCACTTCATTCCAAGATAGAGGCTGTGTAGGCACAAAAATATTAAGTTTTTTAAAAATATTATTATTTATTATTAAAACAGTAGATGAAAAACCTGGAGTTAATGAATAAAGCTTCCCATTGCCTAGCAACCTTGATGTATTTACTACTGATTGAGCCATATTTTCTAATTCATCATTGTTAAAATAATCTTCTATATTTAAAAGTTTATTATTATTTATTAGTTCAATTACTTTCGATGTCCTTAAACTAGCTATCATATCAATATCTTGTTTTCCTAAAATATCATTTAAATTACTTTTAGAAAAGTTACCATTTAAATCTAATACGGTAATGGTAATAACATTCAATTTAATATTCTTCTTTCTTAAAAATAGTTTTGTACCTATAAAATCATCTTTACAAAATTCATCTACCAATATATTTACCTGTGGAGTAAAAAAATAATATTTAATTTCACTAATAACTACCAATAAAATTAAGATAACTATAATACCATAAAATATATTCTTTTTTTTCATATAATCCTCCCAGAAGTTAACATTGCGCTGAATGAATATTTATTCAGCACAACGAATAATAATTTATCTTAATATCTTAATGTTCCATATATTACTTGAGCATAATCAGTGCTATACATATTTCTAAATCGTACTCTATAGCCTTTTCCAACAACCTTACCAAAATTTACTGATTTTCTTCATCCTTTGCCTCCTTTTTTCGATTATTTCACATTCTGTCTTTACAATTTCACATTACCATATATATCCTTTTTTGGCAAGCAAAACAATATTCTTTTGGCACAAGGGATGTGTTTATAAATATATTCATATATAGCTTTTTTAAAATATTCAAATGCGGTATATTTAATTAAAATAAATTTATTCAAATTTGTATATTTATGATGAATAAATGGGTATCTATAATATATAAATACTGTAGTTAAAAATTAAATAGGAGGTATACTATGAGAAATACTTTAAAACAAGCTAAATTGAACTTTATACTTATGGCGATAGTATATATTGTTTTTGGTTTAATGTTTATGATTCGTCCTAACACCACTAACAAAATAATCGTTATAATCCTAGGCATACTTATTACTCTATTTGGGATTTCTAAAATAATTTCCCATGTACAATCTGAAACTATTAAAAGATATGAAAACTTTAATTTAGGAATAGGAATTATTACCTTGTTAATAGGGTTATATTTTCTAATAAAACCAGAAACAATAGTTTCTATTCTTGGTGCTATATTGGGATTTTCCCTATTCTTCCACGGAGCTATTAATTTTCAACACGCTTTCAATTTAAAAGGCATGAGATATGAAAGATGGTGGGCTTCTGCTATATTTGGAATCATAGCTATTGCCTTTGGATTCTATGGGGTAATGAATCCTACAGCTATATCTCCCGCCTTCTCCATAATCATTGGCTTAGGAATGGTTCTAAGTGGAATAAGCGACATATTTATGATCGTTAAGATCTCTTCATATTTTAAATAAATAAGACTATATTCTCCATATAAAAAGGGGCTGTTTCATAACTGATCTATCAGTTGTGAAACAGCTCCTTTCTTTTACATTATAAACCCGACAATTACATATAACACAATAGTAATCCCTGCAAAAGTTAGGGCATAGGGTATTTGAGTCTTAATATGGTCCATAACATCACAACCAGAAGTGGTACAAGACATAATAGTAGTATCAGAAATTGGTGATGCGTGATCTCCAAATATACTTCCTCCAAATACTGCTGATACAACTAATGGTATATTACTTCCCATAGTCATTGCCATAGGCATAGCTAAAGACATCATTACTGCCATAGTTCCCATGGAAGTTCCTGTAGCAAAAGAAATAATACAACTAATAATAAACACTAAAGTTGGCAATAAAGCTGGTTTTAAAAATCCAGAAAATAAATTTGCCAAATATACACCAGTATCTAGCTCTTTTACAACATCTCCCATGGAAAATGCAAATATAAGTATACTAGCAACAGGAAGCATATTCCCAGTCCCTTTAAAGGCTAAATCCATAAACTCTTGAAAAGTAAATATCTTTTGTGAAATATACATTATACCAGCTACCAATAATCCAAAACATACTCCCCAGAGTATAGCTCTCATGCCATCTCCTTCTAACAAATTTCCATCTCCAGTTATCAATAATCCTACTACAATCATCCCAATCATAGATAATAAGGGTATAACTAAATTTAATGGAGAAGTCTTTCTATCTATTGCAGGAGCTACTTCTTCTACTGCTTCCTCTATTACAGTATCCTTAGGCTCATCTAATAATCCAGTTTTAGCTGCTCTTTCTTCTGCTCTTTTCATAGGTCCAAAATCCCTTTCAGTTAAAATAAAAAATAAAACTCCAAAAACTGCCAATAATGAATAAAAATTTAATGGTATACTTTTTACCAAAACAGAAGAAGGATCTTCTACACCTTGAGATTGTATTAACCCAATCATAAAAGCTCCCCAACCACTAAGAGGTATAAGGGTACACACTGGTGTCGAAGTTGAATGAACAATATAAGAAAGTTTCTCGTGAGAAACTCCCATAGCATCACTTAAAGGCCTAGATACAGTTCCTGTAATCAAAGTACTTAAAGTTCCAGAAGTAAAAACTACTATTCCTAATATAAATGTAAATAAATTAGCTCCCTTTTTACTTTTAATAATCTCTCTTTTAGCAGTCATATATTCTACAAAACCATTAATTCCACCAGACTGCTCCATTAATAATGTCATACCTCCCAATAATGCCACTACAATTATTACAATTGTATTATCTATATCTTCAAATACTTCCACAAAAGACATTAAAGTTTTATCAATACCACTAAAAATATTACCCCCACTTAAAACTATATAGCCTAATAATACTCCAGTAAATAATGCTACAAAAACATCTTTAAATACTAGAGCTAATATAATAGCAACAAGAGGTGGTAATACCGACCAAAATCCATATTTCATTTTTCTTCCTCCTATCTTCTAATTAATTTGCCTAAATTATTTTCTTTTATTTCATCATTTTCTACTGCTATTTTCCCATTTATAATTACATATTTGATACCCTCTGGAGATAATGCAGGATTATTAAAAGTAGCCCTATCTCTTATATTATCAAAATCAAAAATAACAATATCTCCATCAGAACCAATGCTTAAATTTCCCTTATTTATACCAAATATTCTAGCAGGAAGAACTGTCATTTTTTCAATAGCTTGATATAAAGTTAAAATATTCTTTTTTCTTACATATTCACTAATAACCCTAGGAAATGTACCTGCTGCCCTAGGATGTCCTTGAAAATTGTGCATAAATCCATCACTAGCTATAGCTACATTAGGATGAGCTATAGCCTTGTCTACTTCTTCTTCATTCATTACATGACCAACAGTTATAGTATTGGGATATTTATCCCTCAACTCTTTAAACATTTCTTCATTGCATCTTTGCCCTTTGTATTTTCCTTCTGCTATTTCAATACTTTCATAAGTCGTATTATATCTTTCTAAAAAGCCTTCATCATAAGTAGTTTCACCTATTCCTGTACTAAAAGCATTATAAGGATAGCAATCAGAAGAAACATTGAGGCCATTGCTTTTATAATAATCTATCAAAGCTAATAATTCTTCCATTTGCCCATAAGCTCCCATACTACCTATATGAGATATTTGAATAGGTATATCTAGTTTAAGCCCAATATCAATAAACTCCTTAGCAGCAGCTATTACATTATAAGCATCATCCCTTATATGAGCAGCTACTACTTTATCACTTTTTTTACAAGCAGAAGAAACATTCAATAATTCTTCTTCCTTCAATCCTGGAATATATCTAATTCCAAAAGATATTCCTAGACATCCCATTTTTAGATATTTCAATGCTCTTTTTTTCATGTTTATAATTTGTTCACTAGTAGCTTCGCCATACTTATCATCAATATTTTCTAATTTTCTAAGAACCCCATGAGGAACTAACATACCTAAATTTATAGGTATTCCTAATCTATGGACAGCATCTAAGTATTTAGGTATATTGTCTGGCCCAGTGCCACAGTTTCCACCTATAGCTGTTGTTACCCCCATTTTCAACATACATTGAAATATACTAATATTAAATTGGTCTTCCCCTTCATCATAAAAATCTTCATGCATATGACAATCAATAAAACCAGGAGATACTATTAAGCCTTCTCCATCAATAATTTTATCTCCCTTCAACAATTCATTGGAAATCTCAGCTACCTTCCCATCTTCAATAGCAATATTTAATTTAGAAGAAATTTTATTATAAGGATCTATTAAATATCCACCATTTATAACTAATCTTCCCATATTTATCACTCCAAATTTCATCTTTTCTTTGACTTCAATAATTTATTAAGTAATATTCTCATTTCTTTTATCTTCAAAATACTACATACAACAATATAAATAGCTAAACCTACAATTACAGATAATAAAAGAATTAGAAATTGTATTTTATTATTATCAGGGAGCAATGAAGAAAGCCCAAAAAAGATTAAATTTACATTAAGCCCCATTATTATAGCTGCAATTAAAGTTTTTATAAAACATATTAAATAATTTTTAAAATCCATAGAATCTTTCATTTTTCTTTTTAAATTCATAAATAAAAATATAGTAGTAATAATTGCTGATATACTTGTAGCTAACGCTAAACCAGCATGTGCCATATATTTTACTAAAATAATATTAAAAATTAAATTTACAACCACTGCTAAAACTCCATTAATCATAGGTGTTATTGTATCTTGATAAGAATAATAAACTTTATTTAACATTATCCTCAAAGAAGAACTCACTAGACCCAAAGAATAAAAAATTAAAGCTTGACTAGTCATTAAAGTTGCAGTTTTATCAAAAGCTCCTCTTTGAAAAAACACCTTTACTACAGGTTCTGCTAATATTACAATCCCAACAGTAGCTGGGACAGTAATAATAAGTATTATATTAATTCCTTCTCCCATTATTTCCCTTATTTGTTCTGTGTCATTTTTATTAAAAGCTTTAGCTATCATTGGAAAAACAACAGTGGTAATAGCCATAACAAAAACACTAATTACCATATCATTAATTTTAGATGCATAATTTAAAGCCGAAATACTTCCTTCTACTAAACTAGAAGCTAATGTTTTATCAATTATTGTATTTATTTGCTGTACTGTCGAACCTAAAAGTACTGGTAAAATTAAAACTAAAGCTTTATTTAAATATTTATCCTTTAAATCAAGTTCAAAATTATGTCTATAACCTAATCTTTTTGCTGAAGGTACTTGAATTAAAAATTGAGTAGAAGTTGCCAATACACTAGTAATCATAAGACCTACTACTCCAAATTTATTAGAAAAAATTAACAAATATATTATAAAAACTAAATTAAAAGGTATTCCAGATATAGCTGGAGGACCAAATTTTTGACTACTATTAAGAAATCCAGTAAATACATTAGTAAAACCTAAAAATATAATAATAGGTAGTCCTATTCTATTTAATTTTACTGCTAAATCAAATTGTTCTCCAGTAAAACCCTTTGCTAATATTCGAATAATCACTGGTGAAAAAAAATATCCTAATACAGCTAGTATAGCTGTTATAAAAAAAATCACATTCAACATATTATTCAAATATTTTAATTTATGGACTTTTCCCTTTCTCTCCTCAATTTCAGAAAATATAGGTACAAGAGTCGTATTTAAAGCCGCTCCTATAGTACTCATTATTAAAACTGTAGCTGTCATAGCCACAAAGTATGTATCTGTTTCCATTCCAGATCCAAATTTTTTTGCTATAAGTACTTCCCTTAAAAAGCCTAAAAATTTACTAGTTAAAGTAAATATTGCTATTATTGATGCAGATTCTACAACATTTCTTTTATTGGACATAAAAAACCCCCCCGCATGAGTTTTCGCAGGACTCTTCCCTTATTCATCCCCTGACTCACTTTCTATAATAATATTATATCAATCATTATATCATTAAATTTATTTTTAAAAAAGAGTTTTAAATATAGCATTTTTGTTAGCTATGCTACATTGGTTAACTTTATAATCTAATAAAACAAATAAAAAATAGGGTCAAATTTTATACGACCCTCCACCTTCATATTTCACCTTATATAAATTTTCATCTGCCCTTATTAATAAGTCATCAATATTTTCTCCATTATCAGGATAAACACTTATTCCCACACTCACAGAAGGATCAATTATTTTATCTTTAATTTTTATAGGCTTTTTTATTTGATTAACTATTCTACAAGCAATATTATTAATATCCTTACTACTATTTACATTAGGTGTGAAAATTAGTAGTTCATCGCCTCCATATCTACAAGCCAAATCTTTGCTTCTTATATTTTTTATTATTCTATCAGATACAGTCCTTAAAACAATATCTCCTACATAATGTCCATAATTATCATTTATTTCTTTAAAATCATCCAAATCCAAAATCATCAAGGCACATTTAGCTTCCTCTTCTTTTGCAATTTTTAGAAGTTCTTCTACATTATCTAAAAAAATCTTCCTATTATAAAGTCTAGTTAAATGATCAAAATAAGCCAAATTTTTAATTATCTCTTCATTCTTCTTTTGATCCGTTATATCTGTAATTATGAAACCATAAGTATTTAATCCTGAACTATAACCCGATATTTGAACAGTTTTTTTAAGTTGTCTTATATATACTTCATCCATTCGCAAGGTTTTTCTTTCTTTAGCATAATTTAATATTTTTTCAATATCCTCTCTTCTATTTATAAATCTTTCAAATAAAAAAATGGCACTTTCCTCAAGTACTTGGGCTTTTCCCAAACCTAAAACTTTTAATAATATTTTGTTTATATCCAATATTATTAAATCTTCAAGTTCCTCTTGATTATTCACAACAACCATTGTATGCAAAAAACCTTTATCCATATTTTCAAATAAAAGTCTATATTTTTCTTCACTTTTTTCCAAGTTTTCTTCCAATTTTTTAAGATTTTTTATATAATTTTTCATTTGCTTTATCCTTATATATTCACTTGTCACATCTATAAATTCCATTAATATATATTTTTTTTCATCCTTAGAAAAAGCACTTATCTTTAAATTTTGCCTAATTGGACAAAGCTTGTTCTTTTTAGTAGCTATGAACTCTTTATGAAGTGCTGCAGAAAAGAAAAATTTTTGATTATTTTTAATAATATTATTAAAAGATTTTTCAAAAATTTTTTCTCCAAATCTAGGTAATACATTATATATCTTTTTGCCAAAGGCTTCCTCTTTAGAAATATCGGTTATATTAACCATATCTATATTCCAATAAACAATATTAAAATCCATATCTAGTAATACAATGCCCTCACTTATGTTATCAAAAACTTCAAAACTACAATTGCACATTTTAACCTTCTCCTAACTCTTCCTCTATTCCCCTAAGCCTTACTTTTAGATCCAACATAGTATCTATAGTAAATGTCACAACTAATGCGCCATTTATTTCTGTATTTTCAATTTTAAACTTTACAAAAAGCATAAGCATACTATATTTAGAATTACTATTAATAATTTTTTTAATATCTATAGTTTCAAAAAAATTTACTTCTAACATAGAATAATCAACTTTTAAATCTAAAAAATTCCCTATACCACCTATTACAGCATTAAGTATTATGTTGCCTATTTCTTTTATCACATCAAAATCAGCATCAGTAAACTCTTCAAGGCCATTAAAATTTATAGGTTCTTCTCCTGTACATAAATATATTAGTTCTTTTATATGTTCTGCTGAAAATATAAGTTCTGCTTTTCCATTTAATTCGTTTTCAAATTTAAGTCTTGATATCATTAAAGCTCCTTTTAAAAAATCGGGCATTTCACTAGACTCAATTTTCTTTTCTTTGTCAATTACCTTTAATTTAGGAACCTCTAGTTCTACTTTTTTATCTACTATTTGTGAAAGAAGATTGGCAGCCTGTCCTACATGAATATTTATAATTTCCTTTAAAATATCTTCTTCCATATTACTCTCTTTTTTAATCATTTTAACACATCCTCATAACTTCCACTAATTCATTTATTTTTCCCTCATTCAACGGCTTATTTACAACTTTCAAGACTCCCAGTTCTAATACCTCTTTTTTAACTTTCTCTTGTACATCTGCAGTCACAACTATTAATTTTGCATCAACATCATAATTTTTTATTTTTTTAATTAATTCCTTCCCACTCATTTTTGGCATTAAAAGATCTATTATAGTATAATCAGGATTTATTTCTTTATATTTTTCAAATCCCATATCTCCATCATTAGCATAATATATTTCTACATCCTTTACTTTTTCCTTAATCATTTTTCCTTCTATTTTTCGTGTAAATCTCGAATCATCAACTATCAATATCTTCATCTTTCTTCCCCCTTTAATCTACTTCAGTTATATCATACTACAACTTTTCAACAATAACAATACTATCTGCCACAAGGACATCTACTGTCAAACAAAACATCCTGTGGCAGACCAGTTAAAAATATTTTTTACCACAGCTTTGGAATAAGCTATACAATCTCCAGTAATTGAAAAAGATAATAATTCTCCTATATAATAAGTACTATTTAGAGATTGAAGACCTTCTAACTTATCATAGTAACCATTTCTAATTTCTTTTCCATCTACATGAGGGAAGTGTTTCCATTTTTTATATATGTGTAAATTGTTTATTTTAGCTCCTACCTTTTTTAAATCTTCTTCTACTCTAGTTTTTACTTTATATGCAAAAACATAAAAATCATTATATTTTATCTTTGAAAACAATTCTTTTTCTTCCTTGGTCCCATCTAAAAATTCTAATGTTTCATCAAGAGGAAAAGCTAATACTAATTTGTCAAATTCTAATTTTTTTCATTTGCAAATACTATTCTTTTTTCTTTAGTATTTAAATTATTACGTTTTAAAACATTATAAACTCCTCTTTCACTAATCTCTATTCCTAAATCATTTAAATTATAAACTATCAAAAAGAACCTCAATACAACTTGCAAAAGCAGCCTTTCCTTCTTCTGTATCCTTAAAAACACCTGCATCTTTTAAAATTTCTAAAAATATTTTCCCAATTTCCTTCCTTATTATATCTGTTACATTATCTTCTGTTAATGAATAATTTTTCAAAATATCTACTGCCCAATCTCCATGTTTTTTCAAATCTTTATTATTCATTATTCCATCAATATCCTTCTTTAATAAATAACCTTCCAACATTTCCATTTCATATTTCAATCTTGCTGGTAATACTGCTAACCCCATAACTTCTATTAAACCAATATTTTCTTTTTTAATATGATGAAACTCTTCACGAGGATGAAAAATTCCATAAGGTCTTTCCTCTGAAGTCCTATTATTTCTCAAAACTAAATCTAATTCAAATAAACCATCTCTAAATCTACAAATAGGTGTTATAGTATTATGTCTTTCTCCATTAGTCTCACTTATAATAGATACTTTTTCATCATCATAATTCTTCCATTTTAAAAATATTTCATTAGCTGCTTCTACAATATTATCTATATCCTTTCCTTTAAGTCGAATTACACTCATAGGCCAATGTAAGGTACAAGCTTCAATATCATATTTTGTCAGTTGTACATGATTCCTTTCCTTAGCCATAGCCATTGGAAAATTATAATTACCTCCTTGAAAATGATCATGAGCTAAAATAGAACCTCCTACTATTGGTAAATCTGCATTAGAACCTATAAAATAGTGAGGAAACATCTTTACAAATTCTAATAATCTTTTAAAGGTTTTTTTAGTAATTTTCATAGGCTCATGTTCACCTTTAAACACTATACAGTGTTCATTATAATATACATAAGGTGAGTATTGAAAGAACCATTCTTCTCCCTCTAAGTTAATTTTTATTATTCTATGATTTCCTCTAGCTGGATGATCAATCCTTCCAGCATAACCTTCATTTTCTTTGCATAATAAACATTTAGGATAGGGAGACTTCTTCATAGCTTTAGCTTTTGCAATAACTCTAGGATCCTTCTCTGGTTTTGAAAGATTTATTGTTATATCCAAATCACCATATGGACTTTCCTGTTTCCATTTTATATCTTTTGCAACTCTTTTTTCTCTTATATAGTTTGTATTTTTAGCTAATGCATAATAATAATCTGTAGCTTTTTTTGGAGATACCTTATATAAATTTTTAAATTCACTTTCTATAGTTGAAGGCATCTTAGTAAGCTGTGCCATAATTTTGGTATCAAATAAATCTAAAACCTCTATACTATCATTTTCAACTCTATTATTTTCTACTGCCCAAGTCCTTATATTTTCCAATATATCTTCAACACCTTCAACTTCATCTATAGAATCTAACGGTTCAATATAAGTATCTAAATCTAAAACTTCTAATATCCTATTAATTCCATAAATTCTATCTCTCTCATCTATTAAATCTTTAGATATTGCAAAATCTACAAGTCTTTTAATTTCTCTATTTATGTCAATCATTAAACCACTCCTAATTATTTTTCAAATCCATTTATATTGTTCTTATGAAACTTCCAAGCAGAAGATATAATATCTTTTATCTCAGTATATTTAGGTTCCCAACCAAGAATATTTCTAGCTTTTTCTGAAGATGCTACCAAAATATCAGGATCTCCTGCTCTTCTTGACACAATTTCTTTATTAATAGAAGTACCTACAACCTCTTCTGCAGTTTCTACAATTTCATTTACAGTAAATCCTTGTCCATTGCCAAGATTAAATATATTACTCTCGTTACCTTCTCTTAAATACTCCACTGCTAGTAAATGCGCATTTATTAAATCTTTTACATGAATATAATCCCTAACACATGTACCATCTTTAGTATCATAATCATTTCCATAAATAAATATTTTTTCTCTTTTATTTAAAGGTACTTGCAAAACTAAAGGTATCAAATGCGTTTCAGGATTATGATCTTCTCCAATAATACCATTAGGATGAGCTCCAGCTACATTAAAGTATCTAAGAGAAACATATTTTATATCATGAGCCTTATCTACCCATTTCATCATTTTCTCCATAGCTAATTTTGTCTCACCATATGGATTAGTTGGTGAAGTTTCATCTGATTCTTTAATAGGAATATTTTTAGGTTCTCCATAAACTGCTGCTGATGAAGAAAAAACTATTTTATTTACATTGTTTTCAACCATTGATTTTAACAAAACTTCTGTCCCATGAACATTATTATCAAAATATTTAAGTGGATATTTCATACTTTCTCCTACCAACGAATTTGCAGCAAAATGAATTACAGCTTCTATATCATGCTTAGAAAATATATTATTCAAAAACTGAATATTCCTAATATCACCTTCATAAAAAATTGCTTCCTTGTGAACTGCATCAATATGCCCTGTTTGAAGATTGTCTATAACTACAACCTTTTCTCCTTTTTCAATTAAATCATATACGCAATGAGATCCTATATATCCAGCCCCACCACAAATAAGTATTGACATACTATCCCTCCTAATAATATCTCAACCAAGGAAGTACTTTACTTGGCTGACTAGTATATTATCTTTAAATAATATAGTATAATAATATTATAACATTAAATATAGAAGGGAGTAGTTCTATGGCAAATTTCCAAGATAAATTTCAAAAAGGTTTAACTAGTATTCAAGATGGTTTTAAAAAAGGAAAAGATAAGGTAGTAACTTCTCAAGAAATAATGTCATTAAAATTAAAAATATCTGAATTAGAAAAAGAAGAAAAAAATTTATTTGAATCTCTAGGAATAGCAACTTATAACACTTTTTACACTTTTTTAGATACTCCGCTTGAAAATGAAGAATTAAATAAATTAGTTGAAGAAATAACAGAATTAAAAGAAAAAATCAATGAATTACAATCTCAAATTGACCAAAAAAATAAAACTAATGAACTTCGGTGCGAATGCGGAACAGAACTTTCTTCCACAGATAAGTTCTGCAAAAACTGTGGAAAACCAGTAATTTAATAATACAGGGGGGGTATTTTTGAAAGGTCAAAAACGAATCAGAGATTATGGAATAATTATAGGAGAAATGGAACCTGGAAAAAGAAATTCTATTACTGATGTAGATGAGGTGTGTGTAGGACATATTACTTTGAATAACAGTAAAATAAAGACTGGCATCACATCCATACTTCCTCATAAGGGAAATATTTTTAAAGACAAGGTAATAGGAGCTACTCACATAATAAATGGCTTTGGAAAATCTATAGGATTAGTACAAATAGATGAATTAGGTACAATTGAAACACCTATTATCCTAACTAATACCTTAAGTGTGGGAATAACTACTGATAGTTTAGTTAAATATATGCTAAAACATAATGAAGATATCGGTCGAAAAGCTGGTACCATCAATCCTATAGTCTGTGAATGCAATGATGGATATTTAAATGATATTAGAAATATTTCTATTAAAAAAGAACATGTTTTTCAAGCTCTTGAAAAAGCAGATAAAACTTTTGAAGAAGGTTCTGTAGGTGCTGGAACAGGAATGATTTGTTATGGCTTAAAAGGAGGTATAGGTACTGCATCAAGAAAAGTAATTCTCGACAATACTGAATACATAATAGGAGTTCTTGTATTAACAAACTTTGGAAATCTGGAGGATCTTTTGATTGATGGAACTAAAATAGGGAAAAAAATTAAGAAATCAATAGATAATTGTTCTACTCGTGAAGACAAAGGTTCTATAATTACTATATTGGCTACAAATATACCTTTATCCCATCGACAATTAAACCGAGTAATAAAAAGAGCCTATACTGGTATTGCAAGAACAGGAAATTTCACTAGCTCTGGCAGTGGAGAAATAGTTATTGGTTTTTCTACTGCCAATAAAATCAATCATTATGAAAAACAAGATATTATAACAATCAAATCAATAAATGAAAACAAAATTAATCAAATATTTCGTGGCACAAAAGAAGCTACTGAAGAAGCTATACTCAATTCTCTTATTACTTCTAAAACTACTACAGGAAGAAATGGACATAAAGCATATTCATTAAAAGAATTTATGTGATATTCTAAGGACGCCAACTACTTAAAAGGCGTCCTTCTTCTATTGTTTTAAAGGTAAATAGTGTTTTTAAAAATACTTCTATTATAATATACATAAATAATATTAA
>CAYUTQ010000011.1:0-62186 GCA_964447805.1 uncultured Clostridia bacterium
TATTGGGACATAATTAAAAGTGATATAATAGGACATTATCATAAATTAATCACTGTGACGGAAAAAAATAAAATAATTTAGTTGACATTTTAATATAAATATGATATTTTAAGTTAAAATATGAAGCCTTTAAATTGATCCTGTGAGGTCAAAAAGGAAAGCGTAGCGATAGTATATCTATGCCTTCCTTTGGGAAGGCATTTTTATTGCAAACCTTTTCTTTTAAAAAAGTCCAGAGAGGCTAAAAAGGAGGTAAATTATGTTAAAAGGTAAGCATTTAATTGATCCACAAGATTGTTCTGTAGAAGAACTAAAAGAAATAATTTTATTAGGAGAAAAAATAAGCAATAATCCTGAAAAGTTCAATAATTTATGTAGTGGCAAAATACTTGGTACATTGTTTTATGAACCTAGTACTCGAACTCGATTAAGTTTTGAATCAGCAATGATTAGGTTAGGAGGGCAAGTAATAGGCTTTTCAGAAGTTGGTTCTAGTTCAGTAATGAAGGGTGAAAGCATACCAGATACTGTTAGAACAGTAGGTTCTTATGTAGACATTATTGCTATGAGGCATCCAAAAGAAGGGGCGCCTAAATATGCTTCTTGTTATTCACCTGTTCCTCTTATAAATGCAGGAGATGGAGGACATCAACATCCTACTCAAACATTAACCGATCTTTTAACTATTCACAAAGTAAAGGGCAGATTTTCCAATTTGACTATAGGTTTATGTGGTGATTTAAAATTTGGAAGAACTGTGCATTCTCTTATTAAGGCTATGTCAAGATATGAAAATATATCTTTTGTATTGATTTCTCCCAAAGAATTAGAACTTCCCAATTATATAAAAAGTGAAATATTAGATAAAAATAGAATAGAGTACAAAGAAGTTGAAAGACTAGAAGAAGTAATAGGAGAATTAGATGTATTATATATGACACGAGTACAAAAAGAAAGGTTTTTTAATGAAGCAGATTATATTAGATTGAAGGATAGCTATATTTTAGACAAAGAAAAAATGGATTTAGCTAAGAAAGATTTATCAGTACTACATCCACTACCAAGAGTTAATGAAATAAGCTACGAGGTTGATGATGATCCACGAGCTTGTTATTTTAGGCAAGTGAAATATGGTATGTATGTAAGAATGGCTCTTATTTCAAAATTGTTGGGGGTGATGTAATGTTATATGTTGATAGTATTAGAAAAGGTATTGTAATAGATCACATTCGTGCAGGGTTTGGGTTGAAAATTTTTCATTATTTGGGATTAGATAAAGTAGATTTTACTGTTGCATTAATTATGAATGTACCTAGCAAAAAATATGGTAGAAAAGACATAATAAAAATTGAAAATACTATAGATATAGATTTGACTATGTTAGGTTTTATTGATCCTAATATTACAGTAAACATAATAGAAGGTGAAAAAATCACAGAAAAAATAAATTTATCCCTTCCTAAAAAAGTTGTGAATATTATAAAATGTAAAAATCCTAGATGTGTTACTTCTTCAGAAAGAAATATAGATAATAAATTTGTATTAGTTGATGAAGAAAAAGTAATATATAAATGTGAATATTGTGATCAAGTTTATTCATGGGAGGGGTAATGTGGATATATTAATAAAAGGTAGCAAAATAGTAGATTGCAATAAAAACTTTGTGGGAGATATTTATATTAGAAATGGTAAAATAGAAGCTATAGGTTCAAATTTAAACTATAATTGTAAAACTATAAAGGCTGAAAATTTAGTAGTTCTTCCAGCCTTTATAGATATGCATGTACACTTTAGAGATCCAGGGTATACTTATAAGGAAGATATTCATACAGGAAGTTTGGCAGCATTAAGAGGTGGATATACTTTAGTAAATTTAATGGCAAATACTAACCCTATATGTAGTTCTATGAAGATAGTAGATTATGTGCTAGGTAAAGCTAAAAAAATAGATTTGATAGATATTCATCAAACAGTATCTATAACAGAAAATTTTGATGGAAGGACTTTAAATCATATTGATGCTATTGATGATAGAGTAAAAATTTTATCTGATGACGGAAAGGGAGTATTATCTAATAAAACAATGTATGAAGCTATGATTAAGGCAAAAGAGAAGGACTTAATGATACTATCTCATGCAGAAGATGAAAATTTAGTTACGTTAGATAAAAGAGTTTCAGAAAATATAATGACATTAAGAGATATATATTTGTCAAAAATAACTGGAGCAAAACTTCATATGGCTCATGTTAGTACTAAAGAAGCTATGGAAGAAATAATAAAGGCAAAAAAAGAACATTTAAATGTAACTTGTGAAGTAACACCTCACCATATAGCATTGTATGACAATTCTTATAATGTAAATCCTCCTATTAGAAAAAAAGAAGACGTTGAAGCATTGATACAAGCTATAAAAGGTGGATTTGTAGATGTAATAAGTACAGATCATGCTCCTCATACAGAGAAAGATAAAGAAGAAGGAGCTTGTGGAATATCAGGAATAGAAACAGCTTTTTCAGTATGTTATACAACTTTGGTTAGGAAAGGTCATATATCACTAAATAAACTATCTCAAATTATGTCAGCTAATCCAGGAAAACTTATGAAATCAAATAAAGGAAAAATTGATATAGGATATGATGGAGATTTAGTATTGGTAGATTTAAATGATAAAATTAATATTAATAGCAAAAAATTTGCATCAAAGGGAAAGAATACTCCTTTTGATGGAAAAGAATATTATGGGAAAATAATATTTACTATTAAAAGTGGAGGTATAAAATTTGATAATAGATAAGTTGTATGATGAAGTGGAGAAAAAAGGGAATGTTTGTGTGGGATTGGATACAGATATAAGCTATATTCCTAATTATATTAAAGAAAAATATTTATCTATTGATGAAGCTATATTTCAATTTAATAAAAAAATAATAGATGCTACCTTAGATATTGTCCCTTGTTATAAAGTACAGATAGCTTTTTATGAAGCTTGTGGATTAAAAGGGATGAAAGCTTATAAACAAACATTAGAATATATAAGAAGAAACAATTCTATAGTTATAGCAGATGTGAAAAGAGGAGATATTTCTTCTACTGCCAAGGCGTATGCAAAAGCACATTTTGAAGGGGATTTTGAAAGTGATTTTATTACATTAAATCCATACATGGGTTTTGACAGTATTACTCCTTATTTAAAATATGTAGAGAAGGGGCAAAAGGGACTGTTTGTTCTTCTTAGAACTTCAAATGAAGGGGCAAAAGATATTCAATATTTAGATATTGATAAAAAGAAAGTTTATAATCATGTAGGAGATAAATTAATGGAAATAGGCTCAAAATATATAGGTTCTAATGGATATAGCTTAATAGGTGGAGTAGTTGGTGCTACTCATACAGAAGAGGGTAAGAAAATAAGGGATAGATATGAAAATATGTTTTTCTTAATACCTGGCTATGGAGCTCAAGGAGGAAGTGGCGATGATGTAAGCCTCTATTTAAAAAATGGTAATGGAGGTATTGTCAATTCATCGAGAGGTATTATTACAGCTTATAAAAAATATGAAGATGGGGAAGTTAAATTTGATTATTATGCACGGAAGGCTGTATTAGCAATGAGGGAGGACATAAATAATGCAGTTAAAATATAATAAAGGAATAATTCACTCAAATAGGAGAGTATGGAAAAACATATTTGAAATGAAAATAGAAGGAGATTTTAGTGGCAATCCAGGACAGTTTTATATGTTGAGGGCTTGGGATAGAGAGCCTTTTTTATCGAGACCTTTAAGTATATTTGATGTTTCACTGAAATATATAACATTTTTATATGAGGTGAAAGGACAAGGTACAGAGATTTTTGCTAGGTTGAAATCTGGTGATTCAATATATTTATTAGGGCCATTAGGTAATGGTTTTGATATAGGTAAAAATATAAATAATAAAAAAATTGGAATAGTAGCAGGTGGTATAGGTATGGCACCTATGGTATACTTAGCTAAAAAATTAAAAGGAAATGTAGATTTTTATGTAGGATTTAGAGATGAACCTTATTTAATGGAGAATATAAAAGATAGTGTAGATAATTTATACATATCTACAGAAAATGGTAGTTTTGGACATAGTGGATATATAGTGGAAATATTTAATCCAGAAAAATATTATAATATTTATTCTTGTGGTCCTATTCCTATGCTTCGTAAGGTGGTTTCAATGTGTAAGGGAAAAAATGTGCCAGTTTATGTTTCAATGGAGAGTAGAATGGCTTGTGGAATAGGAGCTTGTTTAGGTTGTACTATTGAGACTGTCAATGGAATGAAAAGAGTATGTAAAGATGGTCCAGTTTTTTCGGGTGAGGAGGTAATTTGGGGTGATTAGTACTAAAGTAGATATATGCGGAGTAGAATTTAAGAACCCTGTAATTGCTGCTTCAGGAACTTTTGGTTTTGGTAGAGAATATTCAGATTTTTTATCTTTGTCAAAACTAGGAGGGGTATGCACAAAAGGTCTTACATTAAATAAAAAAGAAGGAAATAAAGGTATTAGAGTTTATGAAACCTCTAGTGGACTATTGAATAGTATAGGTTTACAAAATCCAGGTATAGACAATTTTATAGAAGAGGAATTACCACATATGGAATATTATGATACTGTAATTATAGCTAATGTAGGTGGAGGGACTATTGATGAATATATAGAAAGTGTTCAAAGGTTAAATAATACTAGTATTCCTATTATTGAATTAAATATTTCTTGTCCTAATGTAAAAGAAGGAGGTATGGCTTTTGGTATAAAATCAAATATTGCTTATAAAGTAGTTTCAGAAGTAAGAAAAGTTTGTGAAAAGCCTTTAATAGTAAAATTATCTCCTAATGCAGAAAATATAGTAGATATGGCAGAAAAATGTTGTAAGGCGGGGGCAGATGGACTATCTTTAGTAAATACTTTTAGTGGAATGGCTATAGATATTCACAGAAGAAAACCAGTATTTGATAATGTAACTGCTGGACTTTCTGGACCTTGTATTAAGCCTATTGCCTTGAGAATGGTTTATGATGTGGCAAAGGCTGTAGATATACCTATTATAGGTATTGGAGGAATAATGGATTATGAAGATGCAATAGAATTTATAATGGCAGGAGCTTGGGCAATACAAGTAGGTAGTGGTAATTTTGTGAAACCGGATTTAATGTTAGATATTATTTATGGCATAGAAAGATTTATGGAAGAAGAAAGTATAAAGTCTCTTAGTGAAATAAGAGGTATTGTAGGGAGGTAGAAAAATGATAGTTGAATTATTAAAAGAAACGGAAGCTCTTTTGGAAGGGCATTTTTTATTATCCTCAGGAAAGCATAGTAATAGATATGTGCAATGTGCAAAACTTTTACAATATCCAGATAAAGCCGAAAAAGCAGTGAATGTAATAGCTGAAAAATTAAAAGATGTAGATTTTGATATAGTAGTAGGTCCTGCAATGGGAGGGATAGTAGTTAGTTATGAAATAGGAAGACAAACCAAAAAGCCAGCTATATTTGCCGAAAGAGTTGATGGTAAGATGACATTGAGAAGAGGATTTAAAGTAGAAAAGGGACAGAAAATACTTATAGGAGAAGATGTAATAACTACTGGTAAGTCTTCTTTAGAAACTATAGAAGCTATTGAAGAATTAGGTGGTGAAGTGGTAGGAGTAGCTTGTTTGGTGGATAGAAGTGATGGCAAATTTCAGTATCCAATATTTAGTGGTACAAAACTTAAAATAGATACATATGATGAAAATGAATGTCCATTGTGTAAAAAAGGTATTCCTTATGAAAAACCTGGAAGTAGAAATAACCCCTCAAAATAGGGGTTATTTTTTATGTATGGATATTTTTAATATTATTAACTCATACTAAATATAATAATTTCAGTGAAATAGGTGGTATTATGATATCAAAGAAGATAGCAAAAAACAAAGAAATTATATCTGAAAAATTTAATAATTCTAGTGACTTAGAAATATATGAATTTAAGACAAATAAAAATAATAAATTTTGTTTATGTTATATTGATGGATTAGTAGATAAAAATTTATTAGATAGGGATGTATTAAAGCCTATTATTAATTGTTATGAAAATATTAAAGATTTAAAAAAGATTATAAATGTTTCAGGAATAAGGGAAGTAAAATACATAGATAATGTTTTAAAGGAAATGACTTATGGTAGTGTTGTTTTATTTGTAGATGGAGATGACATAGGATATATAATTGATTTAAAAAAATGGGAGAAGAGAAGCATTGAAGCACCTGATGCTGAGGCAGTAGTAAGAGGACCTAAGGAAGGCTTTATTGAGGATTTAGGTTCTAATAGAGTTCTTTTAAGGAAAAAGATACGAAGTGAAAATTTAGTATTTGAAGAATTAATGTTAGGTGAGCAGACAAATACTAAAATTTTATTAGCATATATATTAGGGTTAGTTAATGAAGGGGTTTTGGAGGAAGTAAAAAAGAGGCTTAATGATATAAATATAGATTCTGTATTAGATACAGGTTATATAGAGCAGTTAATAGAAGATAATCATTATTCATTATTATCTACTGTTGGAAATACTCAAAAACCTGATGTAGTTGCTGGAAAATTATTAGAAGGAAGGGTAGCTATATTTTGTGATGGTACCCCTCATGTTCTTACAATTCCTAAATTTTTTATTGAAAATCTTCAAGCGTGTGAAGATTACTATACTAGACCATTTTATGCAAGTTTTCTAAGAATTATTAGAATTTTATCATTAATTGTAAGTGTTATTTTACCTGGTTTATATGTGGCTTTACAAACTTTTCATCAGGAAATGATACCTACTGTTTTATTGATAACAATGGCAGGTGCTAGGGAAGGTATACCTTTCCCAGCAGTTGTGGAGGCTTTATTGATGACTTTTGCATTAGAATTATTGAAGGAATCAGGAATTAGGCTTCCTAAGGTTATAGGTTCTGCTATTAGTATTGTAGGTGCATTGGTATTAGGGCAGGCAGCAGTATCGGCAGGAATAGTAAGTGCACCAATGGTAATAATTATTGCTACTACTGCAATTGCCGAGTTTGTTGTGCCTTCTTTATTCGAGGGAATAACATTGTATAGAATTGCTATTATTTTATTAGGTGGTTTTATGGGGCTTTATGGTATTACTTGTGGATTAACTATAATAATAATTCAAATAATTTCTTTAGATTCTTTTGGTATTTCTTATACATTTCCTATTGCTCCTATAAGCAAAGAAGGACTTAAAGATACAGCTGTACGATTTCCATTGAGGAATTTAATATTTAGACCAAAAGCTCTAGAAAAAAGAAATATTATAAGACAAAGAGATATTAGGAAGAAGTGAGGATATGAATAAAAAGTATTTTATTTTATATATTATATTAATGCTTTGGTTATTAACTGGTTGTTGGAATTCTAGAGAGCTTAATACTTTAGGAATATCTTTAGTAATGGGGCTAGATATTGAAGAAAATGATGTAATAGTGATAACTGTTGAAGTAATAAAGCCTAGACCTGTGGGGCAAGATTCAGGTGGCGAAACAACTAGTCAAGTAAAGTATGTGCAAGGAAGAGGTAAAACCATATTTGAAGCTGTTAGAAATATGACTGTTAAATTTGATAGACAATTATTTGCATCTCACACAAAAGTTTATATATTTGGTGAAGAATTTGCAAAAAAGAAGATAATTGATTATATTGATTTTCTTCAAAGAGATCATGAACTCAGAGAAACAGCTAATATATTGATTGCCAAGAATTCAAAAGCCTATGAAGTAATGGGGAATATCTCAGGAATAGAGGATATACCTGGAAATTATATTTCAGAATTAATTAAGAATAAAAAATTACACATTAAAACAGTAGATGTTGATTTAGTAGAATTTTTAAAAAACTACTATGAATCAGGAGCTCAACCTGTTATTGGAGTTATAGAAAAAAAAGAAAAAAAGCCAATAGGAAATAAAAATAAAAAAGAATATGAATTATCTGTAGAAGGGGCATCTGTATTTAAAAAAGCAAAATTAGTTGGATATTTAAATGGTGATGAAGTTAAAGGATATAATTTTGTAAAGGACAAAATAAAAGGAGGAGTTATAGAATTTCCTACACCTAATGTAAAGGCAGATAAATATTCTACTCCTACTCCGAAAGTTAAAAGTCACATGGAACCAGAAAATATAGGGAAAAAAGGTATGAGTACTGTAGAAAATATTAGAAGTAAAACTAAAAAAGATATCATAATAAAAGATGGAAAGATAATATTTAAAGTAAAAGTTGTTATGAAAGCTATGTTGGGAGAAATTGAAGGGGATGTGGATATATCAAAAGAAGAAGGTATAAGAGCACTAGAGGAAGCTTGTTCTTTAGAAATAAAAAAAGAAATTGAAAATGCTATAAAAAAGGCACAAGAAAAATACAAAGTAGATATTTTTGGCTTTTCATCTATATTTCATAGGAAATATACAAAAGAATGGCAAAAAGTAAAAAACAATTGGAATAATATTTTTTCAAATTCAGAATTTTTAGTAGAAGTAGAAACTGATATCTTGAGGAGTGGATTAACTAATATATCAACAAAGAGAATTAAAGGAGAATGATATGGATACTAACAGGAAAATAACATCTCATCAAGTAGTATTATTGATAATAGCATATAGATCAACAATAGCTTTTTCTTATTTACCAGTAGTGAACACTCCTCCAGGGAATCAAGATGTTTGGATAGTTTTATTATTATCAATTCCTTATACAATATTAATATGTGCGCCAATATTATTTTTGAGTAATAAGTTCAATGATTTAACTTTGATAGAATATATGGAGAAAATATTAGGAGGAATATTGGGGAAAATAGTAGGGATATATTATACAATGTATTTTTTAGTATTAACTATATATTTTGTTTCTGTATTAACAGAAATTTTAAATACTACAATGTTTCCTGAGACACCAACTTGGATAACAGTTTTAATTATGATTATGACTTGTGCTTATGTATCGTATAAAGGCTTAAGTAATATTGGTCGAGGAGCAGAAGTAATGGTACCATTTATAATAGCAGTAATTTTAATATTATCAATATTAGGTTGTAATAAATTTGATTTTAAGGTTTTATTACCTATACTTAAAGATTCTTCATTTAAACAAATAAATATAGGGGCAATAGATATAGCTTTAAAATTTTCAGATATATTAATTTTAGCAATGATAACACCATATTTATATGAAAGAGAAAAACTAAATAATATTTTTTATAAATCTCTTATATTTTCTATACTAATTGTTATTGTTGTTGTAATAGTAAGTCAAGCAACATTGGGAATTGAACAGGCAAAGCATGCAATTTTCCCCTTTTTTACATATGCAAGACTTATAGATTTGTTTAATTTTATCCAAAGAATAGAGGCAATATTTGTAGTTGTTTGGATTTCAGCTAATATTGGAAAAATTGCAGGTTATTTATATTTTACAAGTCTTTCTTTTAGTCAAGTTTTAAAAAAAAGTGATAATAGACCATATATAATACCTAGCTTAATAATTATTTTTATATTAACTATATTAGTGAAGAATAGACGATCTGTTTTAGGAGTTAAACAGCCTTTTGAAATAATGATATTAATTTTTTCTTTAATTTCTATTTTAATAATTCCTTTAATAGTTTTAATAGTATATTTATTTAGAAAGAAAAATATAAAAGCAAAACTGTAAAATATCAGCTTTGTTGATTTTTGCTAAGAAAAGTTATATAATAAAAAGGAGACAATTTCTAGGAGAGCTGTCTCTTTTTGTGTGTTCATTGATAATTTTTATATTAAGAGGGAGATGTATATATGTGAAAGTAGCTATTGTTACAGATAAGCCACGAGCTGAATATTTACATTCAGAAGAAGGTTTATTAGAAGATAAACAAAAAAGACAAACTGTAAAACAATTAAAAAAAATTATTTCAAAGAAATTTAATTGTATAAATTTGGTGAACGATGATAATATTATAAGAAAATTAAAAGGTGAAAAGGTGGACTTAGTATTTAATTTATGTAATGGTATAAGGGGTAATTCAAGGCTTTCTCAATTTCCTGCTATTTTAGAATCTGCAGGAATTCCATATACGGGTTCTTCACCATTAGGTCATGGTTTAGCATATGACAAAATTTACTCAGGTATTGTTTTTAAAGAATTAGGTATACCTACACCTGATTTTACTTATGTTTATAATGTAGATAATATTAAAAATATGGATATTAATTTTCCAGTTTTAATTAAGCCTAAAGATGAAGGTTCAAGTAGAGGTATTCATGAGGATAGTCTTATATTCGATAAGGATTCTCTAATCAAAAAAATTGAAGAAGAATTAAAAATTTATAATCCTCCAATAATGATAATGGAGTATATAGAGGGCAGAGAATTTACAGTAGGTGTTATAGGCAATAAAGATAATATTTCAGTGCTTCCTATTTTAGAAATAGACTTTTCAAATATTCCAAAACATTTAAATAAGATTTATAGTTTTGAAGTAAAAACTCATTATGGTGATCAAACCAATTATTATATTCCAGCAAAACTCAAAAGAGAAACGAAAGATAAAATAGAAAAAATAGCAATTAAAGCTTATAAAGCACTGAGTATGAGAGATTATGCTAGGGTTGATTTTAGATTAAATAAAGATGGCATTCCTTATGTATTAGAAATAAATTCTTTACCAGGATTAATGAAAGGTCATAGTGATATTTGTAAAATGGCAAATGCTTCAAGGGTAGGTTATGAAGGGCTAATAATGAAAATAATTAATAATGCTATAAGGAGATATGACTTAAACAAAAAAGTGGAATATAATAGTATTTAGTAATTCAAACCCTTTTTATTACTAGAAAGTAATAAAAAGGGTTTACTTTATTTAAAGACTATATGATGATTACTGAACATAGATAAAAATAATAATATATTCTATCATTATAACAAATATCTATAGTAGGTTATTTATTATAACTTTTATGTTACAATTGTTAAGGATTAAATGTAATAATTACATAAGGGAGGTAAAAATTTATGAAAAATAGAAATAATATTTTAATAATGTTATTAGTTTTAGTCATGGCATTTACATTAACTGCTTGTGGAAATAATGAAAAAGCAGATGATGAAACAAAAGAAACTAGTGATAAACCTGCTAATTTAAAAGGAACTACATTAAATATAGTAGCAACATCTGAAGATTATAAAGATCTATTTGATAAGTTTACGGAAGAAACAGGAATTAAAGTTGAATTTTTATCTATGTCATCTGGGGAAGTTTTATCAAGAACAAAAGCAGAAGGCGGAAAACCTATGGCTGATGTTTGGTTTGGCGGTGGGGTAGATGCTTTTATGGAAGCTAAAGAAGAAGGGCTTTTAGAAAAATATGATTTTGAGGGATCAGATAAAATAGTAGCACCTTATAAGGATAAAGATAATTATTGGTTTACTAAAGGGTTAACAGTGGTAGGATTTGTTGTTAATAAAGATATTTTAGAAGAAAATGAACTACCTGAACCTAAAACATGGGACGATTTAATAGATCCTGTATATAAGGATGAAATACTTATGTCAAATCCAGCAATATCAGGAACAAATTATGGAGTTGTAAATGCATTACTTCAAAATAAAGGAGAAGAAGAGGGTTGGAAGTATTTTGAAGAATTAAATAAAAATATTCCTTTTTATACAAAGAGGGGTTCAGATCCAAAGGATAAAACTTTAGCAGGAGAAGCAGCTATTGGAATAACTCCTATAGACAAGAATATTGAAGAAATGCAAGAAGAAAGAAATATAAAACTCATTTATCCCGAAGATGGTATTCCATGGATTCCAGAAGGTGTAGCTATTTTTAAAGATGCGCAAAATATGGAAGCAGCTAAAAAGTTTATATCTTGGGTTTATGAAGACGAAAATTTAAAAGAAGTTGCTAGAATAGATAATAAAGACACAGTGAAAATAATTAAGCCTAGTATGGAAGGGCTGGAGTTGACATTCCCTGCAGAACAATTATTAGAGCAAGATGTCTCTCTATTTGGTGAGAAAAGGGAAGCTATTTTAGAAAAGTGGGAAAAGATGGCAGGAGATAAGTCAGATGAATAAAAGAAATAATAGGGTATCTATTAATTTAGGTACCTATTTTTATAATTTTTTAGATATATTTATTTTTATAATAATAGTACTATCTGTAATACTATTTATTTTGTATCCAATAATATCTGTTATAAAGAATAGCTTTATTGTAGATGGAAAATTTACATTGGATATTTATAGAAACTTGTTTAAAAGCAATAAAAAACTTTTACAAAATAGTTTATTTATTGCTTTGCTTACTACTATTATATCTACTTTAATATCTATTAGTATAGCTGTTTATGCAAGTTTTTCTAATAAGAAGACTGAGAGAATTTTAACTTTTTTATTAATGCTTACTATGATTTCTCCACCATTTGTTTCTTCATTAGCTTATATTACATTATTTGGGCGTAGAGGTTTTATTACTCATGATATATTAGGATTAACAATGAATACTTATGGCTGGCAAGGAATAGTGACAATGGAGTCATTAAGTTTTACATCTTTAAATGCTTTAATATTAATAGGGGTTATTAAGGGAATAGATAAAAGTGTGTTGAAAAGTTCTTTGGATTTAGGTGCTAATTCTTCTTATACAATAAGAAAAATAGTTTTACCCCTTATGAGGCCAGGAATTTTGGTAGTATCTTTGCTGACTTTTATTAGGTCATTATCAGATTTTGGAACACCAATGATAATAGGTGGAAATTTTAATGTTTTGGCGACAGAAGCTTATTTAAATGTAATAGCTTATTCAAATTTAACTAAAGCTTCTGCTATTAGTATTCTTTTGTTTATACCAGCAATTATTGTTTTTATTTTATATAGAATATTTATGAAAGATGCAAATATTATTTCTGGTTCCAATGTTAAGGCGAGTACAGAAGAAAGTATTTTAAAAATAGAAGGTTTTTTTCCTAGAACATTGGAAGTAGTAACATATGTTTTTTTAATAATTATGCTTTTACAATATATTTCAATTTTCATGTCTGCTTTAACTAAGTACAAAGGGGGAAAAATTTATTTTACTTTAGAACATTTGGCAAATGTTAAGAAGTACAATAGTGATAGTTTTATAAGAAGTATTATTTATTCTTTAATTACAGGAATTATTGGTAGTATAATGGGATTTTTAATATCTTATTATATAGAGGTTAGGAGAATAAAAGGGATGAAAACTGTAGATTTTATAGCTACTATGCCCTATATAATACCAGGAACTTTTTTTGGTATAGGTTATATATTAGCTTTTAATAATAAACCTTTAGAATTAACGGGTACGAGTATTATAGTAATATTAAATTGTTTATTTAAACAACTTCCTATGCCAACTAAGATGAGTAGCGCTGTGATTTCTCAAATAAACAAACAAACTATTGATGCAGGAAAAGACTTAGGAGCTCCTAATTTATTTGTGCTTAAAGATGTAATAACCCCTATGTCTAAGTCAACTTTTTTAGTAAGTTTTATAAATAATTTTACATCTACAATGACTACTGTAGGCTCTATAATATTTCTTGTATATCCAGGCAGAAAGTTGGCTACTTTGGTTATGTTTGATGCAATACAAACAGGTAAATATGGTGTTGGTTCAGCTATTGCATGTTTGATTATTTTTATAACACTTTTAGTTAATATTTTGTTTTCAAAAATAGTTTTGGAGGATAAATGAGATGTTTTTGCAAGTTAAAAATATAAAAAAGACTTTTGATGATCATATTGCTGTAAATAAATTAAATTTTGAAGTGAATAAAGGAGAGTTAGTTTGTCTTTTAGGGCCAAGTGGATGTGGAAAGACTACTACATTAAGAATTATTGGAGGATTTTTAAAACCTGATGAAGGAGAAATAATTATAGATGGGGAAGATGTAACAAATATTCCTCCAGAAAAAAGGCCAGTTTCTACTGTGTTTCAGTCTTATGCTTTGTTTCCTCATATGACAGTAATACAAAATATAGTATATGGATTAAAATTTAAAGGATATTCAAAAAAGGAAGCCTATAAAAAAGGAGAAGAATATTTAAAACTTGTAGGGTTGGAAAAAGAAAAAAACAAGAAAATACCTGAATTGAGTGGTGGGCAACAACAAAGAGTAGCTTTAGCAAGATCTTTAATAATAAATCCAAAGGTTCTTTTGTTAGATGAACCACTGTCAAATTTAGATGCAAAATTGAGAATTAGAATGAGAGAAGAAATTAAAGCTATTCAAAAACGTTTTAACATAACTATGGTTTTTGTAACTCATGATCAGGAAGAAGCATTGAGTATTGCAGATAAAGTTTTGATAATGAATAAAGGGAAATTAGAACAAATAGGAACTCCTAAAGAAGTTTATGATAATCCAAACAATCAATTTGTTTTAGATTTCATAGGGTTTTCAAATATAATTAATAATGAAAAAGACAATATTAAATTTGTGAGACCTGAAAATATAATTATTGATAACCAGCAAGGAGATATTAAGGGAAGAATTGAAAAAATAAATTTTTTAGGTTCTATAATAGAGTATATAATAAAAACAGATAAGGGTATTTACAAAGTACATAAGACTAATGATAAGTTTAATGACTTTCAGGTAAATACTAAAGTATATATTTCTTTTATTGAAAGAAGTCTTTGATTTTAATAGAGAGACAATATTTTTATTAAAGTAAAAATCAATCAATTATGTTATAATAAATATGGTATTATTAACAACAAAGGAGGAAGACGCATGGCTAAAGTTGCATTTAAAGGTGGAATATTAATTGATGGTACAGGAAAAGAACCTGTAGAAAAATCAGCAGTTTTAGTAGATGATGGTAAAATTGTTTTTGCGGGAGAAGAGAAGGACATAAATATAAGTTCTGATTATGAAATAGTAGATATATCAGATAAAGTTATAATGCCAGGACTTATAGATACTCATGTTCATTTTGGAGGAACAATTAGTCCTTCAGATTTAGATTGGATTTTGGAGCCAGTACTTCAAAAGGCTGTAGTATCAGTATCTCAAGCAGAAGCATGTTTAAATCATGGTTTTACTACTGTAGGAGATATTTCTAGAAATGGAGTATATTTAAGAGATATGATTAATAAAGGAGTGCTTCAAGGTCCTAGAATTAATACTTGTGGAATGGGTTTTTCTAGAACATCTGGTCATGGAGATACTCATACATTACCATTAGATTATGTACAAGATTCTCACCCATGGGCATATTGTGTGGATGGAAGAGAAAATTTACGTCATGCAGTAAGAAAAGTTATTAGGACAAATCCTGATATGATAAAAATTTGGGCTACAGGTGGAGGAATTTGGAGATTAGAGAGAAAGACTGACCAACATTATAGTTTTGAGGAGATAGAAGTAGTAGTAGAAGAAGCAAATTATGTAGGTCTTCCTGTAAGAGCTCATTGCGAGAGTTTGGAAGGAGCAAAAGATTGTTGTAAAGCTGGAGTTTATAGTATAGAACATGGACAAGAATTAGATGAAGAATGTTTAGAACTTATGAAAGAAAAAGATATAACTCTTGTTCCTACAATGCAATTTTTCTACGAATGGTTTACAGAATACGAACCACCATATAGACCAATATTGGAGAATTTTCCAGGAGATACTGTAGCAGAGAAAGAACTCAATAGAACAATTGCTAATTTCCAAGCTGCAAAAGATGCAGGTATTAGAATAGTAGTAGGTTCTGATTCATTCTGTAGTGAATTAACTCCTTATGGAGAGTATAGTTTAATGGAAATATATGCTATTAATAGGGCAGGATTGTCTCCAATGGAAACTATAGTAGCAGCAACTAAGTCTGGTGCTGATATGTTACAAATGTCAGATATAACTGGCACTCTTGAAGAAGAAAAATATGCAGATTTATTAGTGTTAGATAAAAATCCATTGAATGATATAGAATACTTAGATGAAGAAAATATGATAGTTATTATGAAGGAAGGGCAGTTTATAAAAGGGAAAGAAATAATTAAGTAATATTTAAAAAGGTAGGTTGAAAGGACCTGCCTTTTTGTGTTATTAGTACCTAAAAGTGATAGAATTTAATATGATAATTAAGGGAAAACTTTTAATGATACGTAAAATTGTGAACTTATATGGAGGTATATATGATTAAACAATCAAAATTAAAAGTTTTCCTAAATTTTTGTATAATAGTATTTTTAATAGTGAATATAATAGGATTTGCTATAGGGAATTTTTGTTATAAACAAATGTGTCTTAGAAGAGAAATAGATTCTGATAATAGCAAACCAGTGTCTAGAGTCTTAAGCAAAGTATATATAGAAGAAGATGTTAGTATAATGACAAGACAAGGTTATAGACTTAGGGGCACATATATAAAAAATCCAAAAGAAACTAAGGATACAGTAATATTAGTCCATGGTCTTACTAGAACAAGAAGAAGTATGCTTTCTACAGCCAAACTTTACTTAGAAAAGGGATTCAATGTTTTATTATATGATTCAAGAAATAATGGTCAAAGTGGAGGAAAAGATACGACTTATGGATATTTTGAAAAATATGATTTAGATGATTGGGTGAATTATATATATATGAGAAATTCAGGGGGAAACATAGGAATTCATGGTAGATCTATGGGAGCGGCAACTGTTCTTTTACATTCGGAGCTTAATGAAGATTTGAAAAAAGTTAAATTTTATGTTTCTGATTGTGCTTATTCTGATTTGAAAGATGAATTTATGTATATTGTAGAAAAGGGAAATTTAGTTATACCTTCAGAATTTTTTGCTTTTTATGGAAGTTTAGTTACAAAAATAAAATCTAATTTTAAATATAGTGATGTTTCTCCTAGAAAAGCAATAAAAGGTGTAATAACTCCAATAATGTTTATTCATGGCACCAAAGATAAATTGGTTCCAATTTCTATGTGTAAAGAATTGTATAATTCCAAAGACAAAGGGTTGAAAGATATATATATACCTAAAAATGCAGGTCATGGTGAAAGTTTTAAATACAATAAGGAGGAATATAGAAATAGAATATATAAATTTATAGATGATGTTTTAGGTAAAAAATAATTTTGCGTAAATAAATAGAATTATTATACAAATAACAAATGACAGATTCGACTATGCAAGAAAATTGTAAAAAAATGTAGAAAAATGTTGTAATAGTTTATACAATATGTTATAATTTATTGCAAAGATTATATATAATACTTTGTTTATATTTAAACAAACAAGTCTTATAAGCCAAGCAAGTCTTAAAAGCCAGAGTACTTCTAATATAATGGAGGGAAATGGTTAAATGAAAAAATTTAGTTTAGGACCATGTATTGTGTATGAAAAAGAGTCTATAAAATATTTACGAGAAGTAGATATTAAAAATGTGTTGATAGTTACAGACAAGTCAATGGCAAAATTTGGTATAACTAAAAAAGTAACAGATATTTTAGATGAAGAAAAAATTAATTATAAGATTTTTTCTGAAGTAGAACCCAATCCATCTTCTGATATAGTTATAAATGGAGTAAATACTATGTTAAAAATTAAATCTGATTCAATTATAGCTATAGGTGGAGGTTCTGTAATAGATACAGCAAAGAGTATAATATTGTTTTATATGAATATGATGAATAAATACAATGAACAAAATATTAAGAAACCTTATTTTGTAGCAATACCTACAACAAGTGGTACAGGTTCCGAAGTTACATCATATTCTGTAGTAACAGATAAGGATACTCATGCAAAGATGGTACTTAATGAAGATATTATGTTAGCTGATTTGGCAATTGTAGATCCTGATTTTACTAAGAGTGTTCCACCTTCAGTTACAGCGGATACTGGAATGGATGTTTTCACTCATGCACTAGAGGCTTTAGTATCCAATAAATCATCTGATTTTACTGATATTTTAGCAATAGGAGCTTTAAAGATAGTTTTTAGTTATTTGTTAAGGGCATATCGTGATGGAAGTGATATTTTAGCTAGAGAAAAAATGCATAATGCATCGTGTCTGGCTGGAATAGCCTTTACAAATTCTGCACTTGGTATAAATCATAGTATGGGACATGCTTTTGGAACAAAATTTAAAGTATCTCATGGTAGGGCAGTTGCTATATTTTTACCATATGTTATTGAATATAATTCAGTGGATAATAAATGTGCATATAAATATAATTATCTGGCTAAGTCTATTGGTTTACCGGCGTCTAGCATAGAAGAAGGGGTTTCTTCATTAATTGAATCAATAAAAGTTCTTAGTAGAAAACTTGATATACCAGTATGCATAAAAGAAATGGACATTGATAAGAAAGAGTTCTTTGATGCAATTGAAAACATGTCACAAGTTGCTATGGAAGATGCTTGTACAGTAGGGAATACTAGAATACCTACAAAAGATGATATAATGCGAATATTTAAAAGAGCATATGAAGGATAAAAGTTATTTTAGACTTTGAAGAATTTCTTCAAAGTCTAAAATAAAAAAATTTGCAGATAAGAGTTTTTATTAACTATACATCAATAACCTTACCTATTATATTTGACAAAGAGCTTATTTTGTTATGATAAGAAATTTTGAAAAATTCCTATCATTTTAATACTAACATAATCTTTATAACTAAGAGTTAAAATAACGGTTATAGTACGTTTCTATAAGATTGTCTATTTATGTATAAAAGATAAATTTTATATTAATTTGAGATATAAAAATTAGTTAATAGCTCACCTTACCATATTTTACAGTGTGTTTGTTATTTGTGTTGTCAACGGTAATGGTGGAATGGAGGTTATTATGACTAAATTTTTTCAGCTTTCTGAGGTTATAGATATTGATGTTTTACAGAGAATACAAGATTATTATTCTAAAGCTACAGGCTTAGCTGTTATTACAGTAGATTATATGGGGAATCCTGTAACTAAATTTAGTAATTTTACTAAGTATTGTAGTTGCGTTAGAAAGTATCCTAAATTTGAAGAAAAATGTTGTCATTCTGATGCACATGGAGGTTTAGAAGCTGCAAGAATTGGAAAACCACATATATATGTATGTTATGGAGGATTAATAGATTTTGCTATTCCTATAGTTTTAGAAGGACAATATTTAGGATCTATAATGGCTGGTCAGATAAAAGTTGATAAGAAGTTTTTTAATGGCAAAGAACATATGAAACGAATTAACAAATTGTGGCACGATAAACCTGAAATTATTGAAGCATATAAAGAAATACCAGTGATGTCATATGAGCAGGTAGATGCTGCTGCCAATATGATGCATATAGTTGCAAATTACATAGTTGAAAAAGGATTAGCAAATATTTATCATGAGGAATTGAATAAAAAAAATATGGAGTTATTAAGAGAAACTAAGATTAAGTCAGAGTTAGAAAAAGCTCTGAAGACTGCTGAACTTAAAGCTTTACAATCTCAATTGAATCCTCATTTTTTGTTTAATGTTTTAAATACAATAGGAAGTTTAGCTTTATTAGAAGGAGCAACTAAAACAGAAGAATTAGCTATTTCTTTTGCTGAAATGTTAAGAGATACATTGAAAAAGTCAGATAAAATTGTAACTTTAGAGACTGCTGTAAGTTATGTTGAAAAATACTTAAATATACAGAAAATTAGATTTGGTAATAGGTTAGAATACAATATTGATATACAAGAAGAAATATTGGATATTAAAATTCCTTTTATGACATTGCAACCTTTTGTTGAAAATTCGATTAATCATGGGTTAGATTGTAAGGAAGAGGGAGGATATATAAATATTATAGGCAAATCTATAGGAGAAGATGTAAGTATAAATATAATAGATAATGGTATTGGAATTTCTAAGAATAAAATAGATATGATATTAGATAATTCATCACAAGAAGACTTTAAAAGTAATTCTACAGGTATAGGAATAAAAAATGTAAATAATATGCTTAAAAATTATTTTGGAGAAAAATATGCTATAGATATAGATAGTAAAATAAATGCTGGTACAATTATTAAAATTAAAATTCCTAAAATAAGAGATTCAAGGAGTGCCTTGAATGTATAGAATACTATTAGTAGATGATGAATATCTAGAGAGAGAAGCTTTGAAGAAAATTATACATGAAAATTTAAATTATGCAGAAGTTGTGGGACAAACTGGTTTAGGAAGAGAAGCAATTGAATTAAGTGAAAAATTAAATCCTCATCTTATATTTATGGATGTTAAAATACCTGGAATGAATGGAATAGAGGCTGCAAAACATATAAAAGAAAAAGATATGAATAAAATAATAATATTATTAACAGCATATGACGATTTTGAACTTGCTCAAAAGGCTATTAAGGCAAATGTAGATGATTATGTTTTAAAACCTGTGAGAGGAAGAAAAGTATTAAATATAGTAGAAGAACATTATAAAGAGATAAATAAAAAACAAAAGGAATTGCTAATAGATGATTGTTATATAGATAATATAGTTTCTAAAGAACTTTTAAAAGCTACTGAATATATAAAAAATAATTTTCAGAAGGGAATAACATTAAATGATGTTGCTGATTATGTGAATTTAAGTGCTTATTATTTAAGTAAATTATTTAAAAAGGAATTAGGAATTAATTTTATTGATTATATTACTTTTTGTAGAATGGAAAAAGCAAAGAAACTTCTAAAAAGTACAGATGAACCTATTATTAATATTTCAATTGAATTAGGATATAACGAGCCTAATTATTTTAGTAAAGTTTTCAAAAAGAATTTTGGCATAACGCCATCACAGTATAGAGATGAAAAAAAGAAAGAAAGGGTAAAAAAATTAAAAAGTAATATTTTTGTCAAAAATACTCCAAAACTTAATGGTGGATGGTATATATAATATTTAGTTGTTCAAAACTGTTAGTTTGCAAACTAACAGTTTTTTTGTGTTTAATATGAGTATTAATTTGGTGCCGGAGTTTGTATGGGCATTATTTTGGCTTAGAGTATAACAATTTAATACAATATTAGAGCAAAAAAGTATCTTTTCATCTCAAAATACATATTTTGCTTTTTATTATAAAAAAGCATATAAAAAGTGTACAATTTTTTTATCCCATTTAGCCAAGATAATACAAAGACAAAATTAATTTAAAATATTATCATTAATGTAATGAAGTACAATTATATAAATACATGGCTTTTAAGACTTGTTTTTATTTTTAAAATAGGGAGGTTTAAATAATGGAAAATGAAGCCCTAGGAATGATTGAAACAAAAGGGTTAGTTGGAGCAATTGAGGCAGCTGATACAATGGTAAAATCAGCAAATGTTAAATTGATAGGTTATGAAAGAATTGGTTTTGGTCTTGTGACTGTTATGGTAAGAGGAGATGTAGGTGCAGTTAAAGCTGCTACAGATGCAGGAGCAGCAGCTGCAGAGAATGTAGGAAATGTGGTTTCAGTTCATGTAATTCCAAGACCACACAAAGATGTAGAAAGTATTTTACCTAAGTAAGAAGTAATAAAATATTTCGGAGGTGTAGCTAAATGCAAGAAGAATTAAAAGATAAGATAATGGAAGAAATAATGGAAAAACTTGATGAATCTCAAAAGACAGAAAATTCTAATAATGAATCAAAAATTTCTAAAAAACCTTGTGGATTAACAGAATTTGTTGGTACAGGGTTAGGAGATACCATAGGTTTAGTTATAGCAAATGTAGATTATAATTTACATGAATTTATGAATTTAGATAAGAAATTTAGATCTATAGGTATTATAGGTGGACGTACAGGAGCAGGTCCTCAAATATTGGCAGCAGACGAAGCAGTTAAAGCTACCAATACAGAAATAATTAGTATTGAACTTCCAAGGGATACTAAAGGAGGAGCAGGACACGGTTCATTAATTATATTTGGTGCAGAAGATGTATCAGATGCAAGAAGAGCTGTAGAAGTTTCATTAAAAGAATTAGATAGAACTTTTGGCGATGTACATGGAAATGATGCAGGTCATATTGAGCTTCAATATACAGCTAGAGCAAGTTATGCATGTGAAAAGGCTTTTGGAGCAACAGTAGGAAAAGCATTTGGTTTGATTGTAGGGGCACCAGCAGCTATAGGTGTTTTAATTGCAGATGTGGCTGTTAAAGCAGCAAATGTTGATATAATTTCTTATTCTTCTCCAGCACATGGAACAAGTTTCACAAATGAAGCTATATTAGCAATAAGTGGAGATTCAGGAGCAGTTAGACAAGCTGTTAGAGCAGCAAGAGAAGTAGGAATTAAAACATTGAGTACTTTAGGTGAAGAACCAAAATCTACTACAACACCATATATTTAGGGGGGAAGACAAAAATGAAAAGGTCTAAAAGATTTCAAGTTCTTGAACAACGGGCTGTAAATAAAGATGGATTCATAAAGGAGTGGCCTGAAGTTGGTTTGATAGCTATGGATAGTCCAAATGATCCAGAGCCAAGTATTAAGATAGAGAATGGAAAGATTGTAGAACTTGATGGAGTAAAACGTGAAGACTTTGATATGTTAGATATATTTATTTCGGAGTATGCAATAAATTTAGATAAGGCAATTGAGGTAATGAAAATAGATTCTACTGAGTTAGCAAAGAAGATAGTAGATGTTAATATTCCAAGAGATGAGATAATTGAATTTACTACAGCTATGACTCCTGCAAAAATGGCAGATGTAGTTTCAAAAATGAATGTAGTTGAAATGATGATGGCATTACAAAAAATGAGAGCTAGAAAAACTCCTTCAAATCAATGCCATGTAACTAATGTAAAAGATAATCCAGTTCAAATAGCTGCTGATGGAGCAGAAGCAGCTTTAAGAGGTTTTGATGAAATGGAAACAACTGTAGCAGTAGTAAGATATGCACCATTTAATGCTTTAGCATTGCTAGTTGGTTCACAAGTTGGAAGACCTGGTGTATTAACTCAATGTTCTGTAGAAGAAGCTACAGAGTTAGAATTAGGAATGAGAGGTTTAACTTGTTATGCTGAGACAGTATCAGTATATGGAACAGAAAGAGTTTTTGTAGATGGTGATGATACTCCTTGGTCTAAAGCATTTTTAGCTTCAGCTTATGCATCAAGAGGACTTAAGATGAGATTTACTTCAGGAACAGGTTCAGAAGTATTAATGGGAAATGCTGAAGGAAAATCAATGCTTTATCTTGAGGCAAAATGTATATATGTTACAAAAGGTGCAGGTGTTCAAGGATTACAAAATGGTTCTATAAGTTGTATAGGAGTTCCAGCGTCAGTACCTTCTGGAATTAGAGCTGTTCTTGCAGAGAATCTTATAGCTGCAATGTTGGATTTAGAAGTAGCATCAGGTAATGATCAAACTTTTTCACATTCACCAATGAGAAGAACAGCAAGAACTTTAATGCAAATGTTACCAGGAACTGATTTTATATTTTCAGGCTATAGTGCAGTTCCTAATTATGACAATATGTTTGCAGGTTCAAATTTTGATACATCAGATTTTGATGATTACAATGTTATTCAAAGAGATTTAAAAGTAGATGGTGGATTACGACCAGTATCTGAAGAAGAAGTAGTAGCTGTTAGAAATAAAGCAGCTAAGGCAATACAAGCAGTGTTTAAAGGATTGGGACTTCCTACTATAACTGATGAAGAAGTAGAAGCAGCAACATATGCTAATGGAAGTAAAGATATGCCAGAAAGAGATATGGTAGAAGATATTAAAGCTGCTGAAGAAATGATGAATAGGAAAGTAACAGGAGTAGATGTAGTGAAAGCACTTTATGAAAATGGTTTTGAAGATATAGCTGAAAGAGTATTAAATATATTAAAACAAAGGGTTTCAGGAGATTATCTTCATACTTCAACTATATTAGATACTAATTACAATGCTATAAGTGCAGTAAATGATTGTAATGATTATATGGGACCTGGTACAGGCTATAGAATAAGTGAAGAAAGATGGAATCAAATAAAAAATATTAGAAACGCTAAAAGTCCAGAAGATTTTGAATAATGGGATTTTGAAAGGAGGTAATAAAATGGCTGTTGATGAAAAAATTATTCGTGAAATAGTTGATGAAGTTATAAGAAATTTAAATACTGAGGATAAATCAGAATCTAAATCTGAAAAGGTAACTCCAGATTCATTAGGAAAATTAAAGATACAGGAAGTTGGAGTAGCTAAAAAAGGAACTAGAAGTGATGAAGTAGTCATAGGAGTAGCTCCAGCTTTTGAAAAATATCAAAATAAGACAATAACTAATTTATCCCATGATGATGTTTTGAGAGAAATAATCGCAGGTATAGAAGAAGAAGGATTAAAAGCTAGAGTTGTGAGAGTAAATAAGACTTCAGATGTTGCGTTTGTAGGTATTGAGGCAGCTAAATTAAGTGGTTCAGGTATAGGCATAGGATTACAATCCAAAGGTACTGCTATAATACATCAAAAAGATTTACAACCATTGAGTAATTTAGAGCTTTTCCCTCAAGCACCAGTATTGACATTGGATGTATATAGATTAATAGGTAAAAATGCAGCAAAATATGCAAAAGGAGAATCACCAATGCCAGTACCTACTATGAATGATCAAATGGCAAGGCCTAAATATCAAGCCATAGCAGCACTTCTTCACATAAAAGAAACAGAACATGTTGATTTGGATAGTAAAACTGAAGAACTTAAGGTAGAGTTTTAATAATTGGAGGTGAATATAATGAATGAAGATAAGATTATAGAAGAAGTTGTTAAACAAGTGATGATGTCAATGAAAGATAAGGGAAATGAAGATTTAAATAAAGAAACATCTAAGGAGTGTAAATATGAAAATAAATCCTCAGGTGTTGAAATAGATGTAGAGCGAGATTATCCTTTGGCAACAAAACGTCCAGAGTTAGTTAAGACTCCTACAAATAAAAAATTAGAAGATATAACCTTGAATAATGTTTTAAAAGGAGATATTAATTCAGCAGATGTGAGAATATCACCAGAAACATTGGAATTACAAGCAAAAGTTGCTGAGCAAGTAGAGAGAGATTCACTTGCTAGAAATTTAAGAAGAGCATCTGAACTTATAGCTATTTCAGATGAAAGAATATTAGAAATATATAATGCATTGAGACCAAATAGATCAACTAAACAAGAATTGTTAGATATAGCTGATGAATTAGAACAAAAATATGATGCAGTAGTAAATAGTAATTTTGTAAGGGAAGCAGCAGAAGTATATGAAAAAAGAGGTATGCTAAGAAGAGAATAATTATTTGCATTTATCAATAACCAGGAGGGCTTATAGATGAAGTTGATAGCAGGTATAGATATAGGAAATGCTACTACAGAGACAGCTTTAGCTAAGATTTATGATGATAATGTTGAAGTTTTATCTAGTGGTATTGTTAAAACTACTGGTATAAAAGGCACACGTGAAAATATTAATGGAATATTTGCTTCTCTTAAAAAAGCAATTAATAATGCAAATATAGATATTGAAGATTTAAGTTTAATTAGAATAAATGAAGCTGCACCAGTAATTGGTGATGTAGCAATGGAAACTATAACAGAAACTATTATAACAGAATCAACGATGATTGGCCACAATCCTTCCACACCTGGAGGGATTGGGTTAGGCGTTGGCTATACTATAGATATTCGAAAATTGAAAAATTATGATGATAATAAACCATTGATAGTCATAATTCCTAAGGAAATTAATTTTATGGAATCGTCATTTATGATAAATGAAGCTTTAAAAGAAGGAAAAGATATACAAGGAGCTATTATTCAAAGAGATGATGGAGTTTTAGTCAATAATAGATTAGTTGAAATTATTCCTATAGTAGATGAAGTAGCTTTAATAGATAAAGTTCATGAAGGAGTAAAAACTGCTATAGAAGTAGCACCAGTTGGTGGTGTAGTTGAAGTACTTTCTAATCCTTTTGGTATAGCTACTCAATTGGGATTAACTCCAGAAGAAACTAAAATGATAGTTCCTATAGCTAGAGCTCTTATAGGAAATAGATCGGCTGTTGTAATTAAGACACCTAAAGGTGATGTTAAAGAAAGAAGAATACCATCAGGGAAAATTAATATAATTGGTCAAAAAAGAAAAATATCTGTGGATGTGGAAGATGGAGCTTCTGCTATAATGGATGCTTTAAATTCATGTTATCCTGTTGAAGATGTGAACGGAGAACCTGGAACAAATGCAGGAGGTATGTTGGAAAAAGTAAGGCAAGTAATGGCAAATCTTACGGAAAATCATCCAAATAAAATAAAAATACAAGATTTATTAGCTGTTGATACTTTTGTTCCTCAGAAAGTAAAAGGAGGAGTTGCTGGAGAGTTTTCTATGGAAAACGCAGTAGGAATAGCAGCTATGGTTAAGTCTGATAAGTTACAAATGGGTATGATAGCAGAAGAATTTAAAGAAAAAGTACAATTAGAAGTTGAAGTTGGTGGAATAGAAGCGGATATGGCTATAAGGGGAGCTTTGACAACTCCTGGTAGTAGTACCCCTTTAGCAATATTAGATATGGGCGCAGGTTCTACGGATGCTTCTATTATAAATAAAGGTAAAATAAAATCTATACACCTAGCAGGTGCTGGTAATATGGTAACCATGCTTATAAATTCTGAATTAGGATTAGATGATTTTGATTTGGCGGAGGATATAAAAAGATATCCACTTGCTAAAGTAGAAAGCCTTTTTCATATTAGACATGAAGATGGTTCGGTGGAATTTTTTGAAGAACAGCTTGATCCTAAAATTTTTGCAAGGGTGGTAATACTAAAGGAAGGAAAAATGATACCTATACCAGGTGATTATTCTATTGAAAAAATAAAAATGATTAGAAGAGCTGCTAAACAAAAAGTATTTGTAACTAATTCTATAAGAGCATTAGAAACAGTTAGTGAAACAGGAAATATAAGAGATATTGATTATGTTGTATTATTAGGTGGCTCAGCTTTAGATTTTGAAATTCCTCAATTGGTTACTGATGCATTATCTCAATATGGAATAGTATCAGGTAGAGCTAATATAAGAGGTGTAGAAGGCCCTAGAAATGCAGTAGCAACAGGCCTTGTATTGTCATATAAGGAGGAAAATAAAAATGAATGATAAGCCTACAATTAATGTTTATTATTCATCGCAAATAAAAGATAAATCTTTATATGATCAGCTATTGTGGGGAATTGAAGAAGAAGGCTTACCATATAGTATTGAACCAAAGTCTTTGGAAGATTCTATAGAATTAGGATATAGGGCAGCAGAAGATTCAAAGCTAGGTGTAGGAATTGGAATAGATAAAGATGGCGATATTGTAGTGCATTATCAGAAATTAAAAAGAGATAAGCCTTTATTTAGCTTAAATATAAGAGACGGACATTATAATCTGAGAAGATTAGGAGCCAATGCAGCAAGATTAATAAAAGGAATTCCTTTTAAGCCATTTATAGATGATACTGATATAGATGAAATTGAAGTAAATGAGAAGGAAGATTTAGATAAGTATACAGATATTGAAAAAATAGTAAAAAAAGTAATAGAAAATCTTTAAAGAGGGGGTGGAATATTGTTTAAATTTGCATTAGGTATGATAGAAACAGTCGGACTAGCTGCAGCAATTGAAGCTGCTGATACTGCAGTGAAATCAGCTAATATTACACTTTTAGGATATGAATTAACTAGAGGTGGTGGACTTGTTACAGTAAAAATTGCAGGAGATGTAGGAGCAGTTAAAGCTGGTGTTGAGGCTGGAAGTATTGCAGCAGCTAAAGTAAATAGAGTATTTAGTAAGCATGTTATACCTAGACCCCATGATGAAATTGAAAGGTTGATAAATAATTTAGATACAGTTGGAAATGTGAAAGAGTCAAAGGAAAGTAAAGAAGATAGAGAAGATAAAGAAGATAAAGAAATAAAAGAAAAAATAGGAAAAAGTGCAGATAAAGATAATAAGAAAAAAGATAAAGAATCCAATGTTACTCATATTGAAGAAAAAAAGAATGAAAAGTTGAAAAAAAGTACAGGTATAAAAAAGCAAAAGGATATATGTAATATTTGTGGTGATCCTGAATGTCCAAGAAAAAAAGGAGAACCTAGAGTACTTTGTATTCATAATGAAAAATAAAAGGAGGAATAAAAAATGGGTGAAGCATTAGGAATGATAGAAACAAGAGGACTAGTTGGAGCTATAGAAGCTGCAGATGCTATGACAAAATCAGCAAATGTTAAATTGATAGGATATGAAAAAATAGGTTCAGGATTAGTTACAGTAATGGTAAGAGGAGATGTAGGAGCTGTTAAGGCAGCTACAGATGCAGGAGCTGCATCAGCAGAAAGAGTTGGAGAATTGGTTTCAGTACACGTAATTCCAAGACCTCATATGGATACAGAAAAAATATTACCACATATACAAACAGAAGAAACAAAATAATTAGTAATATTTTAAGTAGTGGAGGGAGAACTTTTTATGGGGGAAATTAATGAAGAATTAATTAGAAAAATTGTTTTGGAGGTAGAAAAAAGGCTTGAAAAAGAAGAGGGCTTAATTCCAGTAGGAATATCTAATAGACATGTACATCTTAGTCAAAAAGATTTATATAGTTTATTTGGAGAAGGTTATGAACTAACTAAATTGAAAGATTTAAGCCAACCAGGTCAATTTGCTGCTGAAGAAACAGTAACTATAAAAGGACCAAAAGGTAAAATTGAAAGGGTAAGAATATTGGGACCTGTAAGGGATAATACCCAAGTTGAAATTTCCATATCGGATAGTTTTAAATTAGGAATAAAAACTCCAGTGAAAGAATCTGGAGATATAGAAAATACTCCAGGAATAATAATTGAAGGTCCTGATGGAAGTATAAAAAAAGATAAAGGCCTTATAGCTGCTTTGAGACATATTCATATGACGGAAGATTATGCCAAAGAACATGGGTTTAAAAATGGTGAAATGGTAACTGTATTATCTGAAGGTATAAGAAAAACAGCATTTTATAATGTTTTGGTGAGAGTTTCCAATAAATATAGTTTAGAAATGCATATAGATATAGATGAGGCTAATTCTTCAGGTTTAAAAAATGGAGACAAAGTAAAAGTAGTTAGAAAATGAGGAGTATTTTAATATGAATTTATCAAAAGTGAATGAATATACTGGAAAATTTAAAAATCTTATACAGACTAAGTCTTGTAATTCTTATGATGGAAAATTAAAAGTAGGAGTAGATTTAGGAACAGCTAATATAGTTTTAGCTGTAGTTGATCAAGAAGGCAATCCAATAGCAGGAGTTTCACAGGAGGCAAAAGTAGTAAGAGATGGTATAGTTGTAGATTATATTGAAGCTGTAACCATAGTAGAAAAATTAAAAGCTGATTTAGAAGAAATGCTTAAAAATAAATTGAATTATTCAGCAGTATCTATTCCTCCTGGAACAATAGATGGAAATGTAAAAGTTATGTCTAATGTTCTTGAATCTGTAGGAATGGAGGTAATAAATGTTGTAGATGAACCAACTGCTGCTGCCACTGTTTTAGGAATTCAGAATGGTGCAGTAGTAGATGTAGGTGGAGGCACTACAGGAATAAGCATTTTAGAAGAAGGTAAAGTTATATATACAGCAGATGAGCCTACAGGAGGAACACATATGACTTTAGTTCTAGGAGGAAGTTGTGGAATATCATTTGATGAAGCAGAAAAATTGAAGAAAAATCCTAAACAAGAGGGGAAAGTATTTGCAGTTGTAGAACCTGTAGTTGAAAAGATGGCTAATATTGTAAAAAGACATATACAAGGATATTCTGTAGACAAGATTTATGTAGTAGGAGGAGCATGTAATTTTACTAAATTTGAAGAGGTATTTACCAAATATATAGGAATAGAAACACTAAAACCTTCAAATCCACTTTTGATTACACCTCTTGGTATAGCATTAAATTGCAATGGAGAAGGTGAATAAATTGAATGTAGATGAAATGATAGATATTATCGTAAATGAAGTAATTAAAAGAATAAAAAGTGAAAAGCATGAACAAGGGAAAAGAGCTTTGGTATTATTTACTGGAGGAAATATTGGCTTTAAAAGTTCAATAGAAAATACAAAAAAATTAATTAATGATGGCTGGAATTTGAAAGTTATTTTATCTAAAAATGCTAATTTTATTTTAAATTCTAATGTTATAAAACAGGAGCTAGGTATAGAAGATGTTTTTGTAGAAGGTGAAATAGACGATATAAACTATTTACAACAAGATATAGATAAGATAATAATACCTATTTTAACTATGAATTCAGCTTCAAAAATTGCCTATGGAATATCAGATACTTTAGTTACATATTTAGTATCTTGGGGAATAATGAAGGGAATTCCTGTTATAGCTGCAAAAGATGCTTGTGATCCTGAAAATGATATTAGATTGAAATTGAATTCACAATCTCCTGTAGCATACAATAATATGATTAAAGATAACTTAAAAAAACTTGAGAGCTATAATATAAGATTTACCAGTGCTGAAAAATTGTATGAAGATGTGACAAATTTTTCTGGGGGTATACAACCAGATAATCAACCAGTTTTATTAAAAAAGAAGTTGATTACAGCAGAGGATATAATGAAAGTAAAAGAAGATAGTTGTGAAATTGTGGTTCCAAAAGATACTATAGTTACAGCATTAGCTAAAGATATGGCAGATAGTATGGGTGTGAATATAAAAATTAAAGGTGGTTTTTAAATGTATATAGGAAAAGTAAAAGGAGTAGTTGTAGCTACTACTAAGGATAAAGGTCTTGTTGGTAAGAAACTTTTGATAGTACAACCTCTGGACAGTGAATGTAAAGCTGTAGGTAATTGTGAAGTAGCAATAGATTTTGTAGGAGCAGGTTGTGGAGAAATTGTACTTGTAGCTACAGGAAGTTCAGCAAGGCAAGTATCTGAAAAAATTGAAGCACCAATAGATAGGTCAATAGTAGCTATAGTTGATAATATTGAAGTTAATCAATAAAGGATGTGATTGACTTGAGCATATATACTAGAACTGGAGATAAAGGCGAAACTAGATTGTTTGGAGGAAGTAAAATAGATAAAGATAGTCTTAGAGTAGATTGTTATGGAACTATAGATGAGTTGAATTCTATGATAGGTGTAGCATATTCTATTGTAGCAAACGAAGATGTAAAAAAAGAATTGAGAAAAATACAGAAGAGATTATTTGTTTTAGGTGCTCAATTAGCTAGTGATGATAATGGAGAAAAGAAGTTAAATGATAAAATTTCACAGCTTGATGTAGATTATTTAGAAAATATTATAGATAAATATGAAGCTCAAGTAGGGCCTCAAAAAAGTTTTATATTACCTGGGGAAAGTACTTCATCTTCCGTATTACATGTTGCTCGAACAATAACGAGAAGAGGAGAAAGATCAGTAATAGCTTTAAGTAGAGAGGCCAATATCGATGAAGCATTAAAAAAATATTTAAATAGACTTTCAGATGTTTTATTTGTAATGGCTAGAGTAGAAGATAGATATCTATTGATACAGGAAGTAAAAGACAGAGTATTAGAAAAATTGGGACATGCTTCCAATGAATCAACTTTGGATTTAGAAGTTGCAAAAAAAATAGCAGAGGCAGCTGAGGAAAAAGGTGAGAAAATAGGAGTCCCAATAGTAGTTTCAGTACTTGATTCAGGAGGAAATTTAATATTACTTCATAGAATGGAAGATTCATTGTTGGCTAGTATAGATATATCTATGAATAAGGCTTATACAGCACTAGCATTGAAAATGTCTACAGATAAAGTTTCAAATATAGTTAGAGAAGATAGTGATTTATATGGAATTCAGTGGACTAATAAAGGGAAGATAGTTCCCTTTGGAGGAGGGTATCCCCTTGAAATAGATGGAAAAATAGTTGGTGCCTTAGGTGTTAGTGGAGGTACTGTAGAAGAAGACACAGAAGTTGCATTGTGTGCTTTAAGGACTTTTGAAATGGAAGGGAGATTATAAAAATGGCATTAGACAAAATGGATTTAGAAAAAATAGTAAATTTAGTAATAGAACAATTAGAAGATGAAAATTCATCTCAGTCAAAAGAAGAAAATAAAAATGGCATATTTTCTGATATGAATGAGGCTATAGAGAAAGCTTATATAGCACAAAAAGTTTTTTTTAAGAATTACAAACTTGAAGATAGAAGAAGAATTATAAAATATATCAGAAAAGAACTTATGGAAAATGTTGAGTTATTATCAAAATTATGTGTAGAAGATACAGGTATGGGAAGATATGAAGACAAATTGAAGAAAAACAAACTAGTTATAGAAAAGACTCCAGGTGTAGAGGACTTAAAGTCAGAAGTATTTACAGGAGATGATGGTCTTACTCTTGTAGAATTATCTCCATATGGAGTAATAGGATCTATAACACCTTCAACTAATCCATCTGAAACTGTAATTTGTAATTCAATAGGAATGATAGCAGCAGGTAATTCAGTAGTAATTAGTCCACACCCAGGTGCTAAAAACATATCAATGAAAACTGTTGAATTGATTAATAAAGCAATAGAAAAGGCTGGTGGACCTAAAAATCTTGTAGTAACAATAAGTAATCCAAGTATAGAAAATGCTCAACTTTTGATGAAACATGATAAAGTTAGAATGATAGTAGCTACAGGAGGACCAGGAGTTGTTAAAACAGCATTATCTCAAGGTAAAAAAGCTATAGGTGCTGGTGCTGGTAATCCTCCAGTAGTAGTAGATGAAACTGCTGATATTGAAAAGGCAGCTAGAGATATAATTGCAGGTTGTAGTTTTGATAATAATTTACCATGTATTGCAGAAAAAGAAGTTATAGTAGTTGATAGTGTAGCAGATTATTTGATATTTTCAATGAATAAAAACAATGTTTATCATTTAAAAGATAAAGAAAAGATAGATAAGTTAGCTAGTATGGTAGTAGATAAAGATGGTAGGATAAATAGAAAACTTGTGGGTAAGGATGCAAGAGTTATACTTAATGCTATAGGTATAGAATGTGAGCAAGATGTAAGAGCTATAATAGTTGAAACAGAAAAAGATCATCCATTTGTAGTAACTGAACTTATGATGCCTATATTGCCTATAGTTAGGGTGAAAGATATAGACGAAGCAATAGAACTTGCTGTAGAAGTAGAACATGGAAATAGGCATACAGCTATTATGCATTCTAAAAATGTAGATAATTTATCTAGATTTGCTAGAGAAATAGAAACAACAATTTTTGTAAAAAATGCTCCATCTTTTGCAGGAATAGGATTTGGTGGAGAAGGATACGCTACTTTCACTATAGCTGGTCCAACTGGTGAAGGATTAACTTCTGCTAGAAGTTTTGCTAGAAAGAGAAGATGTTCATTAGTAGGTAGTTTTTCAATTAAATAAATGTAGTTAATAAGCTATACTTACAAAATTTATAGGAGATGAGAAAAATGGATATACAGACAATTCTTGCTTCATTTGGGGGAGGATTATTTGGAGCGGCTATAGGAGCACTCCCAGCATTTATTTTTACTGGTTTTATAGGATTGGTAGGAATAGCCGCAGTAGTTTGTGGAGGGCCTGCAGAAATATTAAATGATGTTACATTCGGTAGTTTATTTGGCCCTCATATTGCTTTTGCAGGAGGGGTAGCAGCTGCTGCATTTGCTGCAAACAAGAAAGAATATTTACAAAGTGGAACAGACATATCAACTCCTTTAAACAAATATGGAGATCCTGCAGTATTAATAGTTGGAGGATTGTTTGGAGTTATTGGATGTTTATTAAATAATTTATTTGTTTCGATGAATATGCAATTAGATACTCCAGGTTTTACAGTATTTATTTTAGGAGTATTATCAAGAATTTTATTTGGAGAAACAGGTATTTTTGGGGAAAAAGAAGATTCAAATGGAGAAAAAAGAGAAATATTACTTGATGGGAAAACATTATTTTTTCATATAGTTCTTGGATTTGGATTAGGATTTGTAATATCTTATTTAGTTATATTAACTCAAGTAGCAGCATTAGGATTTTGTATAAGTGCAGCATTGTTGATATTTGCACAAATGGGATTTGAAGTACCTACTACTCATCATATTAGTATGGTTGCAGGATATGCAGCTATGCAAACAGGTGATGTGTGGATTGCTACTATTTTTGCTATATTGGCAAGTGTAATTGCAGAGATAATAGGAAGAATATTTAATACTAATTGCGATTCACATATAGATCCTCCTGCAGCTACAATAGCTTTATGTAGTGCTATAATATTTGCAATGTTTTAATAAGAATTAATTTTTTAAAATGGAGAAGGGATATTTTTGAGAAAGGCTTTAGGATTAATAGAAACATCAAGTATTCCTAAGGGTATGAAAATACTTGATAGTATTCTCAAAAAAACACAAGTAAATCTGATAACAAGTAAACCTATTTGTCCTGGAAAATATCTTATAATAATTAGAGGTACAGTGGAATCTATAAATATTGCATTAAATATAGCTACGACAATAGGAGAAAAAGCTATACTTTATAGTTGTTCAATTGATAAATTAAATGATAAAGTATTTTATGCACTTAAGGAAAGAAAGAAACCTGAAAATATTGAAGCATTGGGTATAATAGAAACTAAAACTTCTATTGCATCTATAGTATTAGCAGATGTTTTATGTGATTCATCAGATATAGAGCTTGTAAGGCTTAGATTAGCCAATGGTATAGGTGGTAAAGGATTAATAATATTTGCAGGGGATGTTTCTTCTGTGAAGAATGCTATACAGTCTGCTAAATATTATGATGTACAAGATAAAAGAATTATAGATGCTGTTTTGTTATCTTACCCAGATAAAAGATTAATGGAGAATATATAAATAAATTAAAACTTATTGTATTTTTTCCAATAAGTTTTTACATATCTACAAAAAGAGGGATTCCTCTTTTTGTAGGTTTTTTGATATGTGAAAGGAGCTATAAACACATGAGTAAAGAAGAAAAACAACGGGTAATACAAGAGTATGTACCAGGAAAACAAGTTACATTGGCACATTTAATATCGAACCCTCAAAAAAATATATATGAAAAACTTGGACTTAATGAAGGAAAAGGTAATGCTATTGGTATATTAACTATTACTCCTGGTGAGGGAGCTATAATTGCTGCTGATATTTCTACAAAAGCATCAGATGTAGAAATAGGATTTTTAGATAGATTTAGTGGTTCTCTTGTAATAACAGGAAATGTTTCAAATGTAGAATCGGCATTAAAAGAAGTTTTAAATGTATTGTCTAATGTTCTTTTATTTACACCTACGACTATAACAAGAACTTAAGGAGAATTGAAGGAATGAGAAAGATAATGTTAATTGGACAAACTGGTTGTGGAAAAACAACTCTTACACAAGTATTAAATAATAAAGAAATAAAATATAAAAAAACACAATCATTAGAATATTCTAAAAATATCCTTGATACTCCTGGTGAATATATTGAAAATGTATTTTGTCATCAGGCACTTATAGTATCTAGTGTAGATTATGATATTGTAGCATTTGTTCAAGATAGTACTAATAATGAAAGTGTTTTTCCACCTGGATTTGCAACAGCATTTAATAGAAAAATAATAGGTATTATAACTAAAATAGATTGTACTAATAGTAATATAGAAAAATCTAAAAGATTATTACAAAGAGCAGGAGTAAGAGAAATATTTTGCATAAGTGCTATAAAAGGAATAGGAATAGATGAGATAAAGCAATTGTTACAGTAAATAGTAGTTTAATTTAATATTTAAAAAACATGCTAATCATGGATAAGTATGGAATATAGTTGATGATTATACATAATTCTATATAAATGGTTATGTTTTAGAAAAGAAATAATCCTGTGTAAATTACACAGGATTATTTGGATTTAATATCATATACTGTTATGTCTTAGAAACAGATATATACAAATTTATATTTTATTAATATTTTATAGCATCAAGTGCTTGTACTAATCCAGCACCATAGTGATATTTGTTTCCTAAATACATAGCACTGTTAACTAATTTTTGACGAACTTGTCTATTGGTTAAGGATGGATTAGATGACCAAACTAATGCTGCAGCTCCAGCTACATGAGGACAAGCCATGGATGTTCCACTCATATAATTGTAACTACTATTAGGAGTGGTGCTGTAAATATTTACTCCTGGAGCAGCTATTTCAACATTAGATCCTGTAGATGAAAAACTAGCACGTTTATTATTAAAATCTGTTGCTGCTACTGCCATAACTGAAGGAAATCTTGCAGGATATTCTACTGAGTCTCCACTCCCATAGGAATTTCCACTATTTCCTGCAGCTGCAATTATTAAAACACCTGAGTTATATGCGTAATTACAACAATTTTCAAATATTGATGAGTATTGAGAAGATCCTAAACTCATATTTATAATATTTATATTGTTATTTACAGCCCATTCAATTCCTTCAATAATTCCTGAAAGTGAGCCATATCCACTGTTATCTAAAACTTTTACAGCATATAAATTAACATTAGGTGCTGCACCTATTACTCCAGATGAATTATTTAAAGCAGCTATTGTTCCAGCAACATGTGTACCATGTCCTTGCCCATCAGTATAGGGACTGTCATTAAATACTGAATGTCCTCCTTTGATATTTAAATCATAATGCCAACCATCTATTCCAGTATCCAATACAGCAACCTTAATGTTTTTTCCATTATATCCACGAGATTGAGCATCTATAGCTTGAATTTTACTAATTCCCCATGGGATAGTGTCTTGTGTTAATTTGAAACTGTTGGATTTGATAGCTTGTAGGTTTTGATTAGATGTTTTGAATTTAATATTAGGTTCAATAGTTTTTACTGCGGAATTTTTTTCAAGAGATTTTACTTGATTTTTAGTCAATTTAGCACAGTAAATTGGAAGCAAATCATAAGATTTTAATATATCTTTTTCTTTTACATTAACAGAATCAAAAGTGTTATTTGCTTTTACTTTAGCAGCACTTGCAGAAAAGTTATTGCTTATAGGAATATTAAATTGTACTAAATATTCTTGTGTATTTAAATTTTGATAATTTGATATTGCATATGCTTGGAAACCAAAACTTCCAAAACATATTATTACACTTAATAATACAGCAAAAAACCTTTTCATTTGAAGTCCTCCTTAATTTTATTTTATCCTTTTATATCTGTTTCTTGCTTTAAAGAAAAATATGTGATGAATGTATTTAAATTGGTAAAAGTATTATTAATAAAAATATCACACTAAATGGAAATGTCAAGGAAATATGTAATATTATTGATTGATTTTATATAAATGGTAATTAAGTCGGAAAAAATATAGTATTATTGAATTAGTCATTTTTATTTTATAATTTTTATAAATTGTAGGTTAATACGATATATTTGAGAAGTCAGTTCTTTTTTAGTATATATCTATATATACATGGGTAAAATCTATATAATAATATAAAAAGGATCTGATTTTGTGAATATAAATAACAATAGAACCCCCAATAAGTTAATTAATGAAAAATCTCCTTATTTACTTCAACATGCATATAATCCAGTACAGTGGTACCCATGGGGAGATGAAGCCCTTGAAAAGGCTAAAAAGGAAGATAAACCTATATTTTTGTCTATTGGATATTCTACTTGTAGATGGTGTCATAATATGAATAGGGAGTCTTTTCAAGATGAAGAAGTAGGTAGGATATTAAATGAATATTTTATACCTATTAAAGTTGATAGAGAAGAGAGACCTGATATTGATAAAGTTTATATGACTTTTTCTGAAGCTATTATAGGTAGTGGAGGGTGGCCACTAAATTTATTATTAACTCCAGATACAAAACCTTTTTTTGTAGGAACATATTTGCCTAAAAGAACAAAAGGAAGATTTGTTGGTATAATAGAGCTTTTGGAAAAATCAATAGCCTTATGGAAAGATAATAAGCAGAGGGTAATTAATGAGAGTAGTCATATTGTAGAAGAAGTAGATAAACATTTTATTTCATACTCTAGTGGAGAAGTAGACGAATATATATTTGATAATATTAAAGGTGGTTTAAAAGAGATATTTGATAGGGATAATGGAGGAATAGGTTTTAAGCCAAAATTTCCTATGTTTCAATATATTCTTTTCCTTTTAGAATATGGATATAAAAATAAGGATAAAGAAATTATAGATATGGCTCAAAAATATTTAGTAAATATGTATAAAGGTGGAATATTTGATCATATAGGATATGGGTTTTATAGATATTCAGTAGATGAAAAATGGTTAGTTCCTCATTTTGAAAAAATGCTTTATGATAATGGATTGTTAGCTATTGTTTATATTAGAGCTTATGAGTTGACAAAAGATTCTTTTTATAAAAAAGTAGTAGAAAATATATTTGATTTTGTATTTAGAGAAATGACTTCTAATGAAGGTGGATTCTATTCAGGATTGGATGCAGAAACAGAAGGAGAAGAAGGAAAATATTATACTTGGAATTATGATGAAATAATGAGAGTATTGGGAGAAAAAGATGGAGAGTTTTTTAGGAATATTTATGATATTACTAAAATAGGCAATTTTGAAGGGAAAAATATTCCTAATTTAATAGGATATGATATAGAAACTATAAACAATGAAAATAAGACAAGGTTAGAAAATATAAGACAAAAGTTATTTCATTGTAGACAGAATAGAATTTATCCCCATAGAGATGAAAAAATTCTCACATCTTGGAATGGAATAATGATTAGTGCATTGGCATATGGTGGAAAAGTTTTTGGTAACAATGAGTATATAAATAGTGCTAAAAAAGCAGCTGATTTTATAATAACTCATTCTATAAATAAAGATGGAATATTGTTAGCAATTAATATAGATAGAGAAAGCTATAATTATGGATTATTAGAGGATTATACATATTTTATATATGGTTTGTTAAAAGTTTATGAGATAACTGGGGATTTAGTTTATTTGAAAATTGCAGAAAAACTTAATAATGATATGTTGGATTTATTTTGGGATGAGAAGTATGGAGGCTTTTTTTATTATAGTGATATTTCAGAGCAATTAATTTTAAGACCTAAAGATATTTATGATGGTGCTACTCCTTCTGGAAATGCCATAGCAGTATTTAATTTGATAAAATTATATAATATAAATAAAGATGAAAAGTATTTAGATAAAATTAGTAGTATTTTATATACTTTTGGTGGAAATATTAATGAAAATCCACTATCTCATGTTTACTTTGTTTTAGCAAAATGGTATTTACAAATTTAATTTTTTATATATAATGTATATTAGTAGAATATTATCTATGATCAAGAGTAGTAAGTATAAAAAGGTCTACAGTGAATCAAGAATAGTGAAAACTTGATGATACTTTTATACTGAATGGACTTGAGAGTTAGTATCTGAAATTTTAAGTAAGATATTACGGTTTATTACCGTTATTTAATAAGAGTGGACTTTTAAGTCAACTAGAGTGGTACCACGAAATTAAACTTTTCGTCTCTAAATTTGAGATGAAAAGTTATTTATTTTACATAGGAGGTTTTTCATATGGAAGATAGAAAAGTAATATTTAGTGGAGTACAACCATCAGGAGCATTAACTATAGGGAACTATATAGGTGCTATTAGGAATTGGATAAATCTTCAAGATGAATATGAATGTTTCTATTGTATAGTAGATCTTCATGCTATAACAGTACCTCAAGTACCAAAAGATTTGAGAAAGAATACTTTGGATTTATTAGCATTGTATTTAGCTAGTGGATTAGATCCAGAAAAATCAACTATATTTATTCAATCACATGTAAGTGCTCATTCAGAACTTACTTGGGTATTAGATACAATGTCATATATGGGACAATTAAACAGGATGACTCAGTTTAAGGAAAAGTCTAAAAGAAATGAAGAAAATTTAAATGCAGGATTATTTACTTATCCTGTACTTATGGCTTCAGATATACTTTTATATCAAACAGATTTGGTTCCTGTAGGAGAAGATCAAAAGCAACATTTAGAATTAGCTAGAGATTTGGCAGAAAGATTTAATAATAGATATAGTGAAACATTTAAAGTTCCAGAACTTTTTATTCAAAAAGTAGGTTCAAAAATTATGAGTTTACAAGATCCAGAGAATAAAATGTCTAAATCAGATGAAAATGATAATGGATACATACTTTTATTAGATGAACCTGATGTTATCAATAGAAAGATTAAGAGAGCAGTAACAGATTCTTATGGAGAGATAAAATATAGAGATGAACAACCAGGTATTAAAAATTTAATTAATATTTATTCTGCTTTTAGTGGAGAATCTATTGAAAAAATTGAAAATAAATATGAAGGAAAAGGTTATGGTAAATTTAAAGGAGATTTAGTTGAGGTTGTAGTAGAGGGGTTGAAACCTATTCAAGAAAAATATCATTATTATGTGAAGAACAAAGATTATTTAGAAGAAATCTATAAAAAAGGTGCAGAAAAAGCTGAAAGAGTAGCAATAAAAACATTGAGAAAAGTATATAAGAAAGTTGGGTTTATTCCAAGATAAAAGTACATTAAGCAGCCAGAGCTCGATATTTTATCGGGCTAAGGCTGTTAATTTGGAATACTATTTAATCTCTATAGCTTTAAAAGGACAAACTACTACACAAGTTCTACATTTTATACATCTTGTTTCGTCTATACTAGGTACATCATTCATTTTTATTATTCCAATAGGACAAGATTCAACACATTTTCCGCAACTTCTACACTTAGAGTAATCTATTTTTATAATCATATAATCACCTCTAAGTAATATTATACAATAAAATTGAAGCCCTAGAAAGATATTAAAGAAGAATAATCTAACGAGGGCTTTCCCTTTAAAGTAAAATTAATTTTCAATGATTTGGGAACAGGTTTTTAATTGTCTAATTAAGCTATAAGAAATTTTTATCTTTTGAATCAATAGTATATAGCATTATATGCTTGTACTAATCCAGCACCATAATGGTAGCTACTTCCTAAATATTGAGCACTGTTAACTAATTTTTTTCGTACTTGTTTGTTTGATAAATATGGATTTGCTGACCAAACTAATGCTGCAGCTCCAACCACATGTGGACAGGCCATAGATGTTCCACTCATATATACATAATAATTATCTGGATATGTGCTATAAACATCTACACCAGGAGCAGCTATTTCAAGAGCAGATCCAGTAGATGAAAACCAAGCACGATCATTATAATAATCTGTTGCAGCTACTGCCATAACTGAAGAGTATCTTGCAGGGTATTCTACAGAATCTCCAGTTCCATAAGAGTTGCCACTATTTCCTGCAGCTGCTACTAATAAAAGGCCAGATCTATATGCATAATCACACCAATCTTCAAATATTGATGAGTAATAATCAGATCCCAAACTCATATTTATAATGTCCATATTATTATTTACAGCCCATTCTATACCTTCAATTATTCCTGAAATAGAGCCATATCCATCATTGCCTAATACTTTTACGGCATATAAGCTAACATCTGGTGCAACTCCTAAGACGCCATATGAATTTTCTAGGGCAGCTATTGTCCCTGCTACATGTGTACCATGGCCATGTTCATCATAATAAGGGCTATCATTGAATACTGAATATCCCCCTCTAACATATAAATCATAATGCCATCCATCAATTCCTGTATCCAACACAGCTACTTTAATGTTATTTCCCTTATAACCATAATAATGGGCATCTGTAGCTTGCACTCTGTATACTCCCCATGGAATAGTGTCTTGTGATGGTTTTACTTTTTTAGTTTCAATAGTTTGTGTTATTTGTTCAGGAACTTTAACTCTATAATTAGGTTCAACAGCTTTTACAGTAGGCATTTTTTTAAGAGCTTTTGCTTGCCTTTTACTTAATTTTACACAATAAACTGGAAGTAAGTCATAAGTTTTTAAAATATCTCTTTCTTTGATATTTATAGAATTTAAAGTGTTTTTCAAATTTGTAGTAATAGCATTTTTAGATAAGTTTTTGTATGAGGAAATATCAAATTGCACTAAATATTCTTGCTTTGCTGGATTTTGATTTTCTTGAATTGCATGAGCTTGAACTCCTATAGTCATAAAACATATTATCAAACTTAACAGGATAGCTAAAAATCTTTTCATTTAAAATCCCCCTTGTAATTATTCTAATTTTTTTGATACTTTATGATAGAATATTGAGATTATAAGATTTCTATTTTCACCTGTTCCCTAACTTAGGGATAAAAATATATGAAATCTAGTAAACATTGATGATTTCCATTTTTTTCAATCGCTGTTATTAAAATATTACCATAGAATATTAAATTGTCAATAAAGCATATAGTATATGTGAAAAAATTAAATATATTTAAAAAACTATAAAATAAATTAGAAGCACAATATTGTGCTTCTAATTTATTTTATAGTTTTCATGGCTTTTTTTGCAAATTTTGTAGTAACAATTTTGTTATAATTTGCTCTTTTATCTAATTCTCCTGCCATTTCTATTATATCCATCATATGATTAAATCCTTTTTCAGTGAGAATTAAATCGGGTTTCCAGGTATCTTGTTTTTTATATCTTTCTAAAAGAGTAATAAGAATTTCTTTATCAGTATCTGGAAATTGAGGTTCTAATGCTTCTGCTATTTCTTCTAAACTGTGATTATCAACCCAGAGCATAGCTTTATATATAGCATTTGTAAAACTTTGAATTATCTCAGGATTTTTTTCCATGTAACTTTTAGTAGAACAATAGCAAGTATAGGGAATATATCCTACTTCTTTTCCAATAGAAGCAATTACATATCCTTTTTTTTCTTTTTCTAAATGTGTAGCTACAGGTTCAAAAAGTGTAACATAATCACCTTCTCCACCTATGAAAGCTCCTGCCATTACATCAAATTGTATATCAGTTCTCAAATTGACATCTTTTTTTGGGTCAATTCCATTTTTCCTCAATACATATTCTAATGTCATTTCTGGCATACCACCTTTTCTTCCACCTATAATAGTTTTTCCATAAAGATTTTTAAAATCAAAGTTTGGTTCGGGTTTTCTACTTACAAGAAAAGAGCCATCTTTTTGGGTTAATTGTGCAAAGTTAATAACATAATCTTCTCTATCTTGATTATAAACATATACTGAAGCTTCAGGTCCCATAAAAGCAATATTTGTTTCACCGCTAAGTAGTGCTGTCATACATTTATCAGCACCTTTTCCATTTGTCAATTCTATCTTAAGTCCTTCTTCTTCAAAAAAGCCTTGAGTGATAGCTATATATTGAGGAGTATAAAACAAGGAATGAGTTACTTCCATAAGTTTAATAGTTTTTAATTTGTTTTTTTTACATCCTGTGGAAGTAAAAATTATGATTAATGTGAATACTAATATTAGAAATTTTTTTTTAAACATATAAGCCTCCAAAAATTTTTTAGAATAAAGAAACATTATTATTGTCATTATATTCCTATACTTTAAAATAGTTACTTTTTAAATATAGAGAAGAGGAGAGTATATATGAATATACCGAATATATTAACTGTTTTAAGAATAATATTAGTACCTATATATTTATGGGTCTTTTATACTTTTAGAAAAAATAATATTATATATTCTGTTTTAATATTAGTTCTAGCAGGTATTACAGATATTTTAGATGGATATATTGCAAGAAAATATGATATAATTACTAAGTTAGGAACTATTCTTGATCCAATTGCAGATAAACTTATTATATTTGCTATATTGATAAGTTTTACAAGTAAAAATATGATTCCTTTATGGATATTATTTGTTATAGGTATAAAAGAGATTGTAATGATACTAGGGGGAGGCTATTTATACTGTTTTAAGAACAAAAAAATAATACCAGCTAATAAATTTGGTAAAATAGCTACTGCTTCATTTTATATAGCAATTTTTTTTGTAGCATTTAATATTAATGAAGTAATTAGCAAGTTATTTTTAAATATCACAGTATTTTTACATTTATTGGCACTGATAAATTATTTAATTATTAGTTGGTAATTAGCCACAGAGATGTTTTGAAACTACTGAAAAACCATGTAAAAATATATAATGCCAATATTAGATGGGATTTTCATATGTTTAATGACAAAAATAATCAAGCATATGCTCAATATTATATAATTTAATACTCCAAAATCATATATCAAAACTAATAATTGATCCTATCATAACTATTGCCATATTGACAAAAGTGAGTAATATTAGATATAATAATTATCAGCAATTTTATAATTTGACTATGAAGAAGAGGAGTAGGTGAAAATCCTAAGAGAGAGAAAAGTCCTTAGGCTGAAAGGCTTTTCTAGGTAATTTTCACTGAAGGTAGCTTCTGAGTTTTTAAGCTGAACTAGAGTAAGCTTGAACGGTTAAACCGTTATATTGATAAGAGTCATAAACAAATTTAATATGTTTATGAAAATAAGGTGGTACCGCGAATAAACCTTCGTCCTTTTTTAGGATGAAGGTTTTTTTTAATATTAATAAGGAGTGAAAAAGATGATAGAAAATTTACCGAAAGCTTATAATCCAAAGAATTTTGAAGAAAAATGGTATTCTTTTTGGAATGACAATGGATATTTTGAGGCCAATGTAAATAATAAGAAAGAACCTTATACTATAATGATGCCTCCACCAAATGTAACTGGTAATCTTCACTTAGGGCATGCTTTAAATAATACTATACAAGATATATTGATTAGGTGGAAGAGGATGGAAGGTTATGAGGCTTTATGGCTTCCTGGAACAGATCACGCTAGTATATCAACAGAAGCAAAAGTAGTAGAAAAATTGAGAAAAGAGGGTAAGAGTAAAGAAAAGATAGGAAGGGAAAAATTTTTAGAAGAAGCTTGGGATTGGACTAAAACTTATGGTGGAAATATTAATAATCAACTTAAAAAGTTAGGAGTTTCTTGTGATTGGACTAAAGAAAGATTTACTTTAGATGAGGGACTAAGCAATGCAGTAAAAGAAGTGTTTATTAGATTATATGAAAAAGATTTAATCTATAGAGGAGATAGAATAATCAACTGGTGTCCTAATTGTAAAACAGCTATATCTGATATTGAAGTAGTTCATGAAGATGAACAAGGTAAAATGTGGCATATAAAATATCCTATTAAAGGTAGAGATGAATCTATAATTATTGCTACTACGAGACCTGAGACTATGTTAGGTGATTTAGCTATAGCTGTACATCCTGATGATGAAAGATATAAAGATTTAGTAGGCAACGTAGCTATATTACCTTTAGTTAATAGAGAGATACCTATAATTGCTGATGATTATGTAGATATGGAATTTGGAACTGGAGCTGTTAAAATAACTCCATCCCATGATCCAAACGATTTTGAAATTGGTGTAAGACATGATTTAGGACAATTGAAAATATTTGATGACGAAGCTATTGTAAATGAAAATGGTGGCAAATACAAAGGATTAGATAGATATGAAGCTAGGGAAAAAGTTGTAGAAGATTTAGATAAGGAAGGTTATTTATTAAAAATAGAGGAACATGCTCACAGTGTAGGACATTGTGAAAGATGTGAAACAACTATTGAACCTATTATTTCAAAACAATGGTTTGTAAAGATGGAACCTTTGGCAAAACCTGCTCTTGAAGCATATAAAAATGGGGAATTGTGTTTTATACCAGAACGATTTGGAAAAATATATTCTCATTGGTTAGAAAATATAAGGGATTGGTGTATATCAAGACAATTGTGGTGGGGGCATAGATTACCAGTATATTATTGTAAAGATTGTGATGAAATAATAGTTTCCAGAGAAAAACCTGAAAAATGCACACAATGTAATAGTACCAATATATATCAAGATCCTGATACTTTAGATACTTGGTTTTCTTCTGCCTTATGGCCTTTTTCTACTTTAGGTTGGCCAGAAGAAACAAAGGAATTAAAATATTTCTATCCTACAGATGTATTGGTTACTGGTTATGATATAATATTTTTTTGGATTGCAAGAATGGTTTTTTCTGCCATTGAACAAACTGAAAAGTTGCCATTTAAAGATGTATTTTTAACAGGTCTTATTAAGGATGAATATGGAAGGAAAATGAGTAAATCTTTAGGAAATGGAATAGATCCATTAGATGTAATTGATGAATATGGAGCTGATGCTTTAAGATTTACTTTGATCACTGGTAATTCCCCTGGAAATGATATGCGTTTTTATATGGAAAGGGTAGAAGCTAGTAGAAATTTTGCAAACAAATTATGGAATGCTACTAGATTTGTAATGATGAATTTAGATGAGGATATAGTAAAAGAAGAAATTTCTTTGGATTTATTAGAAGAAGAAGATAAGTGGATAATTTCAAGAATGAATACTGTTATAAAAGAGATAACAGATAATTTAAATAAATATGAAATAGGCATAGCAGCACAGAAAATATATGATTTCATATGGGATGAGTATTGTGATTGGTATATAGAAATTGTGAAACCTAGATTATATGATGAAAATTTAGAAAGTAATAAAATAGCACAAAAAGTTTTACTACTGGTTTTAAAAAATATTTTAAAATTGCTTCATCCATTTATGCCTTTTATAACTGAAGAGATATGGAGCTATTTGCCACATACAAAAGAACCATTAATTATAAGTGATTGGCCAAAATATGAAAGAAAATATAATTTTGAAAGTGCAGAAAAACGACTTAAATTCATAATGAATGCAATAAAAGGTATAAGAAATGCTAGAGCAGAAATGAATGTTGCACCTTCTAGAAAATCTAAAATAATATTTGTAACAGAAGATAAAGATATAATAAATATATTGGACTATGGTAGAAGATATTTCACTAATTTAGCCTATGCACAAGAAATTGAAATAAGAGATAATAATGAAAATTTAGGAGAAGACAATGTAATAGTTGTAGTTGAGAAGACAGAAATATATTTACCATTAAAAGATTTAATAGATTTTGATAAGGAAATAGAAAGGTTAGAAAAAGAGAAAGAAAAATTGGAATTTGAATTGGAAAGAGTAGAAAAGAAACTTTCAAATGAGGGTTTTGTAAACAAAGCACCTGGAGATATAGTAAATAATGAGAAGAAGAAAAAAGTGAAATATGAGGATATGATGGGAAAAGTTTTAGAAAGATTAGAGAATATGAAGAAAATTATTAAGTAATTAGAGTGATATTAGGGAAGAAGGGAGAACAAATGAACTATAATGAAGCTTTAAAATATATAGATAGTACACAAAAATATGGTTCAAAATTAGGATTGAAAACTATAGGTATGTTACTTGATAAGATGGATAATCCTCATAGGAATATGAAGTATATTCATGTAGCTGGTACCAATGGAAAAGGCTCTACGTCTTCATATATTGCTACTATTCTTAAGGAAGCAGGTTATAAAGTAGGATTATTTACATCACCTTATTTAGAAAGATTTAATGAAAGAATTCAAATTAATGAAGTAGATATATCTAATGAATCTTTAGCTAGAATAACTAAAATAGTAAAGGATAAATCAGATGAAATGGTAATGAATGGTTATAGACATCCTACTACTTTTGAGATTATTACTGCTATAGCATTTCAATATTTTAAGGAGGAAAATGTAGATTATGTAGTATTAGAAGTAGGGTTAGGTGGTAGAATAGATTCTACAAATATAATTGAAAGTTCTATGGCAAGTGTTATAACTACAATAGATATGGATCATACTCATATATTAGGGAATACTCTTACTGAAATTGCCTATGAAAAAGCAGGAATTATTAAAGAAAATGGATTAGTAATATCTTATCCACAAAATAATGAAGTATTAAAAGTTTTACAAAAGGAAGCTGGGAAAAAGGGTTCAGATTTTGTTTTATGTAATATGGATAATGTGAAGGTAAAAGATTACTCACAATATGGTGGAGTATTTGATTTTAAGTATAAAGATAAAGTTTATTCAGATTTAAAAATTAATTTATTAGGTGAATATCAAATATATAATGCTGCCTTAGCATTAACAACTATTTTAAAATTTAGAGAAAAAGGCTTAGTAAATGTAACAGATGAAGAAATAAGGAAAGGCTTAATAGATACTAAATGGAAGGGAAGATTAGAAGTAATAAAAAGGGATCCTACTTTTTTAATAGATGCAGCTCATAATCCACAAGGTGTAAAGTATTTATCAAAAGCCATTAATATTTTTGATTATAATAGATTAATATTAGGAATAGCAATATTAGAAGACAAAGATGTAGATCATATTATAGATTCTATTGTACCATTAGCAGATGAGATAATAATTACTGAAGTTAAGACTCAGAGAAAAATGGATTGTGAAAAGTTAGCGAAAAAAGTTCAAAAATATAACAAAACTATTATTATAGAAAAAGAAATTGAAAAAGCTGTTGAAAAGTCTTTTGAATTGGCTAATGAAAATGATTTAATATTATTTGCTGGTTCCATATATTTAATTGGTGATGTTAGGAAAATTGTAGTAAAATAATAGTAATGAAACAACCTCCTTTTTGAATATATTTAAATATGTTTAAAGGGGAGGTTTGTTATGAACAATGATGAGTTGATAAAAACTGTAAATATAAAAATAGATAGAATGAAACATTATTTAGATTCAGGAATTATGGATGAATATTGGAAAATTGCAATGGAAGTTAATGATATGATAGTTGAAATAAAAAATAGGAATATTAAAATTGATGAAGGGGAGTTAATACGTAAAATACTTAAAAGATAAGTGCAATTAAAATTATCACCTTAACCTATGTTATAGCATAAATTGTTATATATACACATAGGTGGAGGTGATTACATTGATGAGGAAGGAAAAAATAATTGTAGCAAATACAGGAGATGATTCTCTTTCAGTAATAGATATTAAAAATAATTATAAATCGAAAAAAATTCCATTTTCATCTTTTTTAACAAGTAATCGGAAGAAGAATATGAAGTTTTATTTAAATTCTTTTGCTATCGGTCCCTATGATATCCATGTAAATCACAAAATGGACAAGATTTATACCACAAACTCCTATAATAACTCTGTATTTAAAATAAACTTATCTCAAAAAATAGTAGAAGATTTGGTAGCAGTAGGAAGTTGCCCAACTTGTATAAAATTTTACAATGATTTAATATTAATATCTAATAGTGATTCAAATTCAATATCTATAATTGATGAATATTGTTTTGAATTAATTGAAAGTATTTCAGTTGGTGAAAATCCTAATGATATTGAAATAGATAAAGAGACAGGTAGAATATTTGTTGCAAACAGCTATGGATTAAGTGTTGAAGTTATTGATTTACAGAAAGATAATATAGAAAGAATTACTTTAAAATCAAATCCTGTCAAAATTCAATTTGATAGAAATTTTTTGTATATTTTATCAAATAAGAATAATGGTAGTTATAATTGGAGTAATATATCAATTATTGATCCAAATAATTATCGTCTTATTAAGAGTTTAGATTTAAAAGGTATTTTTAATTATATGATAAAATTAAAGGATAAAGATTTGATTTTCCTTACAAATATTGAAAGTGGATTTTTGTATAAATTAGATATAAAGAAAAACAAGGTAGTTGACAAAATTTTTATTGGAGGTATGCCAAATAGAATTTTATGGAATGGAAATAGTATTTTATATATTACAAATATAAATAAAAATTTATTAACTGTAATAAACTATAAAAAGGGAAAGGTGTTAAAAAATGTAAAAGTAGGAACAGAACCTAATGGTATGATTTTTTTATAATTAATTTTACTCTTCTAAAAGTATGTTAAAAATCTGTTTATAAATAGAATCAGGTTGTTTTTTCCACTGTTTACAAATCATTTTAGCTTGTTTTTTTGATACAACATTTAAATATAGGCTAAATAAAGTTATGTCATTTTCTACTAATTTTAAATTAACTATATATTCATTTTCATTTTTTTTAAAGTAATTACTTACTATTTGAGATTCTCTTTCAAAATCCTTTTCTTTTATTTTTAATTTAGAATTAATATCTTCTTTTATATTTTCAGGTATTCTATCTTCGAAATAATGCAGTGTTAATTTTCCTTTTTGAAGTATAGAGTAACTCTTTTTTTCTTTTAAACTAGAAAACTCAATGAATTTAGAATCAACTAATTCACCTAAAAATTGTTGAATTAAGAAATAATTCATGTAATTATTTTCTAATACAAATTCAGAGATTTGACTATTAGTTAGTGGCTTTTTAGATTTATCTATTATATAGAGTAGTAGAAGTTTATTTTGTGCTAATTCTTCTGTACTATCTAAAAACACAATAAACACCTTCTTTAATTAATATTATAATTAAATAAATTATAACATAAAAATATAGAGAAGTGGAATTTCACTTCTCTATATTAATAAATTGTTTATTTATCAGATATTTGTCTTTGAGCCTGTTCAACTAGTTTTTTTACCATATAGCCTCCAACATAACCATTTTCTCGGGAGGTTAGATTTCCTTTATCTATATCATTGTAATTAGGAATGCCTAATTCGTGAGCTATTTCTAGTTTCATTTGTTCTAAAGCTTCTTTTGCTTCTGGAACTAGCAATTTATTAGCCATTATCCAGACCTCCTTTTTATAAAAAAGCAGTTTTTTATACTGCAATTATAATATAACCTTTTTTAAATTATATTATTCTAGTAAAAATTGCATTATAAAAATGGAGAAATTTTTAAAAAACAAAGTCATATTTATATAAATTTGGAATAAATTGTAATAATAAAACTAGTTTTTATAGGGGGAGATAAATTGAAAAATATAAAAAAAAATAATTATATTACATTTAGAATATTAATTATTATAGCACTATTAATTACATCAATAATTTATACTAGTTTTAGAAATAATATAACTATAGTTGAAGTCTTTTCTCAAAATAAGGAACTTCCTATTTATTGTGTAGATACACAAGAAAAAAAATTATCCATTAGTTTTGATGCTGCTTGGGGTACAGATTATACAAAAAAGATATTAGATATATTAGATAAATATAATATTAAAAGCACTTTTTTTTTGGTTGGTTTTTGGATAGAAAAAAATCCAGAATTAGTTAAAGAAATTTATGATAGAGGTCACGATGTAGGTAATCATTCTACAAATCATCCTTATATGACTAAAATGTCAAGTGAACAAATAACTCAAGAATTAAATAAAACAGGAAATTTAATAAAAGAAATAACAGGAGAGGCTCCAATATTATTTAGACCACCTTTTGGAGATTATAATAACGAATTAATAAAAGTATGTAGGAAAAATAATTATTATGTAATACAATGGGATGTAGATTCATTAGATTGGAAGGAATTGGGAGTTCAATCTGTAGTGGATAGAGTAACACGAAATGTAAAAAATGGCTCTATAGTATTATTTCATAATAATGCAAAATATATAGTTGAATATTTGCCTATAGTTATTGAAAAACTTCAAAGTGAAGGTTATGAAATTGTTCCAATTTCAGAATTAATATACAAAGACAATTTTTATATAGATCATACTGGTAAGCAAATTAAAGAAAATAAAAAAGACTAAAAGGTGATACAAATGAAATTACAAAAGATGAGTTTTGTTGGAGTACTTACTAGTGAAAAGGGAAATATGGCTTTTATTATGTTAAAAGAAATATTTTTGAAGGAAGGATTTATACCAATATATATAAATGAAGAAGGAAATATAATATTTTTGAAGGGCAAAGATAACTACATTGGGTTAATAGAGATTACTCCTTTTATTGGAGAGGGATTATTAAAATTAAATTTGAATTTTCAAGTTTTAGTGCATACTTTTTTGAAAGAAAAGGATTATAATAAAAAAGTAGTACAAAAACTTTTTAAAAAAGCTAAAAAAGTTGTAATTTTAAATATTGATGAAGAAAAAAGCATTGACTTAATGAAAGAAAACAATAGTGATTTAGTAGTTACTTACGGTTTTAATAAAAAATCTACTGTAACTGCATCTAGTTTTAATGTAAATAATTCTATTGATTTTAATTTTTGTATTCAAAGGCAATTAATAACTTTAGATGGACATACAATTGAGCCTTGTGAGTTGCCAATAAGTCTTGATTTAATAGGAAAATGGAATATTTATCATGCTTTAGCAGCAATTACAGGTAGTATGTTTTATAATATAAAATTCAATACTATTTGTGATGCATTAAAGGGAGTAAGAAGTTCAAGAAGAATATTTGAAAAAATATACCAAAATAAATTTCTTATTATTGATAATGATTGTAGAAATGCATTAGATTTTAATACAACTTTTGAAACTATACAAAATTTGAAATATAAAAAACTTATTATTATTTTAGGTATAGAAATAGATCAAGGAATTGTTTCCATTAAAGAAAATTTAGATATAGTTATGAATTGGGTTCCTGTATTAGGAATTGAAAAATTGTTGCTTTATATAGACAAAAAAAATGAATTAGTAAAAGATAATATAAATTTTATGCTATATAAAAAAGAAATTGATTTTTCTTTATACTATAATTTAAAACAATGTATAGAGAAAGGAATTAAATTGTTAAATAAAGATGATATTTTATTATTTGTTGGTGGTGAAAGTTTGAATGAATGTGGTAATATTAGTAAATTGGAACTAGCTAATAAAATTTAGCTAGTTTTTTTATTTAATTTTGATAGAAGGATTTTTTGAGATTATGTCAAATATAGCATTAATTATATTAATATTCATAAAAAACAATACTTCTGAATAAGTATAGATATAGATTGTTTAAAACACGTAAGAATAGGGAGTGAATCTTAATGATAGATAAGATAATTGATACAAATACTACTACATTAGTAGGTAAAGTTGCTTCAGAAAAAGAATTTAGTCATGAGATGTATGGTGAAGAATTCTATAATTTTTTATTAGAGGTTCCTAGACTTAGTAATTATGTAGATGTTTTACCAGTAACAGTTTCTGAACGTTTACTTGTGGATTTAGAATTAAAGCTTGGTCACTATGTTGTGATTAAAGGACAATTGAGATCATACAATCGTTATGTAAACAATTCAAACAAATTGATTTTGACTGTTTTTACGAGGGATATTTATGAACCCAAAGATGAAGAAGAGTTAGAAGAAAGGTTAAAAAAACCAAATGAAATTTATATTGATGGCTATATTTGTAAGCCACCTATTTTTAGAACTACACCATTTGGAAGAGAAATAACTGATTTATTGGTGGCAGTAAATAGGCCCTACAATAAATCAGATTATATTCCTTGTATATCTTGGGGAAGAAATGCAAGATTTTGTGAAAAATTATTAGTAGGAGATCATATAAAAATTTGGGGCAGAATTCAAAGTAGAAAATATCAAAAAAAATTACTAGATGGAGAGATGAAATCAAAAACTGCTTATGAAGTATCTATATCAAGGTTAGAATATATAGAAAATGACAATAATAGAAAAAAAGTATCCCCTACATCTTAAAAAAATGTAGGGGATTATTTTATTAACTATTTATTAGATTTTCCATATTATATAGGCCATTATTATTTTTAATAATAAATTTACATGCTTTAATTGCTCCTTGAGCAAAAATTGTTTTAGATGTAGCAATGTGATTAATTTCTATTATTTCGTCAGGTCCTGCAAAGATTGCAGTATGTTCACCTACAATAGTTCCTCCACGTATTGAGTGAATGCCTATTTCGTTTTTATTCCTTTTCTCAGTTTTGCTATGTCTATCATAAATATATTTTTTAGAATTATTAAAAATTTTATTAATAGAATCAGCAATCATATAAGCAGTACCACTAGGAGCATCAACTTTTTTATTGTGATGTTTTTCTATTATTTCTATATCAAAATCATCACCAAGTACATAGGCAGATTTAGCTACAAGAGAAAGTAGCAAATTTATACCTAAAGACATATTGGCAGAATAAAATATAGGTATTTTTTTAGAAGCAGCTTTTATTTTAGCTATGTGTTTATCTTCTAAACCAGTAGTACCTATAACTAAAGATGTATTGTTTTTAATACAAAATTCTAATAAAGAATCCAAAGAGCTAGGATGAGAAAAATCGATTATTACATCTATTTCATCTTTTAAATTTGAAATATCATCATATACTGTAATACCATTTTTATCTTTTTGAATATATTTTTTATCTATTCCTGCTATGAGATACATTTCATTATCTTTTTTAACTTCTTCAGCGACTACCTGCCCCATAGCACCTAAGTAACCATTAATGGCAACTTTTAACATATATTTTACCCCCTTAAATTTAAACCATAAGTCTTCATTTCATTCATTAATATTTGTTTAGTGTCTTGAGTCATGCTAGTTAAAGGTAATCTTGTAGGCCCAACTTCCATTCCTAATAGATTCATAGCTTCTTTTATAGGTATAGGATTAGTTTCTATGAATAATGCATCAATTAAAGGTTTCATATCTAATTGTAGCTTTTTAGCCTTATCTAGATCTCCTTTAAGATATGCAGTAACCATATTATGAGTATCTCTAGGAAGTATATTTGCTACTACAGATATAACTCCTACTCCGCCAATAGATAATAATGGAACTACCATATCATCGTTGCCTGAATAAATATAAAAATTATCCTTACATAATCTTGCAACTTCTGTAACTTGAGCTATATTACCACTTGCCTCTTTTACGGCACGAATATTTGAGTGTTTTGAAAGTTCGTATAAAGTTTTTGGCAATATATTTAAACCAGTTCTTCCTGGTACATTGTATACGATGATAGGAATATTTACTTTATCAGCTATAGCTTTGTAGTGTTCAATTAAACCTTTTTGTGTAGTTTTGTTGTAATAAGGTGTTACTATAAGTAGACCATCGACACCAACATTTTCAGCATATTGACTAAGTTCTATTGAGTATTTTGTATTATTACTACCAGTACCTGCAATTACTGGTATACGATTTTTCACTGTATCAACTGTAAATTTTATTGCATTTTTTCGTTCTTCGTCAGACATAGTAGCAGACTCACCAGTAGTTCCACAAATAATTATAGCATCTGTTTTTTCTTCAATATGCCATTCAATTAATTCTTCGAGTTTCTTATAATTAATTTTATCGTCCTTAAACGGTGTAACAATAGCTACACCAGAACCTTTAAATAAATTCATTTATTGATCCTCCTTTTATTTATTAATCAATAATTCAGCAATTTGCACAGCATTAGTAGCTGCACCTTTCCTGATATTATCAGCCACTATCCAAATATTTATACCTTTATCAATACTAAAATCTCTTCTTATTCTGCCTACATACACTTCATCTTTTCCTTCTACATTTAATGGCATTGGATATATATTTTTTGAAATATCATCTAATACTATGATACCTTTTTGTTCTTTTAATGCATTAATTATTTCTTCTAATTCAAAATCTTTTTCAAATTCAATATTAGTTGATACACAATGTCCATATCTAACAGGTACTCTAACTGTTGTAGCTGTAATTTCTATGTTTTGGTCATTAAGTATTTTTTTAGTTTCCCAAATCATTTTCATCTCTTCTTTTGTATAACCATTTTCTAAGAAAGAGTCAATGTGAGGTAAACAATTAAAAGCAATAGGATAAGGATATTTACCTCCTTTTTCACCTTTTATTCCTTTTTCTAAATCTGAAAGGCCACCAACACCAGAGCCAGAAACTGCTTGGTATGTTGAATAGACAATTCTTTTTATGTTAAAAAATTTATGAAGTGGTTTTAATGGTAATACACTTTGAATAGTTGAACAATTTGGGTTGGCGATGATTCCTTTATGATTTTTAATAGCTTCTGGATTGACTTCTGGCACTATTAAAGGAACATTATCTTCCATTCGCCATGCACTACTATTGTCTACAACGACTATTCCTTTATTTTTAGCAATAGGAGCATATTTTTTGCTAATATCTCCACCTGCTGCGAATAGTGCAATATCAATAGTTTTATCAAAAGAATCTTCTTTTAATTCTTCAACTACATAATTTTTACCTTTAAATAATATTTTTTGTCCTTTAGATTTACTTGATGCAAATAAGTACAGATTGTTAATTGGAAAATTTCTTTCTTCCATAACTTTCAAAATTGTTCTTCCTACCATACCAGTTGCACCAACTATTGCTATATTTGCTTTTTTCACTTTATCACCTCTATAATTAATTTACTACATACTATTATAATATACTATATTTATGAAGTTTGTCATATAATATCTTTGTATTTGATTAAAATCATCAAAAAAGATACAATATAAAAAAGACAATTAGTAGGAGGTTACTATGGAGATTAGAGAAAATGAGAAAAGTATATTTCAAGCTAATTTATTTTATTTGATTATTGGAATTATGTTATTGATAATTGGGGGAATAGTACAGAGTAGAAATATTTTAAGTGGTTTAATTATTACTGAATATATAATAATTTTATTACCAACATTATTGTATATGAAAATTAAAGGATACAATATTAAAGATTCTGTTAAACTTAATAAAATTTCTTTAAAACAAGGCTTGAAGATTCCTATTATAGTTTTACTATCCTACCCAATAGGAGTTTTTCTTAATTATATAGTGATTTTAATTATTAATAGTTTTACAGAACTTCAAGTTCCACCAGTACCTATACCTGAAACATCAAAAGAGTTGTGGTCAAGTTTATTTATAATAGCATTGTCTCCTGGAATTTGTGAAGAATTTATGTTTAGAGGTTTAATACTATCTTCTTATGAAAGATTAGGAAAAAGAAAAGCTATTATTTTTTCTGCTATTTTATTTGGAATATTTCACTTCAATATACAAAATTTAGTAGGACCAATATTTTTAGGATTAATTTTTGGAATAATGGTATATAAGACTAATTCTATTTATCCAGCAATGATAGGGCATGCTACTAATAATGCTATATCTATGATTATTGGATATGTTTTGAATAATAGTATAGACAAAATAGATGCTATGAATCTACCAGAAAACACTGTTAATATTGAAACAGGCCCTTATGTAATTATATCAATATTAATATTAGGAGTAATTGCATTTGCCATGGGCTCAATATCATTCAGTCTTATAAGATCTTTACCTGAATATAGGGAAGAAGGATATCCAATAGATGATTTTAATTTTAAAGAAAACAACTCTTTTTACAAATATATTCCATTACTTATTGTAGGCGTAATATATATTTTTTATAATCATAAAATTTTTATGATGTAAAGAATAAATTTTATTTCCCTTGGAATACTAAAAATGGAGGGATAAGCGTGAAAAGGGAAAAAATTGAGGTATCAGAAAAAAGATTAAAATATGAAATAGCAGAAGAATTGGGACTTTCGGAAAAAATAAATAAAGTGGGCTGGGGTGGACTGACGGCAAAAGAATCAGGGAAGATAGGAGGACTTATTACAGCAAGAAAGAGGAAAGTGAATAAAAAAAAGTAATTTTAATTTAATTCACTGATTGGAATTACTTACATATAGGGGGGATTTTTATGACTGAACACTTAATAAAAGAAGTAAGTAGTATGATGAAAAAATCATCAAAAACTATGGTATTAACTGGAGCAGGTATATCAACAGAAAGTGGAATACCCGATTTTAGAAGCCCAGATACTGGCCTGTGGGAAAATATTGATCCTGCAGAAGCGTTATCAACAAAAGTTTTGTATAATAATCCAAAAAAGTTCTACAAACAAGGATTTAAAATGCTTTTGGATATGACAGATGCAGAACCCAATGAAGGTCATTATGCTTTGGTGGAGATGGAAAAATTAGGTTATATTAAAGGTATTATAACTCAAAACATTGATAATTTACATCAAAAAGCAGGTTCAAAATATATTTTGGAGGTTCATGGAAATACGAGAAAAGGAAGTTGCTTGAAATGTGGAAATACTGTTAAAATAAATGTATTAACTGATAAAGTAAATAAAGGAGAAGTTCCACCTAAATGTGATAAATGTGGAGGAACATTAAGACCTGATGTTGTATTTTTTGGGGACAGGCTTCCTAAAGATTTTACTATTGCTTGGGAAGAGGTAAGTTCCAGTGATTTACTAATAGTTGTTGGTTCAAGTTTAGTAGTATCACCTGTTAATTTTTTACCTCAGAGGGCAAAACATTTAATTTTAATAAATAAGGGAACTACTCCTATGGATTCATCTGCAGATTTAATTATTAGAGGAAATGCAGGAGAAACATTACAAGCTATATTGAGTGAATTAAAGAGGTAATTATTATGGGGATTTATGAAAAGTTTGCAAATTATTATGATGAACTAATGTATGATGTAGATTATGAAAAATGGTTTAACTATGTAGAAAATATTTTTGAACATTTTGATAAAAAACCTAGGAGTATTTTAGAAATGGCTTGTGGAACAGGAAATTTCACTTATTACTTATGTAAGAAAGGTTACAAAGTCACTTGTTTCGATATGTCTTTGGAAATGTTATCAATGGCTTATAATAAATTGTATGAATTTAAAAATGTAAATATAATTTCGCAAAATATGATAAATTTTAATCTTAATAAAAAGTATGATGTGATTTTAAGTATTTGTGATGCCATAAATTACATCATAGATGAAAGAGATTTATTTAAAACTTTTAAAAATGTATATAATCACTTAAATGAAGATGGAATATTTATTTTTGATATTAATTCTTATTATAAATTAAAAAATATAATAGGAAATAATATTTTTGTTGAAGATAGAGAAAATGTATTTTATGTTTGGCAAAATAATTTTGATACTGAAAATAATATAGCAAATTTTTATTTGAATTTTTTTATAAAAGATAGAAATAATTATTATACTAGATTTGATGAAGAACATATTGAGAGAGCATATAGAATTGAAGAAGTTATAGATGCTTTAACAAAGGCCAATTTTACTCATATTTGTTATTATAAAAATTTAACCTCTCATAAGCCCAATAAAAAAACTGAAAGAATATGTTTTGTTGTATCTAAATAATTTATTTTAGTAGGATATTAATTTAAATTTGGGGAATATTAATTGACAGAGCATATATATTGTGATAAACTAAATTAAAAGTAGATGAGTAACATCTATTTAAATTAGTTATATTGGAGGAATGTTTTAAATGGTTAAAGGTAATGTTAAATGGTTTAATGCAACAAAAGGTTATGGATTTATATCCACAGAAGAAGGAGAAGATGTATTCGTACATTATTCTGCTATCAATGAAGATGGGTTCAAAACTCTAGAAGAAGGACAAGAGGTTGAATTCGAAATAGTTGAAGGAGAAAAAGGTCCTCAAGCTACAAATGTTACAAAACTATAAATACAGATCTAGTTTTTAACGGTAGCAAATAAGCCCCTATTTAGGGGCTTTAAATATTTTTTTGAGGAATATCAACTTTTAATATACCTGTTAATAGTAAATCATAATAAAAAGATTTTTTAATTTCAATTTTTTTATTTATATCAGTTATATTATTTTGGCGAAAATAGATTGAAATATTAAACATTGATGTAACATATAAATGAAAGAAAAGATCAATATCTACAGAATCTTTTAATTTTCCTGAATTCTTAAGAAGTATAAGCTCGTCCATTATATCACTATTTAATTCTTTACTATACTCACCAAAATAGAATTTCATCAATATTTCTATAGGAGCTTTATGCCAAGTGCGGTTAAAAGCTATTTCTTTTTCAGTACATATATTTTCTATGGGGATTATTTCTCTTTCTAATAAAAGAGAACCTATATATTCTTTTTGATAAGCATAAACTTTTTTTTCAATATTACTTTGTAAGTATAAATATAAATCATCTTTATTATTAAAATATTGATAAAAACTTCCTATAGAAATGTCAGCTTTTCTTGTTATATCCCTAATATTTATATTTTCATAATCCATATTAATAAAAATATCATATGCAGCATTTATAATATGTTGCTTTTTTTTATATGGTAAATTAAAAAAAGTTTGTTTAGGCATGATTTTTCCTCCTAATGTAATAACCGTTTTATTATAAATATACAGATTTACTATAATTATAACAGATTGTATACTATTTACAAAATACTTAAATTATTATAGATATTGTATTACTTCTGTTAATAACTTTTGAAAATATCAGTAAAAATTATGTTAATTATCGCTTCACTTTCCTCCTTGACAAAATAATTATTAGTAATTTTTAAAAATCACAGCATTATTTAGAGATAATTTTTCAGAGGTCGTGTTACATATGTTTGACTTCTCTAGAAATAATAACATCAAGAAGTATTAACTTCTGTCAAGCACTTTTAAAAATGTCCCATAAATATTAAAATATTAGCACCAATTTTCTTAAGGATTGGTGCTATATTTTTTGATTTAACTTAGACAATTAAAATCTTGACTGCAGGAACCCATATGTACGCTAAAACAGGCTTGGGAACAGACTCCGCCACCTGGGAAAAAGCATCCCAGGTGACAAAGCCTGTTGGCATTCCATGCCAGCCTAGCATACATACCCCTACAATAAAGACATGAAATGTCGTGCTAAATCAAACTTGGTAACATCATTTGGAATTTGGGTATACTTAATAAGCCTTAAAAACTAGCTATTTAAGGCTGTTAAATTATAGACCTTAACATCTACTTAGTTTTAGGCTGTTAGTTCTTTTCTATGAGCTTGTTTGTTCATAAAATTCTCAAAAGAGGCTTGCTTCCATGGATGACTCATTGGAGGAATATATCTCTTCTTTGGCTTTTCTTCCGGTGTATCAAAATCAAAGTTCTTGGACTTACGCTCATGAGATGGAATTTCTTCTAAAGCATAAACAATTTTTCCTACACAGAAATATAACTCTTTGTTAAATGCTTTAATTACCATACCTGATGTACCTTTGTAATAATATACAGGATTTCCATTAGCATCTAGTAGCTTAAAATACTTGTTTTCATATTTAATACAATGGCCATTATCTATCTTCCTACTAGAGAGAACAGCCAATGTTAAATTAATCTTTTCATCATCTGGTTGTTTTTCAAAGACAGATTTGATATTATTAGTTGACAGAGCAAATTTAGCATTATATTCTTTTATGTAGGAGTTTAAGAATATATTTGCTTGCTCGATTGTGGTAATGCCGTTAAGCCTTAATTCTAGGATGAGACGTGATTGTAGAGTTTTGAATATCCTCTCAACACGTCCCTTGGCTTGCGGAACACTACTGGTTTTAATTTCAATGCCTAATTGCTTGCAGGCATAACCAAATTGAGTGAAAGTATCCTCTTCTATGGAAGGGGATTTTTTCTGTTTGTACTCAAATACCGTTCGTCTATCAGTGAAGAACATATATGGGATACCATAGCTTTTAAGTATTTGGCTTAGTACATTGTAGTATCCATTTAGTGTTTCTTGTAGATCAAAATATGCCCCTACAATTACACCAGTAGCATCATCTATAGCGATATGCAGTTGAGTATCAATACCACCAAACCATTCATGTAAAGATGCATCCATCTGAATCAATTCACCAAAGTTTGCACATCTAGGTCTTCTAGGATGGGCATCTTCAATTTCTAAAATCTTATCCTCAATCTTCTCGATTTTTTTCTTAGATGAGGTATTGTTTTTTTGCTCCAATAACTGTTTTTTAATTCTTTTCTTAGTAGAACGATGAGCCATAGGAGAAAGTATCTGTTCTCTCATAAGAATAGAGCGAACAGCACTTGATGAAACTTTTATTCCTTCATATTTTTCAAGAAGTTCAGAGTAATGTTGAAAATTAGCATCATAATATTTGGTGTTATAAAGATCCAATATCAATTTTTTTGTTTCATCGTTGAGTGTATGCTTAGGCTTCCTTCCTTTGTTACCATGAACAAAAAAATCCTTACCTTCATCAACATATCCTTTAATCATTCGATTAATGTGTCTTTGTGTACATCCTAATTTTAAAGCTGCCCTTTTCTTATTACCATTGGTTTCGACTAGTTTTTTAATCGTTTCGTATTTTTCTTGTTCTGTCATATTTAATTCTACCTTTCTCATTTTTGTCACCCCATTTTATAGTTATGGAATATATTATACATTTTTTTACGATATTGGGACATAAT
>CAYUTQ010000012.1:0-58605 GCA_964447805.1 uncultured Clostridia bacterium
TTATATAATCTAAATTAAATTTATATAAAAAAGTTATTTAATTACATTTTAAATGTTAATCATTAATCAATCTGCTACATAAAATTCTTATTTTTGTAGAAGAACTACAATTTAAAACTTAATTGAAGTGGTTCATTAGGATAAATTAAATTAGATAAACTTAAACCAAGAAGTCTTACTTCCTTATTTAAACAAAATTTATTAACTAAAATATACTTACTAATTTTAAAAATTGTAGAATATTCATTAGTAGGTATATACATAGTAATACTTCTAGTTTCAACTGAAAAATCTTGATACTTTACTTTTACTGTTAAAGTCTTAGCTAAAATATTATGATATTCTAATCTACAAGATAAATTTAAAGAATATTCATTTAATTTATCTATTAAAAAATCTATATCTTCTATATCTTCTAAAAAGGTTTCTTCTTCACCAACAGACTGAGTAATTATATTTTCTTCTACAACCCTATCATCTTTCCCCATAGAAAAATCAAATAATTCTTTTCCCTTTTTCCCAAACTTTGATATAAGCACTTGGACATCATACTGTTGCATATCTCCTATAGTATAAATTCCTAATTTATTTAATTCTCGTTCAGTTTTAGGACCTACCCCCCATAATTTTCTTATAGATAAAGGTTTCAAAAAATCTACTGCTTTTTCTTCAGTAATAATTGTAAGTCCATCTGGTTTTTTTATATCTGAAGCTAATTTTGCCAGAAATTTATTAAATGATATACCTATAGAAATAGTAAGCCCTAATTCATTTTTTATATCTCTTTTTATAGCCTTAGATATAGAATAAGGATCTCTTCCAGTTACATCTATAAAAGCTTCATCTATTGATATTGGCTCTATAATTGAGCTATATCTTCTAAATATTTTATGGATTTTTTCTGATACTTCCTTATATTTTTTCATATTTACAGGAAGAAATATTCCATGAGGACATAGTTTTTTTGCCTTACTCATAGCCATCGCTGAATGAACACCATATTTTCTAGCTTCATAAGATGCAGTAGATACCACACCTCTATTACTAGAAACTCCCCCAACAATAACAGGCTTTCCTTTCAACGATGGATTATCCATTTCTTCTACTGATGCATAAAAAGCATCCATATCTACATGAATAATTGATCTTATAGTCATAATTAGCACCCTATTTTAACATTTTTAATAAAAAAATCATACACAATGTATGATTTTTTTCTGGTGCAGAGGAAGGGACTCGAACCCTCATGCCTACATATATTAAGCAACAGTCCCTCAAACTGTCGTGTCTACCAATTCCACCACCTCTGCATAATATATACAATGGAGTAGCGTTAAGTAAAAAATTATATCTATACCATTTCGCCACTCCTAATACTATTATCCACTAATATATTATAACTAATAATAAGTTTTTTTCAACTACTTTTCATGTTGATACTCCTTTGGAATATACCAATCTTCTATATTATAATAAATATTATTAAATTGAGGCTGTATATCCCCTTGTACTTTATTACTTGACAATAAGGCCTTATTTCTAAAGAAAAGGCTCACATAAGGCAAATTTTCAACAATTTGAGCCTCTAATTTATCATAAGCTTTTCGTTTTCCCTCTCCTGGAGATGCGTAAAAAGCATCAACCAATAATTGATCCATTTCTTTATTAATATATCTTATAAAATTAGTGCCATATTTAATTTGTGATGAATGAAAAGCAAAAGACAACTCAGGAATACTTGATAATTTCCAACCTGTAAGTACTATATCAAAATCTCCTGCATCTATTTTTTCTTTGAAATTTTTCCATTGTTCTTCTATTATTTCTTCTGTAATATTATCAGGCATAGTTTCATCATAGTCTTTTATAACTTCAATTCCCAACTCTTTTAAATTATCAGCAATTATATTTGCTGTCTTAAATCTTAAAATATCATAAGAATTTGTAGTCAATCTTAAAACTAATTTATTGCCATTCTCATCTTCACAAATTCCATCACCATCTCTATCCTTCCAACCAGCTTTTTCTAGTTCTTCCTTGGCTTTAGGTAAATTATATCCATAAATATTAGCATTATCAGAAGCTAACCAAGAATCAAAATGTATAGGTACATCTGTATGAGTCGCATGTCCTAAATATACTTTCTCAATAATAGCTTGTCTATTAATTCCATAAGCTATAGCTTTTCTTACACCATTGTTTTCTCCATTTTTAAATAATTTATTATTAAAATTAAAAGCTAAAAACTCATAATTATTAGATACATACTCATTTATATTTACCCTTTCATTTTCTGTGTGTTTTTCCCAATCCATAGTTTTAGAAACTGCTACATCTAATTGCCCAGTTTCAAATGCAGTAAGTATTAACTCTTCACTTTCTAATACTTTTCCTATTATAGATTTAATATAAGTCTTACCCTTCCACCAATCCTCATTGGCACTTAATTTAACATTTTTATGCTTCTCATAACTAATAAATTTATAAGGACCTGTACCTATAGGTTTATAATCTTCTATTTTAAAAACTGCATCATAAGCTCCATTTTCTCCTTTTTCTTCTACAAAAACATGTTTAGGTACTACTGGGAAAGTTAATATTTCTAATACATTACTATAATTACCATCAAAAATAATTTGTAAATTATTTTCATCTATTATCTTTATATCCAATATTCTACAAATGTCCCTTACACTACAATTATTTAAAGCATTATTAAACATCTTTTTATAAGATGCATTATTATTAGCATATTTAATGGCGTTTATTGTGAATAAAACATCTTCTGAAGTGAATTTTTCCCCATCATGCCAATAAACATTATCTCTAAGCTTTATATCAATAATTTTTCCTCCATCCTTTATATTATAATCTTCAGCTAATACATTCTCAATTTTTAAATTTTTATCAAATTGAAACATTCCCTCAAATATTAATTTATTAAAATAATAGTAGCTAATATTCTCACTCATTAAAGGATTTAATGTACTAAGAGTTGTTAATGGTACTACCAATTCCCCACCCTCCACTGGTTTATATCTTTCAAACTCATTATCATTTAAAACACTACTATCCTCATTCTCTATTTGAGCACTACATCCTACTACGAAAAATAGCAAAATAATTATTACTATCAATACTAAAAGAAGCTTTTTAATTTTCATTTTATTCCCTCCATATAGTACTATCTATGTTGAGAAATAAAGCGTTTCACTATTTTTTTAAAATTATTCATTAATGTAACACAATAAATGTTAATATTTTTATCCCTGTCTTCAAATTGGCTTTTATATATTTTTTGATACATTTCATGATTTTTCTCAACTTTTTCTACATATTCTCTAGTTTCTTTAAAAGGTATTTCCCTTAAAGTTTTTCCATTATCACTATATTGTCTATTTGAAAGCCATTTATTTACATTTCCACTTCCTCCATTGTACGCTGCCAAAATTAAAGGTAATTCATTATCAAATTCTTCCGACAATACACTCAAATACCAACAACCTATCATAATATTCATTTCAGGATCATATAAAGATTCTAAAGTGAAATTTTTAAGTTCTAGTTCCTTTGAAGCCCATTTTCCAGTAACAGGTGATATTTGCATTAGCCCCCTGGCATCCTTTTCTGACTTTGCATTAATATCAAACTTACTTTCTACATTAACTATAGCTGCAACCAAATAAGGATCAACATCATATTTTTCAGAATAAATATATATATAATTTATATAACCTATAGGATATATAGTTTTTACTATTAAATCTATACAAAGGGTTATCACAAAAGCAATAATAATACTAATTATTAATAATTTTATATTCTCACCAAATGAAATTCTCAAATTCCATCCCCCTTTATATCTACATGCCTATATTATTGTATTCACTAAACATTTCACTTGCTTTTCTAAATTATTTATTTCTTTACTATTATCTATTATTTTAGTAGCATATTTTTTCTTTAATTCTATAGGCATTTGAACATTTATTCTTTTTTCCCCTTCTTTAATAGATAAATTATCTCTCTTTATAAGTCGTTTAAGTTGTTCCTCCTTATTTAAATATACTAACCATATTTCATCAAAATACAAACCACATTTATTAAGATAATCAATATTTTCAATTAACAAAGGTATATCAACAAAAACAACTTTTTCTATATGACAATATAAGTTTATTTTTTCTATTATTTTTTTTATTACTTGAGGATGTACAATAATATTTAATTTTTCTCTTTTCTTTTTATCATTAAATATTATTTCCCCAAGTTTTTTTCTATCTATATTGCCATCTTTTCTTAATATACTAGATCCAAAATATTTTATTATATCATTGTAAGCATTTTCTCCTTTTTCTACTACTTCTCTAGCAATTTTATCTGCATCTATTACTTCATAACCAAAATTAATTAATATTTTAGTTACTGTACTTTTACCTGTTGCTATCCCCCCGGTTATTCCAATAACCTTACAACTATGTTGATTCATACCAGCTTTCTCCCCTTTGTATATCCACCTTCAATGGTACTTTTAATTCTACACAATTTTCCATAATATTTTTCATGATTTTTTCTATTTCATCTGCTTCATCTTTATGAACTTCAATAATTAATTCATCATGTACTTGTAAAATTAATTTAGATTTCATATTTTTCGTTTTTAATTCATTATATATTTCTACCATAGCAACCTTAATAATATCTGCTGCACTGCCTTGTATAGGCGTATTTAATGCTACTCTCTCCCCAAAAGATCTTATAGCATAATTTCTAGATTTCAACTCAGGTAAATATCGTCTTCGTTTTAAAATAGTTTCTACATAGCCTTGTTTCTTACCTAGTTGAACTATATCCCCCATATATTTCTTCACCTCCTCATAATTTTCTAAATATTTTTCTATATATTTTTTAGCTTCTTTTCGAGATATATCCAAGTCTCTAGACAATCCATAATCACTTATTCCATAAACTATTCCAAAATTAACTGCTTTGGCTCTATTCCTCATAATAGGTGTCACATCTTCTATAGATACATCAAAAACTTCACTGGCTGTTTTTAAATGTATATCCTCATTCTTGAAAAAAGCTTCTTGAAGTTTAGAGTCTTCTGTTATATGAGCAAGTACTCTAAGTTCTATTTGAGAATAATCACCATCTATCAATAAATAATCTTCATTTTCTGGAACAAAAGCTTTTCTTATTTTTCTACCTTCTTCAGTCTTTACGGGTATATTCTGTAAATTAGGTTCAGTACTACTTATTCTTCCAGTATTAGTAACAGTTTGATTAAAACTAGAATGAATTCTACTAGTTTTTTTATCAACTAAATCCATCAATCCATCAACATATGTAGATTTTAACTTTACAATTTGCCTATATTCTAATATGTTTTTTATAATAGGATGTTTCCCTTTTAACTTATCAAGAACTTCTGCATCTGTAGAATAGCCAGTTTTAGTCTTTTTTACTACAGGTAAATCTAATTTGTCAAATAATATTTTTCCCAATTGTTTTGGTGAATTTATATTAAATTCTTCTCCTGCTAAATTAAAAATTTCTTCCCTTGATATATCAATTTTCTTATTAAATTCTTCTTGTAATTCTCTTAATACATTTAAATCTATTTTAAACCCAACATACTCCATATTAGCTAATACTTCAATTAGTGGAAGTTCTATATTATAATAAAGTTCTTCCATTCCTTGACTAGCAATAAGGCCTTTCATAGGATATTCTAACATAAATACAATATCCAATATTTTAGAAAAATACATTGCTCTTTTTTCAATACTTAAATCCTTATAATTTTTTTTGTTTTTACCTTTACCTAAAATATCTTCTTCACTTTCTACTCTAATATCAAGATACTCATCACTTAACTCCTTTATACTATAGTTTGATTGAGCAGGATTTAATAAATATTGTCCAATTACACTATCAAATGAAACATTTTCTATGCCTATATTCATTCTAAATAAACCTATAATATCTCCCTTTAAACTATGACCCACTTTTTCTATAGACTCATCTTCAAAAAAAGATTTAAATTTATTTATGAAATCATCTTTAATACCTTCATCAGTTTCAAAATTTATATAATAAACAAGTTCATCTTTAGGCTTTAAAACTACACCTAAAATATCATCTCTCATAAAATCATTATTTTCAAAAACTAATTTAAAAGCAAACTTTTTTCTTTTTTTTATTTTTTTCGAGACTATTTCAAATTCTTCTTCATTAATTATTTTATAATTTGAATCATATGTTAATTCCGACATTTTATCTATTTTATTTTCTGGTATTTCATTAAGAAACTTTTTAAGTTCAAATTTTTCATATAACTCCTTAAGTTCATCCCAATTAGGTTCCTCAACCTTCAAATCCTGTAAAGAAATATCCATTGGTATATTTGTTATTATTTTAGCCAATTTTCTACTCAAAAAAGCTGTTTGTTTATATTCAATCAAAGATTGTTTTCTTTTTTTCCCGGACACTTTTTCTATATTCTCATATATACCTTCCATAGAACCAAATTCTTTCAATAACTTAAGCCCTGTCTTTTCCCCTATCCCTGGAACTCCTGGTATATTATCTGATTGATCGCCCATAAGTCCCTTTAAATCAATAAATTGTGTAGGAGTAATATCATAATCCTTTAAAAATTTTTCTTCATCATATTCTTCTAATTCTGTAATACCTTTTTTAGTTATAAGCACTTTAGTATCATCAGAAACTAATTGTAAAAAGTCTCTATCCCCTGATACCAGTATTACATCTAAACCTTCCTTTTCTCCAAATTTCGCAACTGTTCCTGCAATATCATCTGCTTCATACTGATCCATTTCTATTTGATTAATATTCATTGCTTTAATTATTGATTTTAATATAGGAAATTGTAACGATAATTCATTAGGTGTGGTATCTCTATTTGCTTTATATAGATCATATTCTAAATGTCTAAAAGTAGGTCCCTTTTTATCAAAAGCAACACACATATAGTCTGGCTTATAATCTTCATTTATTTTATTTAACATACCTAAAAATCCATAAATACCATTAGTGTATATGCCATCTTTTGTAGATAATAACGGAAGTGCATAAAAAGCTCTATGTAGTAAACTACTTCCATCTATTATTATTAACCTGTCCTTTCCCATTTTATCATCTCCTTATTATTGCTTAACTCTATTATAATATAGATTATATTCATATTAATAAGTATATCTTAAAAAAAACCAGTAGTAAACAAAATAAACAATAAAATGTAATATTTCACCAATTAAAATCGGCATACAACAATCCTAAGTTTTCTATATTCAATAACATAATAATGTTAAAATTAATCAATAACTTAAAATAGAATAATTGTATAAAAAATAAAAAACAACCCTCTTAGCTGCAATATATATAATCAACTTAATACCAACATTTAAAAAGGGCTGTTTTTATGAATATTATTCATTATACATGAAATTACAACAAAAATCATTAAAAATTTCACACAAGGTTAAAAGTTGTATTAAATGGAAAAAGATATATCCAAACTTATCAAAAAATAACTTGCTTTTTTAGATTAATTATGTTATTATAAACTTCGTGATAAGTTATGCCGAAGTGGCGGAACTGGCAGACGCGCTGGACTCAAAATCCAGTGAGGCTTAAAACCTCGTGTGGGTTCGATTCCCACCTCCGGCACCAGTAAAATACAACAAAATCTATAGACACATCATATTGATATAACTCATTAAATAGAAAAAATTTGCTAAGGGAACCTCTTATTTCTCTAAATGTATCTTTAAGTATAGCATTTTTCATATATACCATTCAATCCTTTCTATAGGAATTAACTATAATCTCTTCTATTTTACCATCTTTAATACAATAATTCTATCTGTATATCTACATCACATTGTATAGTATATGATTTTTCATATATTTTTTATTATATATAAAAAAAGCCTGGCTATAAGTCAGACTATTTTCTCTTACTTTTATTATATCTATTTTTTTTCGATTTTCTTTTATTATTCGTATATTTCTTTCGTCCATGCTTTTTCCTTTTATTTTTACCTTTAGTCTCACTTTGCCAATCTTTTTCACTTACAACCCTTATTTTCTCTATAGGCATCTTTATTTTTCTTTCAATTGCTTTTAAAGCTTGTTGATCCCTAGGTGTAACAAAAGTAATAGCAACTCCAGTTTCTCCTGCTCGTCCCGTACGTCCTATACGATGAATATAACTTTCAGTATCTTCCGGAATATCATAATTAAAAATATAATTTATACCTCTTATATCTAATCCACGAGCTGCAACATCCGTTGCTACAAGAAATTGTAATTTACCTTTCCTAAAAGATTTCATTACTCTTTCTCGTTTTGCTTGGTTGAGATCTCCATGTATCTCATCTGAACTATATCCACGTTTTTTTAATTCATTATTAAGAGCCTTTACACGACGTTTAGTACGACAAAAAATAATTGCCATAAATGGTCTATGTTCATCTATAAACTTACAAAGAGCATCTCGCTTACCTCTATCTGTAGTTTCTATTGCCAACTGATCTATTTGTTCTACAATTATATTCTTACCCTTAGCTTGTATTTGACTAGGCTCTTTCATATATTTAGTAGCAAGTGATCGAAGTTCTTTAGATATTGTAGCAGAAAACAACATTGTTTGACGTTGTTTTGGGGTTTCTTTAATTATTTTTTCTACATCCTCCAAAAAACCCATATTTAACATTTCATCTGCTTCATCTAATACAAGTATTTTAAGCTTATTTAAATCAATACTCTTTCTTCTAATATGGTCAAGTAAACGACCAGGTGTACCTACCACTATATGAACACCTTTTTTTAACCTTTTCAATTGTTTTCCTATATTCTGTCCACCATATACTGCCAATATATTTACATTTTTAGCTGACGTTAAACGTCTAGCCTCATTAGAAATTTGAATTGCTAACTCCCTAGTAGGGGTAATTATTAAAGCTTGTATAAAAGGTTGATTGACATCAATAGTTTCCATAATAGGAAGCACAAAAGCAAGTGTTTTTCCTGTACCTGTCTGTGCCTGCGCTATAACATCATTTCCTTTTAATATTTCTGGAATAGCCTGTTCTTGAACAGGTGTTGGTTCCTTTATTCCATTTTTATTTAATATTTTAACTAATTTACCATCAATTCCTAAAGTTTTAAAATTAACTACCATAATGTTTATTACCTCTCTCCTTTTTTATTTATAAATCATATCAACCTACCATTATACTTACCATATCATATCATTTTGATTCTTTAAAAGCTATACAAACATTAAAATTCAATCATAAATATATATTATCTGTTACATGATTACTTTACTTGCCCATATTTATAAAATATAATTATATTACATTTTTTATCTCTATTCCTTTTGGAACCTTTCCTATTATTTTCACCTCATCATCTATTACAAAAGCTGGTATAGTTATTACACCATAGCTTATTTTATTATTTCTTTTAAATTATCTACCGTTGAACAATTTAAAAGTATAAGTATTTTGTTAACATTCGTTAAATGTAATACAGTTTGCAAACCAAAAAATTATTAATGTGTTTCCTTGCAAAAATTAAAAAAAGAGAGTATTTTTACTCTCTTTTTTTTATACTATAGTTAATATTTTATTTGTATGTTTAATTAACCATATCAAAAATATTAATCTATATTTGGATTATTAATAATTCCAATAAATAAAGGTGAACCATCTACACCTGTTATTGCAAATATAAAAGGTCTATTTAATATCATTTCAGCCCTTCCATCTGATTGTGCAGCTCCTTCATAGTCTATTTGAGTATAAGCTGTAGTTTCTACTCCTTTCTCATCAATAGATATAATTGAATTTTGTTTGACATCTGAAATAAATAAGGGTTTAGTATTAGAAAGATTAGTAAAATCTGCTGTACTTTTGAAAGCATTTTCCATCCCTAATGTTTTACAATTATCTTCTAGATTAAGACTTGATGAAAACTTAAATTTAGGAATTTTAAATATAACTTTTCCCATATCCCATTTGTCTTGTGCTAATAAACTAAGAGCTTCTTCTAATAATTCTGGATCTGATGCAATATCATATGGTGATACGCCTTCATCAGGTAAAATAAACACCATTTTACTATCATTTTTTAAATTAAGATAGGAAACAGTATAACCTTCAGCGTCCACATAACTATGATTACCGCAGGTCATATTCATAAAATCGGATCTAACAGTACTCCCATCTATAAGATAAAATTCATCTTTTTTTGTATCTCTTACATCAAACCTATCCATCCATTCATCATAAAAATATACGGTATTTATTAATGTCATTATGCCATCTGAATTTAAATAAAAATCATCAGAATTATTCCCAAGCTTTTCACCTGTTTGTTTTGATACCCATTGGCTAATCTCTTTGGGACTTTCTTTATCATTATAGTCAATACTAAAAGAGCTAGCATAATATTCTTTTGCCAATAAATCTAATAATTTATCATTAAATTTCACATTCTTATTTAACCATAAAGAATTCCCAAGACTTAATTTTCCTATTTCATTGTGATAATAAAGTCTCCTAAATAATTTCCCTGTTTCGCTTCTTACCATGTCAATGTTATCCATATTCAGTACTTGTAGAATTTCTCTTTGAGTATCTCCATTAGCTGTCTCAGCAACCATAGATAAAGCCATATACAAACTTATTGGAGAATAAAGACTATTTATATTCTTGTCCGCTTTGCTTAATACTAATGAAGAAGATTTAAGTGAAAAATCCTTAAGTTTTATTAAAAAATCTTTATCTATATCTTCTCTTTCAATTCTCCTCTCATTTAAATCATCAAAACGAACTTTGGTTAGATATATTGGTTCTGCTATAGCATGGATACCTATCTTTTTATTTTTAATAAAAAAGCTAGATAAAACTATCGCTATAACTACTATTATTGCAACAAATTTAAAAACACCTTCATGATTTTTTTTAGTTATATTTAATATTTTACCTATAGTAGGTTTTTTCACTTCGACATCTTGATTGACTTCTTTGGATACTCTTTTAAACATAATCTATCTCTCCTTTTAGAGATTTTTTAAATATATTTCTCCTTTATGTAATTGAAACTTATTCGTTTCTTCTTTTGTTCCAAAGACTTTAGACGTGTCTTCATATTTCTTTATTTAACTCTTTTATTTTTCTATATATCCCAGTCTTAATTCTTTTCCTTTTTTTATTTCTTTAAAATTACTATTAAACATAAATATACACTTACTTACAATATTTGAAGTATTATTATACTTTTAAAACATATTATGGTTACACATACATTATTTTTTATTTTACCATATTATACATTTATATTCAATTAAATTTATTTATAAAAAAAATCCCCTACAAACCTTTATAATACAATAACTTCCATCTGTTTCTTGATTAATAATACTATATATTTTCAATATTTAAGTTCTAGTCAAGCTTTTCATTTTCCTAATCCCTTAAAGGCTTTTATATGTTTAGATAATACTCTTTTATCAGCTTCATATACTTCTTCATTTTGTAATTGGCTATACTTAATTGGCTATACTCTATTAATACATAACAAAATACATTTACGCAAATCACACTGACCTACTTCAGTATTATCATCACATCTTACTATCTTAAAATAATATGCAGGAACATATCCTTTTTCCATGTCTTCATCAGCAGTTTTATATAGATGCAAATATATTTCTTGATTTTTCAAATCAGTTGTATCAAAAAACATCTTATCCTTTGTGAATTTAAAGAAGTAAAGAAGTTATCTAGGAGTAGATATGCTAATTCATGGAATAGCAATCTAACAATATTTTACTATGGAAAGAAAATTGTTGACACTATCAAACAATAGAGATTTCTTGACACAAATATTTTGATACTATATAATATCACTAGAAAAATAAATAATGGTGATGGAGTTCACCAAAACTGCATTATGCTAATGACTCCTACAAATAATACTAAGTATTATTTGTAGGAGTTTTTTTGTTTTCATAATTACATTTGAGGGGGAATTTTTAATGGCAAAAAGTTTAGCAGCAATTTTATTATTAGGATTACCAGCAAATAGGTTATTTGAAAAATTTAAGCTGCCAGGATTGTTGGGAATGATCATATTAGGAATCATTATAGGCCCTTATGGTTTAAATTTGCTTCAAACTGATATGATTAATATATCAGGAGATTTAAGAAAAATCGCTTTAATTATTATTCTATTAAGGGCAGGATTTGGAATCAATAGAGCTGATTTGAAAAAGGTTGGAAATAGTGCGTTGAAAATGAGTTGTATACCAGGATTAATAGAAGGATTTTTTATTGCTTTTGCCTCAACAAAATTTTTAAATTTTTCTTTTGTTCAAGGAGGAATATTAGGATTTATAATTGCAGCCGTTTCTCCTGCTGTTGTAGTACCATCTATGCTAAATTTGATTGAAAATAATATAGGAACAAACAAAGGTATACCCACTTTAATTTTGGCAGGGGCTTCTATAGATGATGTGTTTGCCATCACTATATTTAGTGCTTTTCTAGGATTATACAGTGGGACTCATGTAAATATTGGAGTAAAATTGTTAAGCATTCCATTATCAATATTGTTAGGAATTGGATCTGGAATTGTCATTGGAATTATAATGGTGAAAATTTTTAGTAAGTATCATATACGGGATACTAAAAAGGTCTTATTGATACTTGGAGTATCCATTTTATTTACTGAGTTTGAAAATTGGTTGAAAACTAAAATAGAGATAGCTTCTCTATTAGGAGTCATGACTATAGGTTTTATAATAGCAGAAAAAATGTCTGACTTAGGCGAAAGATTAGCAACAAAGTTCAATAAAATATGGGTTTTTGCAGAAATATTGTTGTTTGTACTAGTAGGTGCTCAGGTAAATATTAGAGTAGCCTTTGAGGCAGGAATGGTAGGTATTATAGTTATCTTAATTGGACTAATAGGAAGAAGCATAGGAGTATTGATTTCTCTAATAGGTACAGATTTAAATTGGAAAGAACGATTGTTTTGTGTTATTGCATATATTCCCAAAGCGACTGTACAGGCTGCTATAGGAGCAGTTCCATTGTCATTGGGAGTAGAGTCAGGAGATGTGATTTTAGCTATAGCAGTATTATCAATATTAATTACAGCACCCTTAGGAGCAATTGGAATCAATTTTTCCAAAGAAAAGCTATTGTAAATGCGACAGGACGGTTTTTGCTGTCACATTTACAATAGAAACCATTTAAATGAATAGAGTTCAAGACGGATGTTTTGCAAATATTACAGCAAAGAAAAAGGTAATCCTCAGGAGATTATTTATGCAGATGAGGGATAATCTCAATAATGAACTTGAAGAAGAATAGGAAATTTAGAAAAGTAAGAAAAAAATCCCGATAATGTAGGGAGGAAATCTATGTTCAAGATAATAATGGAAAAAATTATTGCAGAGATGAAGTTATTAAGTTTTGCGATAAATATAAAAAAATTAAATAATAAAATGAAATCTAATAAACTGGGTTTCGTAAAATATAAAGAAGCAATTTAATTATAAAAAATACTATAACTAAAATGGGACTTAGAAATATCTAAGTTTTGTTTACTACACCTAAAATTATGCTAAGAAAAATATATTTGAATTTATGGAAACTTAGGTAATTCAGTTGTTAACTTGAACATAAAAAAAGAGGCGTTTCACAACTGATAAATCAGTTATGAAACAACCCCATTTTAGTTATAATTCATTGGCTATATTCTCATTGAAATGCTATACTTATTCTTTACTGGCCATAATAAAAAACCTATGACATGTAAATTTTCTTATCTGTGGGGCTTTTACTTTTTCTTGATTTAACATGCTTATATGCATATTGACTTGAGTTGCAGTATTAAGACTAGGTATATATAGTCTCCTATTGCTACATAATCATAGTTTTTTGCTATCCAATTAGCAATGTTGACTTTATTTGTGGTAGTTTTTCAAATTTATAGCTTACTCCAGTATTGTCTATAGCTACAAAAAAGTTTTTATGGTTTTAGTCTATTGCTATCCATCTGTTTATTTCTTTTTTGTCTATGTCTTTTCTTTCTATACAAAATATTGCATAGAATTTGTTGCTTTGTTGTTTGCATAGTCTAAAGTTTTTTATTTTGTCTGTGTTTCTAAAGTTTAAATTTTCTTTTAGTTTTTCTATTGCTTTTATTCTTTTATTTTCTTTATTTACTCCTAAGAATATTTGTAAATTTTTGTTTTCTATTAGTTTAAAACTTTTGTTTGGTTCATCATAATATAATAAAAAAGCAATGTTTTTTTCCATGATTTGAATTTAGGATATCCTGTTTCCAGGGGTTATTTCTTACTATCCTACCACAAAACTAGAATAGCTTGTCCTATTTATGGTATGGTTCACTGTATCAATTTGATTTGAAAAACATATTTGATAATGAATATTTCTAACTATGGTAGTTTTCTGCCTTTTCTATCACTTAAAGATACTGCACCTCATGGAGAACATATGGATTACGAGAAAATACAAGATATACAACTCTTCCATCATAATTTAGCATGTATCTAACTTTATCTTTTGTAAATTCTTCATCAATTATATCTAATATCTTTTCCCTATCAAACCAATTTACTTCAAGGCTTTCATCACTTGTTGTTAATTCACCTGAAATTGCTTTACCAGTAAATCCAAAACTTACAATTGTTCCAATGGAACTAATCCCATCAGGCTGAAACATCTCCCCTATATTTGAATGAACTGCTATTAATCTCCTGATTTCTGTAATCATCCCTGTTTCTTCTTTTATCTCTCTTTTTAATCCATTGATGAGATCTTCTCCTATTTCGATTTGCCCTCCTGGAATCTCCCATCCCCTATCAGGACTTTTCACTAGGAGTATTTCTCCATAATCATTTTCTATTAATCCACTAACAGTAACAATATGTACTGGATAATTCATAATACCATCCCCATAATCAATAATGTAAAAATAATAAGTCTAAACTTCAAATATAAACTATACTCATAATCTTATAATATGGTTCACCTTACCTGCAAACTATATTTCTATCTGCCTTATTAAAGTTATCACTTAACAAAACTCAAATACTATATTATAACAAAGTTTCTATTTGTGATTCACCTATAACAATTATACCATTCTCAATCAACAATCCTGCAGTTACTCCATTACCGTCTATCACTGTACCAGAGAATGTTCCATCATAAATTTTTCCATGTCCACATGAAGGGCTACGTTCTTTCAATATTGCAAACTTGCAATCATAAAATTTAGCAAGTTTTAAAATCTCATTAGCACCTTTTATATAATATTTAGTTACATCTTTACCTGTTTTAGTAATAATTCTACCCATTAATTTTTCTGCTGGTTCTCGCGGAGTTTTCATACCCCCAAATATTTCAGGACATACAGGAACCAAGTGATGTTTTTCCTTTAAAATGTGAAGTTGTTCTATAAATATACCTGTCCCATCATACCTACAATTGAGTCCCAATAGACAAGCACTTATCAAAATATTCATATATACTTCCTGGTTTCTAAAATTATACAAATAGCATCAATATGACTTTTTCACTTAATATTAAGCAGTAATATTACAATATTCAGCTACTAAGGTATAGCCCCTTGACTATAAATATTATAAAATCTTACCTTTCCCCTTTTTATATATAAATTGTTAAAAGATTTTCCTTCTAAATATCCTTCAACAAAGTATATATCAAAACACTATACCTAATATACATTTCCTGTTTCTTTGCCACAAACCAGGTGTTTCACCACCTTTCTAATTACTTCTTTATTTATATTTACACAAAAAACCTTTTAAAAAAAGGATGGTCAAACATAAGTTTCCCATCCAATATAATATATATTTATATGCCTAATTACTTAACCTGGCCATAAGTTTTAAATTTTTCTAGCATAACATCCATCTGTTCATCTGTCAAGATTATTGGTTCTCCTATGCATTTCGTTCTATAGTAAAGTTCAGAAACATATTCAACTTCTTCTAATATATTAAATGCATTTGCCAAGTCATGAGCTCCTGTAAGAACTCCATGATTAGATAATAAAACTGCATTTCTATCTTCCATCGCTAAAAAAGCATTCTTTGCAAGTTCAGGTGTCCCAAATTCTGCATAATCTGCACAACGAACATCTTTTCCTGCAACAGCAATCATATAATGAACTGCAGGTAATTTCCAATGAAGACATGCTATAGTTGTTGAATACATCGTATGTGCATGAATTATTCCTTCAATATCATTTCTATTTTTATAAAAAATACGATGCAAATCTACCTCACTAGAAGGTTTCCTATCTCCATCAACTATATTACAATCTAAATCTAATACCACTATATCCTCAGGGGTTAAATCATTATAAGGTATCCCAGAAGGAGTAATAGCAAATAATCCTTTATCCCTATTAAAAATTGAAATATTGCCTCCAGTTCCTTTTGTTAATCCAGTATTTGATAGTTTTACTCCATATTCAACAATTTCTTTTCTTTCGTTTTCAAATATCATAAATTCCTCCTAACTATACTTTCTTTAATTTGAATCATATCAAAATTATCAATACTTCTCCAATTACATTTATATTTTTCCACGAAACAAATTTAACTGCTTATCATCGTCTACCCTTATCATAAATTTCACCAGAAGCTTTTGGTGGACAACTATGTTTTGCAAAAAATATTAATAATATTAAAGTCAATACATAAGGTAATGTCATAACTAAATTATTGTAATTACTTGATAAACTAAGTTTAAGAACTAATTGATATCCTGCTGATCTTGTAAATCCAAATATCAAACATGCAAATAAAGTAGGAACTATATTCCAACTTCCAAAAATCATAGCTGAAATAGCTAAATAACCATATCCCATATATATACTAGGAGAAAAATTAGATAAAACTGAATAAGCAAAACACATTCCTCCGACTCCTGAAAGAGCACCTGAAATAAGTACCGCTTTCATTTGTAACGGTTGAACTTTTACTCCTGCCGCCTCTACAGCATGGGGATTCTCTCCACATGCTCTAAGTCTCAATCCAAACTTTGTTTTCACAAGCACATACCAAGCTATTATTGCTACTATTATTATAATAATCTCAAATGTATACATATCTTTAAACAATCCACCGATTATTGGAATTTTTGATATTCCTGGAATTGTAGTTTTAGGAGCAACAGTTAACATAATTTTATTCGAACGGTTTCCTAAAACACTATCTGTAAATACACTTGTAAAAAATGTAGTTATTGCAGTAGCAACAATATTAATAATAACACCACTAATTACATGATTTGATTTAAATTTAATACACAATAAAGCATGTAAAGAAGAAATCAACATTCCTCCAAACATTGCAGCAATTAAAGCAATAAATATTTCTTGACTGGGACTCAATTCCGTAGATACCTTAATAACTGTAACTACCATAGCTCCTACAAAAGCTCCAAATCCTTGAAAGCCTTCTAATGCAAGATTAATAATGCCACTTCTTTCACAATAAATTCCACCAATCGCCATAATAAACAATGGCAAAGAGAAAGCTAATCCATCAGATAAAATAATATCCATTATGATTCCTCCTTTGCCAATTTTTCAGATTCTCTTTTTTGTAATCTTTCATTTTCTTTATGAATTAAATATTTGAAATATTGGCTACAAGCACAGAAAATCAATACTATCCCTATAATTACAGCTGAAATTTCTTTTGCTATTCCTAATTTAGAACTCATATAAATACTTCCATTTTGAAATATCATTATAAATATTGAAGCAAATAAACACCCAATTGGATGTATATTACCTAATAAAGATACAGCCACAGCATCATATCCTATCCCAGGTAATTGATTAGGAGGTATTGCATTATAATATCCCATATAATAACAAATTCCAGCTAATCCTGCTAATGCTCCAGAAATAGCCATCGCTATAATCATAGTTTTCCCAATATTAACTCCAGAATAGAAAGAGCATCTTTTATTAGCTCCAACCATCCTAATTTCAAACCCTAAAGTAGTCTTTTTAAACAAAAAATAAATAAAAAATACTACAAACAAAGCTAATATAAATCCCAAAGGGATATTCATCTTCATACCGCCAATTTCAACAGATTTCAATGTCAAACTAGCATTTTTTGATATTGCTTTTGAATGTCTAGTAAAGGGATCTACATAATAATTATTAATAAAAAAACCTATAACAAAACTAAAAATATAATTCAACATTGTTGTTGAAACGACTTCATGAATATTAAATTTATACTTTAAAAATCCAACAAAAACACCAGCTAACCCACCTACAACAATTCCTATAATAACAGCTAACAATTTCGATACAACTGGACCTAAATTGCTATATCCAACTAAAACAGTTGCAATAAAAGCAGAAAGAAGCATTTGCCCAGACACACCAATATTAACTAGCCCAGCTTTGTATCCTGTAACTACTGATAATGAGCCAAATATCATAGGAGTCAATATTCCTAAATAAGCTAAAAAATCTGTAAACATATTTTCGCTATTTCCATATGAACTTTTTGGTACAAACCCACTTCCTTGTAAAAAAGCTGTAAAGGCATTAAAGGGGTTTTGTCCTAATATCAATAATAAAATAGAAATCACAATTAAACTCATCAAAATGGCAATAAAAGTAATAATAAGTGTCTTGTGCTTGGAATTATCTATTTTATCTATAAGAAACGGATAAAATTTCATATCATTTTCCTTTTTCATACTCATCTCTTACCCCCATCATATAGTTACCAACTTCTGATTTTGTTAAATTCTTTGCACTATCTATCTTTAATAATTCTCCATTATATATAACAGCAATTGTATCAGAAAGTTTCATTACTTCATCTAGTTCCAAAGAAATCAGCAAAATAGCTTTTCCTTGATCTCGAACATCTATTATCTGTTTATGAATATTATCAATTGCACCAACATCTAATCCTCGAGTTGGCTGAACAAATATTATCAATTCTGAATCCAAATCAATTTCACGTGCAATAATTGCTTTTTGTTGATTTCCACCACTCATACTTCTAACTATGGTTTCAGAGCCTTCAGCACTTCGTATATCATATTCATCAATGAGTTTGTCTGAGTATTTTTTCTTATAAGTTTCATTTAACAATCCTCCATCTGAAAAAGGATTATCAAAATATCTTTTTAAAGATAAATTATCCTTTAAATTAAAATCAAGAATTAATCCATCATTTTGTCTATCTTCAGGAATATAAGAAATTTCCTTCAAAATTCTTTCCTTAACAGACAAATTAGTAATATCTTCATTTTTTAAATAAACGTTTCCGGATTTTATCTTTTTTATTCCAGTTATTGCATCTGCTATATCAGTTTGTCCATTACCAGATACTCCTGCAATTGAAAATATTTCTCCTTTTCTTATTGAGAAAGAAACATCTTTAACAGTTTCAAATTTGTTTTCATTTGCAACACACAAATCTTTAACATCTAATACAACTTCACCAAATGAATGCTCACTTTTCTCAATTCCCTCTCCTAAATCACGACCAACCATTAAATTAGCCATAACTTTTGTTGAAGTAGATTTTACATCATGAACATCAATAAGTTTACCTTTTCGTAAAATTGCACATCTATCAGCAACTTTTTTAATTTCTTCTAATTTATGTGTAATTAGTATAATAGTTTTACCTTTATCTCTTAAATCAGAAATTATTTGAAGTAAATAATCAATCTCCTGAGGAGTCAAAACAGCAGTTGGTTCATCAAAAATTAAAATTTCAGCATCACGATATAACATTTTTAATATTTCTACTCTTTGTTGTGTAGAAACAGGTAATTCAGAAATTTTTTTCTTAGGATCCACTTCTAAACCATATTTTTTAGATAATTCCTTTATTTTTTCATCTGCTTCTTTCTTTTTTAAATATGGCAAAAATCCAAATTTATTTCCAGAAGGTTCAACACCTAAAATAATATTTTCTGTTACTGTATAATTATCAATTAGTTTAAAATGTTGATGAACCATTCCAATTCCCAATTTAGATGCTTCAATAGGAGACTTAATATTAACTAAGTCCCCATTGATATAAATTTCTCCTTCATCTTGCTCATATAAGCCAAACAAGATATTCATTAAAGTTGATTTTCCTGCTCCATTTTCACCTAAAAGTGCAAAAATTTCACCAGCTTTAATCTGAATAGTCACATCATCATTAGCAATAATTCCTGGAAATCTTTTTGTTATATGTTTTAATTCAACAACATATTCTGACATAATTTCCTCCTTTTTATATCATGTAACACATTTTGACGTAAGTTCTCTCAATTCAATAAAATTATGCAATTTCCAATGCAATTTTTATCATATCGTCAAAACTTGCTTCTCTTTCTTTAGGTGGAAGAGCCTCTCCAGTAAGAACTAAATCTGAGATTGTTAGTATACTCAAAGCTTTTTTCTTTGAATTCATTGCTTCCCAATATAATCCTGCTGTTTCCATTTCTACTGCTAAAATTCCTTTTTCTTTACATTGTTCATTAATATCAGAAACACTATTATAAAAAGCATCTGAAGTAAATACTTGTCCAGCAACAACATTTGCATCATTTTCCTTTGCAACTTTGTAAGCTTCTAATGCCATATCAAAATCTGCAGCTGGTGACAAATATCCAGGAAATTGGAACATTTTTCCATAATTTGAATTAGTAGATGCTGATGTAGCAATAACAACATCTCTTAATTTCAACTTTTCAGAAATTCCTCCTGCAGTTCCTACTCTAATAATCTTTTCTACATCAAAAAAATTAAATAACTCATGAGCATATAAACAGAAAGAAGGGACTCCCATTCCACTACCCATTACAGAAACTCTTTTCCCTTTATACGTTCCAGTATAACCATACATATTACGAATATCATTAAATAAAACAGGATCTTCTAAAAACTTCTCTGCTATATATTTTGCTCTAAGTGGATCACCTGGCATTAACACAGTACTAGCAATATCACCCTTTTGTGCAGCATTGCATGCTGAAGGTACTATTGACATTTTAAATTCCTCCTTTATTAACAATATTTTTATTTTATTATCAAAAATTGAGTTTTCCTTCTATAATCCTGGGAAGTCTTCTGGAGTACTATCACTAAAGTTTGATGGTGGAACTATTGTTCCATCTTTTACTAACTCGTATACTTCCTCAAGTTTTTCTAGAGAATCTTCACTTAATTGATGTCTACCATCTTGTTTAACATATCCTGTAGAATCTGAATCTGCACCTAATAATTCGTTTGCTCCTTTAAATTTCCCATCTTTAATATTTTGCAATTGTAATTGAACATTGTCATGCATATTCTTTATAGCTGATGTTAAAATAATATTTTTATCCCCACTTTTTTTCCCATCAGAATATTGATCTGCATCACATCCAATAACCATTACATCGTCAACTTCTTTTGCTGCAGTAAATACACCATTTCCAGAATCACCAGCTGCAACAAATAAAACATCACAGCCTTGATCAATTAAAGTATTTCCTACAACCTTTCCTGTTTCAACATCAGAAAAATCTCCAATATAATTTCCACCAACTTCTTTATCTGTAATATCTACTCCAGCATATGATGGCATTTCTACAATTTCTGCTTTAGTTCCATAATGTTTATTTGCATAGTTGACACCAGCTTCAAATCCATATTGATAATTAACATTTGTAGGGAATGCTATACCATTAATAACAGCAACTTTATTTGTTTTAGTTTCCAATGCAGCTGCTACTCCAGCAAAAAAGCCGCCTTCTTGTTCTTTAAAAATCATCGAATATACATTGTCCAATTCAATTTTATTTCCATCTTCATCTAATGGTTCAGTATCCACTAATATAATTTTACAATCTGGGTTTGCTTCAGCTACAGGACCAATTTGAGCAAAGTTATATCCTGGCAAAACTAAAACATCATAATCTGCAATAACATCTGTAGCAGCTTGAATTAATTTATTCATATCATCTTCTTTTACATCAGTAACTTTTGCTTCTGGATTTTCCTTAATAAAAGCTTGGATCCCACTATAACAATCTTGTACAAAAGACCCATCATCAACACCAGAAGAATTAACTATAGCAATTTTTAATCCTTCACTTGTTTCTTCACTTGTTTCTTCAGTAGAAGGTTGATCTTTATCTCCTCCACCACACGCTACTAATAAAAATACCATAACTACTGATAAAATCACAACTAATGCCTTTTTCATATTCTCCCTCCTGAATCATTTGACATAGTGTTAAATATAATAATACACTAAAACATCTAAATATTATTAATATTTGAAAATTTTATATAAACTTGGCTATCTCCTCCCGTTTTAATTTTGATTAAAAACAAGTCAAAACAATGAAGGAGATAAACCAAAATGAAGACTTTATTAATATATTTTTATACTTTAAACTTAAATTAATTATTTTTCAAATAATTTTTTTATATTTTCCTTAAAAGGTGCTCTCACAATTCCTTTTTCTGTTATTATTCCAGAAACTAATTCATGTGGAGTTACATCAAATGCCGGATTATATACTTTTACATCTTTTGGTGCAACTTGAACTCCCTTAATATATCTAACTTCATCTGGATCTCTTTCTTCTATAATAATATCTTCTCCTGTTGCTGTATTTAAATCAATTGTTGAAAGTGGTCCTAAGGTATAAAAAGGTATATTATGATGTTTAGCAAGAATTGCTACACCATAAGTTCCAATTTTATTTGCTACATCGCCATTTGCAGCAATTCTATCACAGCCCAAAAATACTGCATCAATTTTTCCACTCTTCATTACAGTGGCAGCCATATTATCTGTTATCAATGTAACATCTACACCAGCTTCCATAAGTTCAAAACATGTTAATCTAGATCCTTGTAATAATGGCCTTGTTTCATCAGCATAAACTTTAATATCCATACCTTGTTCTTTAGCATAATATATAGGACCTAAAGCTGTACCATATTTTGAAACAGCAAGTCGACCAGCATTACAATGAGTTAAAATTGTCATTCCATCCTTAAGAAGAGTAGCACCATTTTTGCTAATTAATCTACAAGTTTCTATATCTTCTTTGTGAATATTAATAGCTTCTTGTTCAACAAGTTTTTTTATTTCATCAATATCCTTGTCCTTGTTATTTAATACCAAATTATTAATTCGCTTTAAAGCCCAAGAAAGATTAACAGCAGTAGGTCTAGAGCTATTTAAATACTCAGCATCTTTTTTAAATTTTTGATAATAATCTTCAAAATTTGTAGCACCATTATTCTTATTGCTTAAAACCATTCCATATCCAGCAGCTACCCCTATTGCAGGAGCTCCTCTAACTTTCAATTTTTTTATTGCATCATAGCACTGTTCAACATTTTCAAGTTCAATTACTTCCATTTTAACTGGAATTTGAGTTTGATCAATTATGTGTACTTTTCCATCTTTGTAACTAATACTATCAATCATATATTCCACCTCATTCTTCACATATTATTAATTTTACATTGTTTCTTTTAAAATGTTCCTTCCAATCATTACTAATATCTTTTTCTGTAATAACACAATCTACAAGGCTAATATCTCCTATTGATATAAAAGATATTAAATCAAATTTTGTATTATCTAAAATGAGATATCCAGTTTTTCCTCTCTCCAGCATCATCCTCCTTACCTTAGCTTGTTCTTCATTAGAATCTGTTATTCCTGATTCTATATCTAATCCTCTACAGGATACAAACGTCTTGTCTACATAATAATCAGACAAATTCGATATTGTTTTAACCCCTAAAACCGAAAGTGAATGATTATCAAGAACTCCTCCTAATAAAATAGTTTTTACATTGACATTATTAGAAAGTTCATTTGCTACCATCATTGAATTAGTAACCACAGTTAAAGAATTTTTATTAATAATATTTTTTGCTATATGTAGAGAAGTCGTGCTGCAATCTAAAAACAACGTGTCCCCATCTTCAATATAGTTTACACAACATCTGGCAATTGCTTTTTTTTCTTTTAAAAAAATAGTTTCTCGAATTCTTACATTTATATCATTTCGTACACCTTCAGGTAGATAAGCTCCTCCATAGGCTTTTTTTAATTTTCCCTCTTTTTCTAAAAAAGTTAAATCATTTCTAATTGTTTCTGGATTAACACCAAATTGTTTACTTAGATTTTTAACTAGCACACTTTTTTCTCTATTCAATTGCTCCATAATCAGAGCTCTCCTCTTTTCAGCTAACACTTTTATCCCCCTTAATAAACCAATAAAAACAAAATAATTTATTTATTAAAATAAGTATATCATTAAAAATATACAGTTTCAACAATTTTCTTGGTTTTTCTTTGTTTTATTTTGTTTTGTTTGAGTTTTATTGGAATCTCAACATTTTTTAAACAAAATAAAATTTAAAACATCCCTTTATTCCTTTTCTTAGCAATATATACTCCTCCCAAAAATCCAAAAATATGAGCCCACCATGCTACACCACCTATAACATTACCAGTAATTCCTGACATTAATCCTGAACGAAGTTGAATAATAAACCATATAATTAAAAAAATTGGAGCTGGTACCCGTACAAAAAATGGAATAAAGGGAACTAAAGTTACAATTCTAGAATAAGGAAACATTATAAAATAAGCTCCCATCACCCCTGCAATAGCTCCAGATGCACCAACTGTTGGTACATCAGACATTGGATTAGAAAAAAAATGAGCAAGAATTGCTATAAGGCCAGTAAATATATAAAAAATAATAAATCGAAAAAAACCCATATTATCTTCTACATTGTCACCAAATAACCATAACGACCACATATTACTAATGAGATGTAATAAATTTCCATGTATAAACATACTTGTAAATAACGGAATATAGGCTTTTGGATTATTCAACTCCGTAACTAATCTTGATGGTATAAAAGAATATTGATATATCATACTTAAAGCTTGATCATTAGGAAGTAATACCTGATGAAAGAATACCATTACATTTATAACTATAATAAGTATTGTAGCTATTGAAATATTTCTACTTGGTATAGTATCTCTAATAGGAAACATTTAATATTCACCTACTTTCTTTTTATTATATTTCAAATATATTTTAAACTAATTCAAAAAATATTTCATTAAAAATACCTTTAACTATTAAGTCAAAGGTATTTTTATATTCTTATTATATAATAAACAAAATCTTAGTCCAATCTTATTAACAACTCTCCACTTTCTACATCTTGCCCTTCTTTTACAGCTATTGAATTAACAGTTCCACTAATAGCAGTAGTTACATTTGTCTCCATTTTCATTGCTTCTATAATTGCCACTGTTTCTTTTGCATTTACCTTTTCTCCAGGTTCTACTAAAATTTTAGTTACAATTCCTGGTATACTTGCTCCAATTTCTTTTTTATTTTTTGGATCTGCTATTTGAGTATAGTAGACATCATTTGTTGTAATACTTCCTTTATCGTGAATTTTTATAGCTCTTCTACTATCATTTACTTCAAAATATAATGTCCTATTACCCTCACTATCTATTTTACCTATTTCAAGAAGTTTTATAACTAATATTTTTCCTTCTTCTATTTCTACTTCACAAGTTTCACCTTTCTTTATACCATGGAAGAATATATCACTACTCATTTTACTAAAATCTCCATGTTCTTCAATATATTTTATATAATCTATAAATACTTTTGGATACATAGCGTAAGAAATAATATTTTTATTAGTAGGTTCTATTTTAATATCCTCTTTTAAATATTTTTTAATTCTTCCAAAATCCTCAGGCTCTAACAATTCCCCTGGTCTACATGTAATAGGCTTTTCTCCTTTTAGTACTAACTTTTGAAGTTTTTCAGGAAAACCTCCCATAGGCTGCCCCATCATTCCTTTAAAATATGAAACTACTGAATCTGGAAAAGCCATATTCTTACCTTTTTCATATATATTTTCAGGAGTTAAATCATTTTGAACCATAAATATAGCCAAATCTCCTACTACCTTAGAAGAAGGAGTTACTTTCACTATATCTCCAAGCATTTCATTTACTGTCTTATACATTTCTTTTACATCTTCAAACCTATGACTCAACCCAAAACTTTCAACTTGTGGTTTAAGATTTGAATATTGTCCTCCTGGAATTTCATATTTATATATTTCTGTAGTTCCAGATTTTAATTCTGATTCAAATTGACTATATATCGGTCTTATAGTTGCCCAATAATCAGATATTTTTTGTAAATCTTCTAAATTCAACCCTGTACTTCTGTCCGTATATTCTAATGCTGCAACTACAGAATTTAATGCTGGCTGACTTGTCAACCCTGCCATACTATTAAAAGCCGTATCTACTATATCTACACCAGCCATACTAGCCATTAATATTGTTGCTATACCATTTCCACTAGTATCATGAGTATGAAGATGTATTGGAATACTTATTTCATTTTTCAATGCCTTTATTAATTTATAAGCAGCTTGAGGTTTCAAAAGAGAAGACATATCTTTTATTCCTAATATATGAGCTCCTGTCTTTTCAATTTCTTTTGCAGTTTTTACATAATAATCTAAAGTATATTTATCTCTATTGTCATCTAAAATATCTCCAGTATAACAAATACAAGCTTCTGCTACCTTTCCTGCTTTCAATACCTCATCTATAGCTACTTCCATTCCCTTTATCCAATTCAATGAATCAAATATCCTAAATACATCTATTCCACTTTCAGCAGATTCTCTTACAAATTCCCTAATAACATTATCTGGATAATTTTTATAACCAACAGCATTAGCTCCCCTTATTAACATTTGAAATAATATATTAGGTATTTCTTTCCTTAACAACTCCAGCCTTTCCCATGGAGACTCTCTCAAAAATCTATAAGCTACATCAAAAGTAGCTCCTCCCCACATTTCTAATGAAAACAAATCCTTGCCCAATGCTGATGTAGCTTCTGCTATTCTCAACATATCTATAGTCCTCATCCTAGTAGCCATCAATGATTGGTGAGCATCTCTCATTGTCGTATCTGTTAACAATAAATTTTCCCTATTATTTATCCATTTCACAAGACCTTCAGGACCCTTTTCATCTAATATTTGCTTAGTTCCATATAATTTTTCTGGTCTTTTAACTTCTGGAACTTTAGGAATATCAAAATCTGGCTTATTGCCTTTTGTTTCATTTACAATTTTTTCACCTAAATATGTTAGTACTCTAAGCTCTATATCTGTTTTAGTACGAATATCAAACAACTCTGGATTGTCTGCAATAAATCCAGTATGACATTTTCCTTTTACAAAATCTTCATGATTTAAAACATTGATTAAAAAGGGTATATTTGTCTTTACCCCTCTTATTTTTTGTTCTTTCAATGCTCTACTAGCCTTCCTGATAGCATCTTCAAAGGTCCTAGACCAAGCTGTTACTTTTACTAAAAGGCTATCATAATAAGGACTTATATTGGCTCCAGTAAATCCACTACCTCCATCAAGCCTTATACCAAATCCAGAACCTGTTCTATATATATCTATAGTTCCTGTATCTGGTGCAAAGTTATTTAATGGATCTTCTGTAGTCACTCTACATTGAATAGCATAACCTCTAGTTTTTATATCATTTTGACTTTTTATATCTAATTCTTTTGAATCCAATCTATAACCTTCTGCTACTAAAATTTGACTTTGAACTATATCTATTCCTGTAACCATTTCAGTAACTGTGTGCTCCACTTGAAGTCTTGGATTTACTTCAATAAAATAATGGTTCCCATATTTATCTAATAAAAACTCAACAGTTCCTACACTACTATAATTAACAGCTTTTACTATTTTAATTGCATCATTTAATATTTCTTTTCTTTTCTCTTCTGTAATAGAAAATGCAGGAGTATATTCTACTACCTTTTGATGCCTCCTTTGAATTGAACAATCTCTTTCGTAAAGATGAACAATGTTTCCATATTTATCTCCTAATATTTGAACCTCTATATGTTTTGGTTTTTCTAAATATTTTTCTATAAAAATATCATCTATACCAAAAGCTTTTTGAGCTTCGTTTTTAGCACTGTAATATTCATTTAATAAATCTTTTTCATTTTTCACTACTCTCATACCTCTGCCACCACCACCAGCAGCAGCCTTTAAAATAACAGGATAGCCACAATAATTAGCAAAATCAATAACTTCCTCTTCAGATGTTACTGCCTTGTCTACCCCAGGAATAGTAGGTACACCAACACTATTTGCTACTAATTTTGATTGTATTTTATCACCTAATTTTTCCATTACTCTACGATTAGGTCCTATAAATTCAATACCTACTTCCTCACATTTTCTTGCAAACTCTGGATTTTCAGATAAAAATCCATAACCAGGATGAATTGCATCTACTCCCTTATTTAATGCAAGATTAACTATTTCATCAATATTTAAATATGCTTCTATAGGACTTTTATTCTTTCCTATTAGATACGATTCATCAGCTTTTGTTCTAAAAAGAGCATTCTTATCTTCATCCGAATATATAGCTACACTCCTTATTCCCAGCTCACTACAAGCCCTAAATATTCGTATAGCAATTTCTCCTCTATTTGCAACTAAAATTTTTTTAAATTGTTTTGCCATAATTCTACCTGATTTTTTACTACAAATCAGGCATTCACCACCTTTCATTTCATCCTATTTCCAATAATAATATAAAAATATTATACTTTAAATTTTAGAAATTATATACTGAGCAATTTTTTCATTACCTTCAATAGTGGGATGAAGACCATCTATGTAGAGTTTCTTTCTTCCCTCATCTTTCATTGGATCATAAAAAATATCATATATATCTAAACATATACATTTAGTATACCTAGCAAAAGAAGTAAAATTTAATAGCCATTCTCTATACTGTTTAAGTTGTTTGTTGACATTTTTAAAAATATTACAATTATAATATTTTGTTGCTTCTCTAGGTATTATAGGTATAGGAATTCCTAACAATGGTTTAATACGATAATGATATGCTTGAAAAACTAATGCAGCTATATTAGATTTAATTACTGATAATGGAACTTCCCAAAATAAATCATTAACCCCTCCCATAATTACTACATGAGAGGGATTTTCATCAATCACATCTTTTTCAAATCTAGACAAAAAACCTGTTGTCGTATCTCCATTTATTCCTTTATTAACAACATCAACACCAATTTTTCTACCTAAAATTTCTGGCCAAGTATCTTTTCTTTTCATTTTATATCCAAAAGTTAAACTATCACCTAGACATACTATTTTCAAAATATCACATCCAAATTATATCTTTATTTATTCAAAAATACACGCTAAAAATTCATCTTTTGAAATATTTCCAAAATATTCTTCTATATCAATACCTTCTAAGGCTTTCTCAACTTCATTACTATCATATCTTACATCAATTAATATTTTTTCTAATTCTTCTACATTTTCAGCACCAAAAAAATCTCCATAAATTTTACAATTCTTTATCTTTCCTTCAACTACGTGAAGACGTATATCAATACTTCCTGCTGGAAATCTTCTATAATTACTATAATTAAATTCAGGAGACTCTCCAAAATTCCACTCCCAAGTACCATATTTCTTATCTACTAATTTTTGAATATCACTTTTTTCTTTATCGGTTAATTCATAAATTTCTATTGGTTTGTTCTCCATTTCAAATATATATTTAAGAAGAGTATCTCTGAAAGTTAAAATATCTATATCCTCTTTTAAATGAGGCTTTATATTTGTTACTCTACTTTTCACAGATTTTACTCCTTTTGATTCAATTTTATCTTTTTTCACTTTTAATGCTTTTGACAATACATCTAACTTTGAGTTAAATAAAAGAGTACCATGATTCAAAACTCTTCCCTTCCACAAACTTTGTGCAATTCCTGAAAATTTTTTCCCATCTATTGTAAGATCGTTTCTTCCTGACAGCTCGCATTTTATACCAAATTTATTTAAAGCTTTAATTACTGGTATATTATATTTTTTAAAATCTATTCTAGCCTTTTTATCAGATTTAGTTATAATAGAAAAATTTAAATTACCCAAATCATGATATACTGCTCCCCCACCTGTTATCCTTCTTACTACATTAATATCATTTTTCTTTACAAAATCCATATTTATCTCTTCTATAGTATTTTGATTCTTACCTACAATTATGGAAGGTTCATTTATCCATAGTAATACATATTCTTCATTTTTATCAAGTCCTTTGAAAATATATTCCTCAAATGCTAAATTATAGTGTGGATCATTTGAATTATTTATTATGTATTTCATCTATATGCTCCTCTCATAATTAGTGTGTTTTTTATTCCTTACTATCAACAAGCAAAAATTTATCAATAGTAAATAATAATCCTAAAGAAATTGTGCCTATTAAAATATCTAATAAACTAGTACTACTAATAAGCATCTTTCTAGCTATAGCATAGAGCATCACTTCTAAAATGCTCCTTGGAGTATGATTTAGAAGTGTAATAGCCAACTCTAATCCTACTACAAGTAAAAGAATATGAGAAAGAAAGCTTTGCAAAATATTATAAGATTCCATTGCACTAGTAGTAACTATTTTATATATCAAACCTATTATATCCTTTGCACTTAATATGACTGTTATTAGTATAATAAATGCTAAAATTGTTTCCATACCCGATATAGCTTTTTTTAAACCTCGTTTAAATGCATTTAATTTTTTCTCAGAACCTTTATCATTCATGAATTCACCTTCTCTACTTACCTAACATCATATTAATGTCCATTAATTTTTGTTGTAACTCTAATAGTTTATTCTTTAACAAATTGTACTCGTCTTCTAAAAACTCAGGATCTATTAATTCATCAGTTCTATATACCAAAGATTCAAATTGAGTATAAACTTCTCCTAATTCTTTTTTAATATCTTCCTTTAAAATAATAGGTTCTAAAACTTTACCTGATTCTCTTTGTGAAATTTTCTTTTTAATTTCATATCCATCTCCAAGGTTAGGTATTATTGTATCAATATCAAACTTTTCTTTAATTAATTGAGCTAAAGTAGCTGTAGCTTGTTCTTCTCCATGAACTATAAATATTTTTTTAGGCTTTGATTTAAAATTTTCTACCCATTTTAGCAAAACATCTTGATCAGCATGCCCTGAAAATCCTTCTAAATCATATATATTTGCCTCGACTAATATTTCTTCCCCGAGGACTTTTACTTTATTCCTTCCATCTAATAACAAACGTCCCAAAGTACCTTGAGCTTGATATCCAACAAATATTACACTATTTCTGCCCTGCCATAAATTATGTTTAAGATGATGTCTTACTCGTCCAGCCGTACACATTCCACTAGAAGATATAATTACTTTAGGGAATGTATAATGATTTAATCTCATGGATTCTTCTTGACTTTTCACATAATTTAAATTTTCAAATTGAAAAGGATTATCTCCTTTTAAAATTAAATTTTTTGTTTCTTTATTAAAAAAATTAGAGTTATCTTTATAAGCCTTAGTTGCAGAAACAGCCATAGGACTATCTACATAAACTGGAATTCTCATGTGCTGCTCAATATTTTTATTATATTCATAATAATTATTTAATTCATAAATAATTTCCTGAGTCCGTCCTACTGCAAAAGAAGGAATAATAACTGTACCACCTTCTGAAACAGTTTTATTTATTGTTTCAATAAGTCTTTTTGTACTTTCTTTAACATCTTCATGAATTCGATCTCCATAAGTCGATTCAATAATCAAATAATCTGCCTCTTCTATATATGCTGGATTGTTTATAATAGGTCTATTGGGCATACCCAAATCTCCAGAATACACAATCTTTACAAATTCATCCTTTTCTTTAATCCACAATTCTATTATTGCTGATCCTAACATATGACCTGCATCTCTAAATCTCACTATAATATCATCATTTACCTCAATTTTTTGATCATATAAATATTGTTCAAAATATTTTAAACTTAGTTCTGCATCATCTACTGTATATAATGGTGAAACTTCCTTTTTCCCTGTCCTACGTCTCTTCCTGTTTTCCCATTCGACATCTGCTTGTTGTATATTAGCACTATCGACAAGCATTATCTTACATAAATCATAAGTTGCTTTAGTAGTTAATATTTTCCCCTTAAACCCTTCTTTTACCAACTTAGGTATTCTACCACTATGATCTATATGGGCATGACTCAATATCAAATAATCTATTTCTGCAGAATTATAAGAAAACTTCTCATAGTTTAAACTTTCTAACTCCTCACTTCCTTGAAACATTCCACAATCCAACAAAATATTATATTTATTTGTTTTTATTAAAATATTCGAACCTGTAACTATCTTTGCAGCCCCTAAAAAATATATTTCCATTCTTTATCCCCCCATAACTTCTAAGCATTCGGCATTAAATTATTAATTCTACAATATAAGCATATATTCCTCTATTTTTGAAACGAATTTTTATAAATTATGGAGTATTATAATAACTTACTCATAAATCAATTTATTTTTTTAAATTTAATATCAGTCTCTTTTAAATAATTTTCTATATATTCATTTTCTAATATTGCTTTTCTTAATTTAAACATTTCTTTAATTTCTCCAAAAAGTATTCCACCAACAATTTTCCCATCTATTGTAAATAATTTATGATGAATATTTTCATCTTTCTTATATTCATAAATGTTTTTATGTTTTTTCACATTACCTGCTGAAAATATTTTAATATCTCCAATTTCTAATTTAGTATAAGGCTTAGGAGAAATATATTCCTTCATATCTCCTACCATATTTGAACCTACAATTTTTCCTTGTTGATTCCCTGCTGTCCACAATCCAAGCACTACACCTTCTACTTCTGCCACATCACCAGCTGCATATACATTAGGTATATTTGTTCTTAAATACTTATCAACATTTATCCCTCTATTATATTCAATATCTGTGTTTATAACCAAATCTAAATTAGAACGTACTCCAGATGATACTAATACTGCATCAGTTTCAATAATTTTACCACTTGAAAGTTTAATTCCACTCACTTTATTTTCTCCAAGTATTTCTTCAGCTGAAGAATCTAAATATATATTAAATCCTAAATTTCTTAACTTTTTCTCTAATTTACTTGAAATTTCCCCATCCAATTGTTTATTGAGTAAATGAGATGAATGTTGAATAATGTTTACTTCTTTATTTAATTGTTTTATAGACCAAGCAGCTTCTATACCTAAAAGTCCTCCTCCTATAACCGTAATCTTTTCACATTTTGAAAAATAATTTCGAATATACTTTAAATCATTTAAAGTTCTTAAAGCAAAAACACCTTTCTTAAATTTACCTGCTATTGGAGGAATAAAAGGTCTACTTCCTGTAGCCAACAAAAGTTTCTTATAACTTATTAATATTCCATCATCTAGTTTAATTACATTGTTTTCAAAATCTATCTTTTCTACAATTTTATTCAATATTACATTTATTTGATTTTCTCTATACCATTCCTCATTGTTAACTAAAAGTTCCTCATTATTAATAAAAGTTTTAGATAAATATTCCGTTAATTTTACCCTATAATAAGTATAATAAGGTTCTTTTGAAACCATTGTGATACTTCCATCTTTATCATAATTTCTTATTGCTTTTGCAGCAGATAAACCAGTAATACCATTACCAATAATTAAATAATCAACTTTTTCTATACTCATATTCTCACTCCCTAATAAGTTTTATATTTAAATATTTACCCTAATATTGTTATAGTACACAAAACAATGGAGTGATTAATATTTTGCCTTTATTTCTGTCCAAATTTCATCATATTGAACTATAAAATCTAAAGGATCCTTAAATATTTCGCATTTTTTAATATCCTCATCACTTGGATATGCTACCTTGCTATTCCTAATTTCCTCTGGTAAATCTTTCTTTGCTGTTTTATTTGCAGTAGAATAACCAATATAAGTTGTATTTCTTATAGCAATTTCTGGTCTACATAAAAAATCTATAAACATCTCTGCCTCTTTTTTATTCCTACTGGTTTTTGGTATCACTATATTATCAAACCAAATATTAGAACCTTCTTTGGGAATTACATATTCTAAATTGCTATTCTCCATAATACTAGCAGTAGCATCCCCTGACCAAACTACAGCTAAAGCTGCTTCTTCTGCTATCATCAAATCTTTTACCTCATCTACAACATAAGTATATACTAACGGTTTTTGTTTAATTAATTCATCTTTTGCTTTCTCTAATTCTTCCATATTTCTACTATTCATAGAATAGCCTAATCTTTTAAGTGCAACAGCAATAGAATCTCTTTGACTATTTAACATAATTATTTCATCTTTATAATTTTTATTCCAAAGGATATCCCAACTATTAACATCTTCCTTTACCTTTTTTTTATTATATAATATACCTACTGTCCCCCACATATACGGTACAGAATACTCATTATTGGGATCAAAAGATAAATTAATAAATCTCTCATCTATATGTTTCAAATTTGGAATATTATTTTTATCTAATTTATAAAGCATATCCTCTCGTATCATTCTTTCAATCATATAATCTGAAGGAAATGCAACATCATAATGTGAACCTCCAGATTTTAATTTTACATACATATCTTCATTAGTAGCAAAAGTACTATAATGAACCTTAATGTTATACTCTCTTTCAAAATCCTTTATTACTGTAGGATCAATGTATTCCCCCCAATTATATACAGTAATAACTTTTCTATTATCTTCACATCCTGAAAGTCCTATAATTAATATAAATAAAATTAAAATTATACCTAATTTTTTCATACAATATCACCTTCTTCTCCTAAATCTCTATCTACTCTTTTATTTATAATTACAAGAAGTATTAAAACAACTAAAAACATAAGAGTAGATAAAGCATTTATAACTGGGTTAATACCTCTTCTAGCCATTGAATATACAGTAATACTTAAATTTGTCACCTGTGCTCCTGTAGTAAAAAAACTAATAACGAAATCATCAATAGAAAGAGTAAAAGCAATCAAAGCTCCAGTTACTATACCAGGCATTATTTGAGGTATAATCACTTTTCTCAATGCATAAGAAGGTGTAGCACCTAAATCCATGGCAGCCTCTGCTAAATGTTTATTTAACTGTTTTAATTTTGGTAATACAGACAATATTACATATGGTATATTAAATGTTATGTGAGATAATAACATAGTCATAAAACCAAATTCTATATTTGCAAATCTAAATAAAGTCATTAAAGAAACAGCAGTAACAATATCTGGATTTAATACAGGTAAATAATTTAAATTCAAAACTATCTTTCTTCCCAACAAATTCATATCATAAATACCTATCGCTGCAATAGTTCCTATAATTGTTGCAATTATAGAAGATAGTACTGCAACTAATATAGTGTAATATAATGCCACAAGAACTTCCTCATTTTTAAATAACTCTACATACCATTTAAAAGTAAATCCAGTCCAAACACCCCTAGTTTTAGAACTATTAAAAGAAAATATCATAAGAACAATAATGGGAGCATATAGAAAAACAAAAATTAAACTAGCATAAAATTTCTTCAAAAATTTACTCACCATAAGCTCCCCCTTTCTTTATCATTATCAAACTTAGAAGTAATAGCCATAGATATTAATATAAAAAACATCATTATTATAGAAATTGCTGAACCAAAATGCCAATCTCCTGACCATAAAAATTGTTGCTCAATTAAATTTCCAATAAGCATACGCTTTCCTCCACCTAAAAGACTAGAAATAACAAAAGTACTTACTGCTGGCATAAATACCATTGTAAAACCTGATATTATTCCTGGTATACTTAAAGGTAATACAACTCTAAAGAACACTTCTAATTTACTAGCTCCCAAATCTTCAGCAGCCTCTATAAGGCTTTTATCAATTTTAATCAATACTGTATATATAGGTAATACCATAAAGGGTAAAAAATTATAAACCATCCCCAATAATATTGCACCATCAGTATAAATTAATTTCAAAGGTTTTAACCCTAAACTCTTTATAATAATATTTACTATCCCATTTCTACCAAGGAGAGTCATCCATGCATAAGTTCTAAGCAAAAAATTCATCCACATTGGTACAATAAAAAGAAGTATCATTATATTCCTTTTTTTAATAGGTTCTCTAGAAATTATCATTGCTATCGGATATCCAAGTAAAAAACATATAGCAGTAGATTGTAAAGCCAAAACAATAGATTTACCTAAAACTTTTAAATATATAGGATGCATAAATCTTTTAAAGTTATTTAAAGTAAAATGTAAATCTTTTAAATTAAGAGTTTCCCCTTTAGTAAAACCAAATAATAAAATTAACAATAAAGGTACTACTATAAAAATTATCATCCAAACTATATAAGGATAAGCTACTCTTTTTAATTTCATCTAACTCACCTTCTTCATAACATGGATATTTTCAGGAATTACTAAAAGGCCAACAACAGTATCAATTGGAACCATATCAGTGCTATGCACTTTCCACACAAAACTCTCACTTTCCACTAACATTTCATAATGAACTCCTTTAAATGTTACAGAAATAACTTTTCCAGTTGTTTTCCCTTTTTCTGGATCTGTTATAATTAAATCTTCGGGCCTAATTACTACATCTACATTTTCATTCTTTTTAAAACCTTTATCTACACATTTAAATGTTTTCTCTTCCATCTCTACAACAAAATCCTTACGCATTATACCATCAATAATATTACTCTCCCCTATAAATTTTGCCACAAAAGCATTTTTAGGTTCATTGTAAATATCAACAGGTGTACCAATTTGCTGTATTTCACCTTTATCCATTACTACTACAGTATCCGACATTGTTAAGGCTTCTTCTTGATCATGAGTGACAAATATAAATGTAATACCTAAACTTTTTTGCATATTTTTAAGTTCCATTTGCATATCTTTTCTAAGTTTTAAATCTAAAGCACCTAATGGTTCATCCAATAGCAATACTTTAGGTTCATTAATTAATGCCCTAGCTATTGCCACTCTTTGTTGTTGCCCTCCACTCAAAGAATCAATAGAACGTTTTTGATAATTTTCTAAATTAACTAGTTTTAACATTCTATTAACTCTTTTTTCTATTTCTTTCTTAGGCATTTTTTTTATTTTTAATCCAAAAGATATATTCTCAAATACATTTAAATGAGGGAAAAGTGCATACTTTTGAAAAACCGTATTTATTTGCCTTTGATAAGGTGGTATTTTAGTTATATTATTGCCTTCAAATATTACTTCCCCTGAAGTAGGCTCCTCAAAACCTCCAATAATCCTTAAAGTAGTTGTTTTACCACAACCACTAGGACCTAAAAGGGTCATAAATTCATTTCTTCTTACATATAAATTAATATTTTTTAATACTTCCATTTCATTATATTTTTTCGATATGTTTACTAAATCTATAATACAGTTTTTCTGCATCATAATTCCTCCTAACAATTAAAAATTTGGTGGTGAGTTTACCCATAAAATTTTTGCTACTGTTTTACCTGAATTTATAATATAATGATTTGCATTTGCTTTAAAATAAAAACTTTCACCTTTTCTTACTTTATACTTTTCACCACCTATATATAAATATATATTTCCTGAAATTACATATCCAAATTCTTCTCCATCATGGGGAACATCCTCTTTGGACCTTCCATCTGGTTCTAATTCTATAAGTATAGGTTCCATAATATTTTTTTGTGCATTAGGTACTATCCATTTTAAAATATATTTATATTCTTCATTTTCTGTTTCAAAAACATCATCTTTTGAAAATACAACTTGTTCTTTTTCTATATCATCATTAAAAAAATCTTTCAAATTTGTACCCAGTCCATCTAATATATCTACTAATGTAGCAATAGATGGAGATGTTAAATCTCTCTCTACTTGCGATATAAAACCCTTTGTCAACTCGCATCTCTCTGCTAATTCCTCTTGAGTTAAAGAATTTTTAACTCTAAGTCTTTTTATCTTCCCACCAATTTCCACTATTATCCTCCTCTTAAATTGCTTATATATTAAACTAATAGTTTATCATTACTAAACAATTAAAATAACAAACTTATTATAATAAGAAATATATATAAAAGTCAACAGTTTTTAAATAATTATATTCAAATTTACTCTATAGTAATTTATAGAATTTAATTTCATTTTTACACATAAAAATAATGGGCTATATTAAATATAACCCATTATCTCTTAATCCTTTTAATAAGTAATGTAATTATCAATATTAAAACAGCAGTAAGTACAATTGTACCTCCAGGAGCTAAATCAAGATAAAAAGATAAAATAAGACCTATAAGTACAGAAATAATTCCAAAAATATTTGCATTTATCAAAGTCTTTTTAAAACTTGCTGGTATGAGTAAACTTATAGCCACAGGAAGTATCATTAAAGAAGATATTAATAATACTCCTACTGTTCTAATTGAAATAGCAATAGTTATGGCTACTAATATAGAAAAATATATATTTACCTTATCAACTGGTACCCCTGCTAATTTAGCACTTTCTTCATCAAAAGTTATATAAAATAAATCTTTATAAAGATATATAATTGACAAAATAACAAATATACCTAAAATTAAAACAACAAAAATATCTTTATTTGTAACTAAAGCCAAACTCCCAAATAAATATGAAAAAATACCAATAGTATTTCCTAAGCTAATAAAAATAGATGCTAAACCAATCCCAGCTGATAAAACAATAGTTAGAGAAAGTTCAGAATAACCTCCATAAATCTTTCTTAACTTTTCAATTCCTAAAGCAGCTAATATAGCAAAAACTATAGTTGTATATATAGGATATACATCTAATAATAATCCCAATGTTACTCCAGCCAAAGCCACATGAGACAATGTATCTCCAATAGCTGACTGCCTTCTTAAAACAAGAAACATTCCAATAGTAGGTGCTATTATAGCTATAATAATACCTATTATTATAGAACGTTGAAAAAAATCATAAGACAAAATATTTAACATTTTCATCACCTAATGTTCATGAAATAATATATTCATACTTTCTCCATAGACATTTTTAAACTTTTTTATATCAAACTTTTCATCTATATTATGAGTATATACCTTACCCTTCCCTAAACAAAATAATTTGTTAACTTTTGTAGAAATCACACCAATATCATGAGAAACCATAATTAAAGTTATATTATAATTTTTATTTAAATTCTCCATTAAATTATAAAAAATATTTTGAGATTCAAGATCTACACCTATCAAAGGTTCATCCATAAAAATTACTTTTGGATCATTTACAAGAGCTCTAGCTATAAAAACTCTTTGTTTTTGCCCACCAGACAAATTCCCTATTAACCTGTTATTATATTCTTCCATACCTACTATAGACAAAGCCCTTTGTATTTTTTCTTTTCCTAATTCATCCATAGTTTTAAAAAATCTTAAATTAGAATAAAGATTAATCCCAACTATCTCCTCTACTGTTGCTGGAAATTTTTTATTAAATTCTCGTACGTCTTGAGATACATACCCTATTTTTTTAAAATCTTTAAATTGTTTTATATCTTTTCCAAATAGTTTTATACTTCCTTCTTTAGGATCTAAAAGTCCTAACATAAGTTTTAGCAAAGTAGTTTTAGCAGATCCATTAGGCCCTACTATACCTACAAAATCTCCCTTTTCTACAAAAAGATTTACTCTATCTAAAACTACATTATCTCCATAACTAAAAGATACATCATTGACTTCAACTATTTTTTCCCTCATTTCAATCCACCAAAGCTTTCCTTAAATTAACTAAATTTTTTTCCATAATCGATATATAATCATCACCATTTTTTTGTTCTTCTTCTGTTAGTCCTTCCAAAGGATTTAATACTAATGTTTTTAATTTAGCCTCTTCTGCAATTATATCAACTGTTTTAGGACTTGCTAAAGTTTCTAAAAAAATATATTCTATATTTTTTTCCTTAGCTATATCAATTAATTTTGCTATAGTTTTAGGACTAGGCTCCTCATTTGGAGTAATACCTGCAACAGAAATTTGTTTAAAATTATATCTATTAGCCAAATACGAAAAAGCATTATGTGATACTAATATTACATCCTTATCCTTCTCCTTTAGACCTTCCATATATGCATTATCAAGTTCTTTGAGTTTTTTTGATAGAGATAAATAATTTTTTTCATAATAACTTTTATTTTTCTCATCTAACTCAATTAAAGCATTTTTTATTGCTTCACCTATTTTATCCATATTCATAGGGTCTAACCATATATGAGGATCAGGAGTGTTTTTTACATTAATCAAATCTACTGATTCACTACCATTTACCAAAGTTATTTTATCTTTATCTATTGTACCCAACAATTTATCCAACCACTCTTCCATACCAGCTCCAACAAAAATAAATAAATCTGATTGATTAATATTTTCAATTTGTTTCATAGTTAATTCATAATCGTGAGGTTCTACCCCATTTGGCACTATTATTCTTAAATCTATTTTATCCATACCAATTTCATTTGCTAAATAATATAAAGGATAAAAGCTAGTATATACTACAGGCTTATCTTCAACATCTATATCTCTTTTGGCACTACAACCTGTTAAAATAAATAAAACAACCATTATAATAGATATTATTCTTCTCATGTTTTCCCTCCTCATCCTACATACTCTTTTTTTATTATCTAACATATATATTATATATCACTTTTTTCATAGCAATACAAATACTGTATTTCTCTTTTTACATACAATATTTTAAAAATAAAAATAAGCTGGATAATCCAGCTTATTTTTATTTTAAATTACACTATTTACAATCTCCAGCTTCTTTTGATTTCTTATTTAAATGTTTTTCCCACAATTTATCAGCTGTTGGTGCCCAATTCTTAGCTGCCCCTTCTGTTTTAGATGTTAAATCATTTACATCTTCCTTATCTATTGGCTGAGTAGAATAAGCCCCTGATTTATCTACCATCTCTTTTAATTTTTCTGGGTTATCTAGTAATGGACATGGTCTTAAATGATTCTCATTAAATGGTTGATGTTCTTTATATTGTCTTAATAATGGTGATTGTAAAGCTTCTACCAAACTTACATCTTTAATATTAACATTTGAATAGTGAATAAATGCACATGGCTCTACATCTCCATTTGCATTAATGTGTAAATAATTTCTGCCTCCAGCTATACAGCCATTTACATATTCACCATCATTCCAAAAATCTATTGTAAATATTGGTTTATTCTTCCTAAACTTTCTAAGCTCATGATACATAAATTCTCTCTGTTCTGGAGTTGCTATTAAATCCATAACAGCATCTTTACCTATAGGAATATAAGTAAAATACCACCCAAACATACAACCCATATCAATCATTAAATCTATATATTCTTCTGAACCAACAACATCAGTATTATATTTATGATAACAAGTTGAAAATCCAAATACTACTCCTTCTTTTTTAAGAAGTTTCATAGCTTCCATTACTTTACCAAATGTTCCTTCCCCTCTTCTCATATCTGTTGCTTCTTCAAAACCTTCTACACTTATAGCCAAACCAAAGTTTCCAAGTTCTCCTAACTTTTTAGCAAATGCTTCATCTACTAAAGTAGCATTTGTAAAAGATAAGAAAGAACAATCACTATGTTTTTCAGCCAAACTTATTAAATCATCTTTTCTAACCAATGGTTCGCCACCAGAGAAAATATACATAAATATTCCTAAATCTTTTCCTTCTCTAATAATTCTGTCCAAAGTTTCATAACTCAATGAATCTGTTTTATCATATTCTGCTGCCCAACATCCAGTACATTTAAGGTTACAAGCACTTGTTGGATCCATGAGTATTGCCCATGGAACATTGCAGTCATATTTTTTTTCTGCCTTGTCTTGCATAGGTATACCCACTATACCAGAATTCACCATATAATTTATTAAAAATTTCTTTCTTGTATTTGGTGATAATTCATCAAAATATCTTTCCATTAATTTATACCAATTGTTATCTGGATCTGCTACTATTTCCCTAAAATTTTGTAGATATTTTTTGTGGTTTTCTCTTGTAACTATCTTTTCAGCCCAATCTAAAAGTTTAGGCATGTTTTCCATTGGATTTTTTTCAATATACTTTAAACCTTCATTCATTAAAGCAGTACTAACGAGTTGTTTTACACCTGCCATTATAATCCCTCCTATATTTCCTATATTAAGCCTTCAATCCATCAATTAATATATTGATAGAAGATATTCTGTTTTGTATACTTATGTTATCATAGGAAGACGGCTGTATTATAGATGTTTGAATAAATGCAAATAAAGTATCTGCCATACTTTTACTATCAACTGGTTTTAGCTCTTTTGCCTTTATTCCATCAATAATTATTTTATTAATAGTATCTTTTAAATCTTCAACATAAATATTTATTTTTTCTACAAATTCACTATTTTCCTTATTTAATATAACCCATACTTCTACTAATAATATGAATATATAACTATATTCACATTCATTAGCTAACTCAAAAGTTAATTTTTTTAATTTTTCAATAAAACTCAAACTGTCATCTTCTACAATAACTTTAACTTCCGCCTCTATTTCTTCAAAAGCGTCTATAGCAGTATAATAAAAAATTTCTTCCTTATTTCTAAAATATTGATACAAAGTTGTTCTAGCCATACCACACTTTTCAGAAATATCGGCTAATTTTGTTCTACGGTATCCCCTTTTAGCAAAAACTTCTTTAGCTTTTTCAGCAATCTCTTCCCTTCTTCTATCATAATCAACCACTTTTGGCAACCTCCTATATTCACCCCCTTTACTTCTTTTACTATCCTGTCTTTATACAATATTAACATAACTGACATCAATGTCAATAAAAAATAATTTTATTAACTTAATATTTTATTATTATATATCGACTAATTTCAATTAATACTTAACTCTTATTACTTTCATTGTATTTATTGCTTCTTGTATAAGCTTTTCAATTTCAAGTTTTTCTTCAGATTTTTCAATATTATCTATTTTAGGTCTTGTAACAGGATGCTTAGGTAAAAACAAAGTACAACAATCGTCATAAGGTAGAATAGAAGTTTCATATGTTTCTATATCTCTTGCCATATCAATTATTTCTACTTTATCCAATCCTATTAAAGGTCTTAATATTGGTAAGCTTACTGCTGCATTTATTACACCTATCCCATGAATAGTTTGACTTGCCACCTGTCCTAAACTCTCCCCAGTAATTAAAGCATTAATATTATTATCAATTGCAACTTTTTCAGCAATTCTCATCATAAATCTCCTAGATAAAATAGTCATCTCTTCTGGTGGACATTTTTTATTTATTGCTTTTTGAATTTGTAATATATTTACACTGTAAAAATTTATTTCCCCTGTATATATTGATAAAATCTTAGCCAATGTCTTCACTTTTTCTTCAGCTCTTTCACTAGTAAAGGGATAACTATGATAGTGTATTGCATTTATTTTCACCCCTCTTTTAGCCATTAAAAAACCTGCAACTGGACTATCTATACCCCCAGATAGCAATAATAATCCTTCTCCATTTGTACCTACAGGTAAACCTCCATATCCCTTAAATCTTTGGGTATAAATATAGCATTTATCTTTTATATCAATATATAAACAAACATCAGGGTTATGCACATCTACTCTTATTTTTTCAAAATTTTTAAGTATAATTGCCCCTATTTTGCTAGAAACTTCTGGTGACTTAATAGAAAAATTTTTATCCACCCTATTAGTTATTACTTTGAAAGTACCAAAATCCTTTTTTTCTAAAATTTCTTTAAAAGCTTCTATAGATCCCTTGATTATATTATCCATACTTTTTTCTACCCTTATACATGGGCTAATATAAACTATTCCAAAAATTTTTCTTACTCTATTTATTATTTGATCAAAATATTTTTCTTCTCCTTCTATATAAATTTTCCCTTGCCCTTTATAAATATAAGGAGCACCTAAATCTACTGTGATATTTTTTATTTGCCTTATTAGAGTATCCTCAAAATATTTTCTATTTAAACCTTTGAGTGCTAATTCGCCCACACTTACACTTATAACTTTCTCCATATTATCATCACCTCATAGTCACTTTCCTTATTTCTTCTACAGATTTTTTCAATACTTCTACAGTATAATCCAATTCCTCATAAGTATTTTCATAAGAAAAACAAAATCTAATGGTACCGTCTATTTCACTATCATTTAATCCTATTGCCTTAAGAACATGACTTGTATCTTTAGTATTTGATGAACAAGCAGAAGCTGTAGATACATATATACCCTTATCTTCTAAATAATGCAGTAATACTTCACCCTTTACACCTAAAAAAGATATATTAAGTACATAAGGAGAGGCTTTTTCACCTGATGGAGTATTAACCTTTATATTATCAATTTCATTGAATATCTTATTCATAAAATAAGTTTTTAAATTATATACATATTCACTTTCATCTTTAAATTTATTTTCTATAATTTCAACTGCCTTTCCCATACCAACAATACCTGGTGTATTTTCTGTACCTGATCTTAAACCTTTTTCTTGTCCTCCTCCATAAACTAAAGGAGCAATATTTATTCCTTTTCTAACATATAAACCACCAATTCCTTTTGGTCCATATATTTTATGGCCACTAAAAGAAAATGTATCTACTTGCCATTTTAATAAATCTAATGGAACTTTCCCAAAAGCTTGGATACCATCTAAATGTAAAAACGCTTTTGATTTTTTCTCTTCCATTATTCTTCTAATCTTATTAATTGGTTCTATGGTCCCAATTTCATTATTTACAATCATAGTTGATACCAATATAGTATCTCCCCTAATTGCATTATTAAATTCTTCTAAATCTATAATACCCTCTTTATCTACATTTAAATAGTCCACTTTAAAACCTTGACTTTCATAATATTTAAAAATATTAAGTATTGAAGAATGTTCTATTTTAGTAGTAATAAGGTGACTCCCTCTTTGTTTACACTTATTTACTAATCCTTGAATTGCAATATTATTACTTTCAGTACCTCCAGAAGTAAAAAATATTTCATCTTTTCTTACCTTTAAAAAATTAGCAATTATTTCTCTTGACCTTTCAATTTTCTTTTCTGACTTAAATCCTAATCTATGCAAAGACGATGGATTTCCATAACTTTCTTTAAGCATAAAATTTATTTCATTTATTACCTCATCTCTAGGTTTAGTTGTAGAGCAATTATCTAAATAAATTATCACCATACCACCCTATTCTTTTATAATTTTAATTATTATAAAACATTTCTATTTATATCTATTATATAAGAATTTAACCTTTTGTTAAATTAAAATACTTATTTCGTGAAAAAGCAAGTATTTTTTTATCTTTTTTAAAAAACAGTTGCAAAGTATGTCGTAATTTGTTATAATTGCATTGTGGTTATCCCCCTGGTAACCTCAAATAAGATCTCTATTCCCAATACCCCTTTTGAACGGTTATTGGACATCCTTATTGGATGTAGGGCTCCCAAATGGGAGCCTTTTTTTTATGTTTTGTTTCTAAAAAATATGTTAAAATAATAATATAAATAAAATAAGGAGGTTTTTTTATGCATAAAAAAGTTGCCATTATATTTACTGGCGGTACTATTTCTATGAAAATTGATCCTAGAATTCAAGCTGCCATTCCAGCCCTTTCTAGTAAAGAAATACTAACTATGGTTACAAATATAGAAAAATTTGCAGATATTGAAATTATTTCTTTTGATAACCTCCCTAGTCCCCATATTACACCTGCATTAATGATGAAATTATCAAAACTTGTGAAAGATACTATTAAAAGAGATGATATAACTGGGGTAGTTATTACATATGGAACTGACACTCTTGAAGAAACAGCTTATCTTCTTGATTTAACCATAAAATCTGAAAAACCAATTGTTATAACTGGGGCAATGAGAAACAGTTCAGAGTTAGGATATGATGGTTCTAGCAATCTTGCTGCTGCTATTTGTACAGCTATATCAAAAAAATCTAAAAATAAAGGTGTATTAGTTGTAATGAACAACGAAGTAAATGCAGCAAGTGAAGTTACTAAAACCAATGCTCTATCTTTAGATACTTTTAAATCCCCAGAATTTGGCCCCTTAGGAATAGTTGATAATGATCAAGTACTTTTTTATAGAGAAATAGTAACTAAACAACATATTGAAACCAATAATATAGAAACTAAAGTTGGTCTAATAAAATGTGGACCTGGAATGAAATCAGACTTATTAAACTTCATGGTAGATTCTCAATACAAAGGAATAATAATAGAAGCCCTAGGCCGCGGAAATATCCCCCCTGAAATGATACCGGGAATTAAAAAAAGTATAGAAAATAATATACCAATAGTCATGGTATCAAGATGTCCTACTGGTAGAGTATTAGATACATATGGATATGAAGGCGGAGGCAAACATTTGCGTAAATTGGGCATTATATTAGGTAATAATTTGCCTGGACAAAAAGCTCGAATTAAACTTATGTTAGCATTAAGTAAAACTCACAATATAAATGATATTAGAGCAATTTTTGAAGAAGAAAAGAATCTATAAATTTTGTTTAGTCATAAGTTTAATATTTTACTTATGGCTAAATTTTATTTTTCAAGCCACTATCAACTTTATGATTTATAAATAAAATTTTTATTTTAATGAAATTTTAGTAACATTATTTAATGGACCAAACCCTATAAAAAAAACCTTAGGATAAACTGTCCCAAAAAAATTATTTAAAACCCTATTATTATTTTCATTATTTTTTATATATTTATATCTTATTATATTTTTCTTCTTTGATTCATTCCATAAATATATTGAACTCCAAGTATCTCCAAAATCTTCACTAAATCTACTTAAAACATTATCATATTCTATCCACATAATCCATATTTTCCCATAATAAAAAATAATAATAGGATGTGAACAATTTGCAGAATTAGAAATTGCTTCTTCTTTATCTTTCTTTAATATATCATTATCCAAAATATATCTTTCATATTTAATAATAAAATTTCCTTCATATTCCTGACTATATACTAAATTTATTTTATTATTAATTATTAATGTATCTAAATATAATTTAAATTTTCCTCCCTTAGTTAATCTGTGCATTTTCTGCCACACTTTTTTATTGCAATCAAAACTTTTCAAATATATATCTTCTTCTTCAATACAATCATAATAAGTTATAAAAATTCTATTATCTCCTCTTATAATCTGAAAAGGATTTAATAATCTTTCTACTTTTATTTTCTTTACTTTATATATATACCAATCTACCCCATCATAAAAATGATGATATATTTGATATATGTTTTTTTTACCTATTTCCCTTGTACAATAAATAATATGTAAGGTCTTATTATAATTTATAATATTTAAATTATTAACTAATGGTATTGATTCTTCAGTAAGTTTTATTTTTTTAATCTCATCATTTTTCAATATTAATAAAATTAAATTGTAATTAATATCTTGGTATACTATATAGACAATATTGTCTTTATCTACAGATACATCATATTCTTTTAAAGAATTTTTTACTATAATTTTTTTATTCATATTCTTAGTTAAAAAATCAAAAAAATAGGTATTTATACACCTATCTTGCCATTGAAACATATAAATATTATTAGAACTATCATTAAAAATTATAAATTCATCCTTAAAAAATGTCATAATTTCTCACCACCTATTTTTAAACATTCATATTATTCTATTAAACATTTTTTTTAAATATGTTTAATATACTGTTTGTCACAAAAAAATATAAATAGAATATATTGTCATTGAGGATATAAACTCTTCATTTGAAAGGAGGATAAATATGAATTCAGATATAAAGACAGAATGTATTAGTCCTGGTATTACTAGAAGTTGTTGCACAGGAACTACTGGTTGTGAATGGGATGGAACTTTAAGAGATGTAAAAGTTGAGCCAATATTTGTACAAAAAGTATATGATGCCACTCTTGTTAATATGCAAGCTCTAAAAACTATAACTAATTTAACTATGAGACCAAATCTAGGTAGAGGTGCTAGAATTATTAAAATTTTAAATATTAGATGTAGAAAATTTTTTAACCCTAAAAATATTAATGATAAAAATAATTTGATTGTTACTCCCAAAACAGAAATATCTGGTGGCAATTTTGTAAAAGATGAAACAGGAAAAGTTATTACTGTTGTTGGACCTGATGGATTGAAAAGTCAAAAAATTATTTTTGTTGACACTACTGATTGTGATAAAATTGGAAAAGGCACTCCAATATTTGGTACTCAAACTGTAACTATATCTGGAAAAGTCATCATAGAAATAGACGCAATAGTCCAAGATTGCAGACGTAGAAGAACTAAAGTCACATTAACAGCAGAATCCGATATTGCATCTTGTACTTCTCCAATAATAATGACAAATTTCTTTGAATTATGTATTCCATCAGTATTTAACTCGGCATTTTTACCAAGATTTGCAGAGTTTTGCAATATACTTTGTGAAACTAGGTTAGCTACTAATAATATTAATAGAGATTTAACAATTGATCCAAATACTGGAACAGTAAGAGCTAATTTAATAACAGCTATATGTATATCTTGTGAAAAGAAAATAATTGTACCTGTTCAACTATGTGTACTTTCAACTGGTTTTCCTGAACTTTCACCAGAAATATCACCAATTTGTACAACATTCCCAAGTCTATTTCCTGAACAAATAGACAAAAATGATGATGACTGTTGTTCCAAGCCAGATCAAAGAACATTTTCACTTGATGAAACAGAAAATATTGATAAATTAGATGAAGTTGATTATACAGAAGAATACAACGACTCCCTTGATAAATTCGATATATAATAAAATAATATAAACTTAAACAAACTAAAAAAGTAGGTACTAAATATTTGGTACCTACTTTTTAATATTCAAAGAATTAACTTCTTTAGTATTTAATACCTTAGAAGTAATAAATGTAACTATTATAGCTGACAAAACACGAATAATTAATAATAAAGTACCACTAGCACCTATTGCCATTAATACTAACGTATCTTCCAAAACTGAATGGCAAGCTACAAGAAAAATAATTACTATATATAAATCCTTCTTAGATAAATCCTTCTCTTGAACAGCATCAATTATTACTCCTGCCCCATATGCCAAACCAAAAATTAAACCTATAACTAATGGAAACATAGCCTCTTCTGAAACATCAAAAAAATTTGATATAGGTTTTAATATTTTTGAAATCTTTTCTAATATTTTAGAATCTCTTAAAACTTCCATAATTACCATCAAAGGTATAATTATAATAGCCATATTAAAAACTGAACTTAAACTTCCAAAAAAACCGTCCTTTAAAAACCCAACAAAATCCACGAAATTTCCTCCTTACAAAACCAAGTTTAGAATTATACCAAATAAAACTGCTAATCCTATTCTAATAGCTAAAACCACCGAAACTTTTACACCTGTTTTTTTAGCTACTGTAGTTTCTAAAAAAAGGCTATGAGAAAATGATAACATTACAGCCAATATCGTTATTTGTTTCTTAGTCAAAGTCAATCCAGCTATAGCTCCTACACCTGCATATAAATTTATCATATTCCCAATAACAAGAACTATAGACGCTTCTCCTGGAAGTCCTAAAATACTCATAACCGGAGCAAAAATATTAGAAATCCAATTTAATATAGGAGTATATTTTAAAAATGTAACAAAAAAATATACTGGAATTACTATTTTTACTAATTCCCAAGTCGTATTTAAACCCTTTTTAAATCCCTTTACTATGCTGTCTCTATACAAAATAATCACCTATTATTAATATTTTTACACACCCTAATTATAACATAAAAAAACCTTAAGTCTATTACTTAAGGTTAGGCTAATCTAATACTTTTATTCTCTTTCTTCAAAGAATTAGTCCACTTACCACATCTATCACCATATCTAGCTAATATATTATTATCTCCCCAAACTTCTAATACTTCACATAAGTTCCCACAACCATTACATTCAAAACCTTTTACTTTATATTCTATATTTGCAATATCTAACCCCTTAAAGCTAGTTCTACCTTTTCTCTTGACTATTTCCTTTGCAATTAATCCAACTCCTACTGCACCCATAACATCATAATCTTCAGGAACAAATAATTTTTCACCTAATTCTCTTTCAAAAGCTTCTTTTATTCCATCATTGGCTGCAACTCCCCCTTGAAAAACTATAGGACCTAATATATCCTTTCCTTTACCAACATTATTTAAATAATTTCTAGCCAACGCTTCACACAGACCTCTTATTATATCTTCAGGATTATGCCCCAATTGTTGTTTGTGAATCATATCTGATTCTGCAAAAACTGCACATCTACCTGCTATTCTAACGGGGTTTTTTGATTTTAAAGCCATCTTGCCAAACCTTTCTATCTCTATACCTAATCTTAAAGATTGTCTATCTAAAAAAGATCCTGTCCCAGCAGCACAAACGGTATTCATAGCAAAATCTACAACAATTCCATCACGAATTATTATTATTTTTGAATCTTGCCCACCTATTTCAATAACTGTTTTAGCTTCTGGAACATAATTTAAAGCTGCAACTGAATGAGATGTAATTTCATTTTTTACAATATCGGCACCTATTATTAAATTAGCAAGATATCTTCCACTACCTGTCACACCAACTCCAGATATATTTATATCTTTTTTCTCATCTTTCATATTTTTTAAACCATTTTTTAAAACCTCTATTGGTCTTCCCATAGTTCTTAAATATTCTTTAAATACAACTTCATTATCTTCATTTATCAAAATTATATTTGTGCTAACAGAACCAACGTCAACACCCATGTAATAATTTTCCACTTTGCTTTTCCTCCCTCCGTTTTTCAAGCAAATCTACAAAAGCTTCCAATCTCGTTATATATCCTGCTTCTCCTGTCATTTCATCTACAATTAAAGTCATAATTGGAATATCATAATCCTTTTGGACAGTAGGTAATATACTTTTTGCTACTATTTCTGGCATACAATTCAATGGCAAAAGATGAATGCATCCATCAAATCCTTTTTTACTATAATAAATTGCACTACCTATAGTTTCTCTGCCATGTCCTCCAACCAGAGTTTTAATATAAGGTTTTGCTAACTTATATTTCATATTTTCTTCTTTTGACCCAAAAGGATATTTTGATATATGATGTTCCACCCATCTAGTTGGTGTAAGAGATTTTTCAACAAAGACTCCCATATGTCCTAATTTTTTTTCTATTTCCAAATTAACGAAAGGTTCTATTATTGTATAAATTTCACCTATTATACCTATTTTTATTGGCCTTTTTTCACTATCTATTTTGACTCTATTAAGCTTTAATTCTGTCTTACCTATTAAATTAAGTATAGCCTTTGCACCATAAATATTATCAATACTTTGATAATATTCTTCCATAATTATATCCACTTGATAAGGATCATATGCATAAGCTCTTTTTTCATTAGCTAATTGAGTAAGATAATCAGTTTTACATATTAATTTCCAACCAAATTTTCCTGCTTTTATAATATCTCTAATCTTTTTTGTATTAAAAGTTAAAAATATATTATTCTTCAATTTATCTAAACCTTCATAAATAGGATCATAAACTACAAAATTCACATTATAACCTAAATCTTTTAATATATTTTTTTCCAATACCGAATAATATCCAAATCTACAGGGACCACAACTTCCAGTTATTAATATCGTATCTGCACCTTTTTCAATACTTTCTATATAATTTCCTATATTTACCTTAAAGGGTAAACACATCATTTCTGGTGAATATTTTGCTCCAATTTCAAGAGTCTTTTGACTACATCTTGGAGGTAATATTACATCTTGCCCCAATTCTTCCATAAATGCCTTACCTGCTATATATATATTACCTAAATGTGGAAAAGTAATTTTCATTCTTGTTCCTCCATTCCATCATATCTAAAAAAGCTTCTATCCTTGTATTTATACCTGCTTCTCCTGTTTGCTCATCAATAGTTAGTAAGACAAAAGGTATTGAACATTCATTAGCCTTCCTTTCAACTAAATCTACAAGTACTGAATCTAAACCACAACCAAATGCCGAAATATATATTATCCCATCTACTTTTTTTCTCTCTATTGCATAATAAGCAGAACCAATAATCCTCTTACCATGAGTCCAAAACATTCTTTTTGGAAGTTTGGCTGAAAAATAATTTATTATTTCATTGTTTATCATTTCAGCAGTTAAAACATTTCTTCTATTTTTAATTAATTTGCTAATTACATTCATACTTATAAATTCATCATAAACATTATAAGGATGCCCTAATACCATAATAGTCTTTTCAAATTTATCTCTTGTAGGTTTAAAATTTTGAAAAGCATTATCATACATTTTTATTGCATTTATTGGTATTATTCCTTTTGTAATTAATCTTTTATATCCATTGTAAAATTCCATAGCCTTTGAATAAGCCTTATTTAGCTTAAATCTATTATTTGTAAAATATAGACCAATCTCATAAAATGATTTTTTAAGTTTGGTTCTAGATTTTCTTAAATTTACTGCTACATCTATTACTTCCGGTAAATTTTCTATACTATGAATAACCATTTCTGGTAAACCAAGATATTTAGGACAACAATACTCCTTATAACCAATACTCATAATTTTAGGAATAAATATATAATCTACTTTATCTTTCAAATAATCTACATGACCATGAAATATCTTTACAGGTAAACAAGCCTCATCTACACAATTTAATGAACCACTATTTAATATTTCTTTATTTGTTTTACATGAAATGACAACCTCTACATCTAGTTCTTTAAAAAATTCATTCCACAAAGGATAATAATCATAATACATCATTCCTCGTGGAATACCTACCTTATTCTTCATATCACACCTCCAGTCATCATTAATATAGTATTGTCAAAATTATAAAAAAGTATAACAAAAAAAGACAGCTTAGCTGTCTTTTTGAGATTTATACTGTTGAAAAAAATTAATAAAATAATATATATCATCAACAGATGAAAAAATTTCTTCTTTATTTGTAACTCGAATATCTAAAGCTCCTTCTAAATATTTTATAAACTCATCTGGTGAACTAAATGGAATTGTTAATTTTGATAATGTACTTTTCATTCTTACTTTTCTTTCTAAATTTCCCATAGATAAAATATTTCTATTTAAAAACTGTAATAAATTATTTATAACTTCTTCAATATAAGCAGTATCAGGAATATTTTGTAAATCATAATATAATATATTTTCCTCTTGAAATATTAAATCATTGTAATAGGCCAAAATTTTTCTTGTCTTTTCTAGTTCAATATTTAAATTTTCATCTACAGGTATTTCTCTATTAAAAGCCTCTTCATTTACTTTTTGAAATAAATTTATAGTTTCGAATAATTTTTGTTCATAATAATCTATACATTTTTGTAATTTTTCTAATATTGTTTTTAAATATTCTTCATCTATGTTTTCTTTGTACTGACTTAAAATTTTTTTACTATTCCTTATATCATCTTCTTTTATTATATCTTTAGACATATACAATGTATATAATTTGTTGGTCAATAATCCTAAGCTTTTTACAAAATTAGTAACAGTCTCTATTTCAGAAACCAATTCGTCAATATTATTGATTTCTTTTTTAAATTCATTATCTGTTAATTTTTTAATTTTTAATTTTTTAATTCTTTCCACCTGTCTAAAAATATAATCAAATTTAATTCCATAACCTTTAACAAAACTTCCATCAAAATCATTTTTTATTCTTTCTATCTCCCCATCTATCACAGCCTTAGGAAGACTATTGAAATTAATTTTTAAATTTTCTCCCACTTTTTCAACAAATTTTTCTTTTGTCATTCTAAAAGGAGCTAATCTTATTATTGTACCTAATATATAATTAAATTCAGTAAAATCTTCACTGTTTTCCGTAAGAAAATTCATTATATCTACATAAAATCTATCTAAATCTAAATCTGATAAATAGAAATTTTTATATTTGTCTTTCCCTAATTTCCTTGTTAATGCAAAATTAAATATTTCCTCTACATATTTTAACTCCCTCATATAAGAATTAAGTAATATATAATTTTCATACAATTTCCTTCTAATAGTAAACAATTTATTTAATGCTTTATTCTCATCTTCATTCAAAAATTTATCTACTTCCTCAATAATAGAAATTAAATCACTATAATATTCTTTTATTGATGCTCTGTCACTTTCATTTTTAATTAAATTTAGAAAATGATTATTGTCTACATTATTGATTAATACTAAACTATCATAAATTGAATAATATAAAGATAAATATCCTATATTAGACAATTGTCTTTTATTAATATCAACAATTCTTTTTTTTAACTCTTCATCAGTTAATGTATCAATTTCAATATTTTTAATATTCACTTTAATTCTCCTCCCGTTTTTTACCAAGTGGCTATGGTGCCATCAGCTCTTTTTTCTGTACCCCCTATTAAAATATCTTTACCTCTCAAAATTATTTGTCCCCTACCAAAACTTCCTGTATCATCTGAGTACTTTATCATATGTCCCTTTTTCTCAAGGTTATTAGCAATTTCTTTAGGAAATTCTTTTTCTAGTAAAATAATTTTATCATCTATCCATTGCCATCTAGGCCTATCTAATGCTTCTTGAGGATTCAATTTAAAGTCTAACATATTAGAGACTACCTGTACATGCCCTTGAGGTTGCATATAAGCTCCCATAACACCAAATGGTCCTATGGCTTCGCCTGCTTTAGTTATAAAACCTGGAATAATAGTATGATAAGTTTTTTTATTTGGTTCTAATTTATTATATGCCCTCGGATTTAAAGAAAAAGTACAACCTCTATTGTGTAAAGCTATTCCTGTATCTGGAACAACTAATCCAGACCCAAAATCTTTAAAATTACTTTGAATATAACTTACCATATTCCCTTCATCATCTGCTGTAGCCAAATAAACAGTTCCTCCACAGTTAGGAACACCATATTTAGGAATAATAGCTTCATCTTTAATTAATCTAGCTCTTTCCTTTCCATATTCCTCAGACAACATATATTTAATATTAGTATCCATTTTTCCCATATCTGTAATATAATATAAACCATCTACATAAGCCAACTTCATAGCTTCAATAATAAGATGAAATGCATTATGATTCTTTTCATTTAAATCAAAATTCTTTAATATATTTAAAGCCATTAAAACAACTATACCATGAGTATTAGGAGGTAATTCCCATATATCATATCCTCTATAATTTATACTTAATGGTTCTACCCACTCTGGTCTGTATTTTGATAAATCTTCTTTTCTAATATATCCATTATATTTTTTTGAAAACTTATCTATTTTTTCTGCTATGTCCCCCTTATAAAATGACATACAATCAGTATCTCCCAACTCTTCTAAAGTATTAGCCATCTCTCTATTTTTCCATATATCACCCACTTTAGGCACTTCTCCATCTACAGTAAAATTATCAAACCAGTACTTATACTCCTCCCCTTTTAACATTCTTTTATATTTTTCAGCAGCTTTTCTCCAATTATACGCAACAGTAGGAGATACAGGATACCCACTCCTAGCATACTCTATAGCAGGCTCTAAAACTTTTTTTAAAGGAAGTTTTCCAAAACGGCTAGAAAGTTCCTTCCAACCATATGGTTGACCTGGTACAGTAACGGGTATAAAACCGTATTCTGGAACTTTTTTATAACCTTTATTAACCAAATCATCAATATTTATACCCTTAGGAGATGGACCACTAGCATTCAATCCATATATACTTTCACCTATCCAAACTATAGCAAAAGCATCTCCACCAATACCATTAGAAGTAGGCTCTACAACTGTAAGACATGCAGCAGTAGCTATAGCAGCATCTACAGCATTACCACCTGCTTTTATTATATCTAACCCAGCTTCAGCAGCTAAAGGTTGAGTAGTTGCAACCATACCTTTTTTCCCAAATACAGCAGTTCTCTTAGATGGATATCTGTACTTCAAAAAATTAAATTTCATATTATGTCCCCCTTGTATAAATTTGATAAGTTTTTATTAAAGATATATAATTTTATCTAGCTTAATTAATTATATCATTATATTTGTTAAAGGAGAATTGGTATGGATATTTATACTAAAAAACATAAAAAAAATATAAATATATCTAAATACTTTAAAAATAACAATATTTGTTTTCTAGATATTGAAACTACAGGATTTAGCCGTAAAAAAAACATAGTATATCTAGTAGGATGTATGTATCCTAAAAATAATTATTGGATTGTAAAACAATTTTTTGCGAATAGTAGAGATGAAGAACAAAATTTAATTTCCGCATTAGCAAACTTTTTAGAAACTTTTGATACAATAGTCACTTATAACGGAGATAATTTTGATCTAAATTTCTTAAATCAAAAATTCCAAAAATATAATATAAAATATTCTTTTTCTAAAAATGATAGTTTCGATATATATAGGAATATAAAAAAAGAAAATATTTTTCTAAACTTGGATAATTTAAAATTAAAATCTATAGAAGAATTTATTGGTATTTATAGAAAAGATACTCTAGATGGAAAAGATTGTATTAAATCTTATTATAATTTTTTAAGTACAAATGATGTAAAATATAAAAATTTAATATTACAACACAATTATGAGGATTTAATCTATTTACCTAAAATTCTTAAAATATTTGATATAATTGATAAAAAAAAGATAATAACTCTCTATTTAAAAGATTCAATTGTAAATATAGAATTAAAAAATATCAATATAGATGAAGACATTTTGAAAATTAAATGTATCTGCCCTATTGTAAACACAGAACCTATTATCCATTATGAAAACAATTATAATCTCCAGTGGCAGCCAAATAATAATTTTCTTTCTATTGACATAGAAATTAAAAAAGGACTTTTATCTACAGAAAAAGATTGTTTTTATATAACAATAATAAATAATTCTCTTAAAATTAATATAAAAGATACATCGGAATATAATTTACCTCAAAATATAATTCCTATAAAAATAGATAAGAATTTTCAAATAGAAAATATAAAATGTGTTGTTAAAAATATTATAGAATATAATCTTAATAATAATCTTATATAATTATACTATAAAAGCAGACCCTTAGTCTGGATCTGCTTTTTTGGTGGGCCTTCAGGGACTTGAACCCCGGACCTACCGGTTATGAGCCGGGCGCTCTAACCAACTGAGCTAAAGGCCCAAATATGAAATTATATTAAATAAAATGGTGCCCAGAGGCGGAATCGAACCACCGACACGGGAATTTTCAGTCCCCTGCTCTACCTACTGAGCTATCTGGGCAAATGGTGGGCCTTCAGGGACTTGAACCCCGGACCTACCGGTTATGAGCCGGGCGCTCTAACCAACTGAGCTAAAGGCCCAAGTAGATATTTTAAATTCACTAAAAAATACATGCTATCTACTATTACATGTGGCAGGGGTGGCAGGACTCGAACCCACGACATTCGGTTTTGGAGACCGACGTTCTGCCGCTGAACTACACCCCTACATTGTGTATTGGTGGGCCTTCAGGGACTTGAACCCCGGACCTACCGGTTATGAGCCGGGCGCTCTAACCAACTGAGCTAAAGGCCCAACACTTTGTTTGGCGGAGAAGGAGGGATTTGAACCCTCGCGCCCCAATAAGGGACCTACTCCCTTAGCAGGGGAGCCTCTTCAGCCTCTTGAGTACTTCTCCATATAACTTTTTTGGCGGAGAGGGTGGGATTCGAACCCACGTGGGCCACAAGGCCCCAACGGTTTTCAAGACCGCCCCGTTATGACCGCTTCGGTACCTCTCCAAAAGTTAATTTTATTCTTTTAAAATACAATAAACTTAATTTATAATTGGTGACCCATCGGCGAATCGAACGCCGGACGCCCTGATTAAAAGTCAGGTGCTCTACCGCCTGAGCTAATGGGTCACGTTAATTATCCTCTTTGTTTTATATTTATTTTATTTTTTAAAAAATTTAGTAACTGCGGACTAAGCGATTCACACCAAATCTAAATTCATGATTTGGGTTCTCTGCTTATACCGCCTGAGCTAATGGGTTATATTAGTGGCTGGGGTGGCAGGACTCGAACCTGCGAAATACTAGAGTCAAAGTCTAGTGCCTTACCGACTTGGCTACACCCCAACGTATGGTGCACCTAGGAGGATTCGAACCCCCGGCACACGGATTAGAAGTCCGTTGCTCTATCCTACTGAGCTATAGGTGCCTATCTTATTCTATGGAGCGGGTGAAGGGAATCGAACCCTCGCAACCAGCTTGGAAGGCTGGGGCTC
>CAYUTQ010000013.1:0-57585 GCA_964447805.1 uncultured Clostridia bacterium
ATTGGGACATAATCAAAAGTGATATAATAGGACATTATCATAAATTAATCACTTTGGGGAAAATTTTAATTGATTTTGTATTGACTTTTTAAAAAAACTCTGTTATAATTCTATATTGTCAGCGAAAATAAGAGATATATATTTGGTGTTAAGTGCTTAGTGGATGGCTTTTACAGAGTTACAAAACAAGAGAAATAACCGCAAATTATTTAAATTTGCGGGTGTAGCTCAGTGGTAGAGCACTGGCTTCCCAAGCCAGTTGCGAGGGTTCGATTCCCTTCACCCGCTCCAAGGAAAAACTAAGCACCTATAGCTCAGTCGGATAGAGCAACGGACTTCTAATCCGTGTGCCGGGGGTTCGAATCCTCCTAGGTGCACCAAAAGAAATATATTATGGTGGGTATGGCCTAGTTGGTTAAGGCGCCAGATTGTGGCTCTGGAGATCATGGGTTCAAATCCCATTACCCACCCCATTTATTATAACTCATTAGCTCAGGCGGTATAAGCAGAGAACCCAAATCATGAATTTGGATTTGGTGTGAATCGCTTAGTCCGCAGTTACTAAATTTTTTAAAGAATGAAACAATATAAAACAAAGAGAATAATTAACGTGACCCATTAGCTCAGGCGGTAGAGCACCTGACTTTTAATCAGGGCGTCCGGCGTTCGATTCGCCGATGGGTCACCAATAAATTATGATAGTACCTATTTATTAGGTCCTATCTATATGCGGGAGTGGCGGAATTGGCAGACGCGCTAGACTTAGGATCTAGTGTCATTGACGTGGGGGTTCAAGTCCTCTCTCCCGCACCAATAAGACATTGGTGGAGGCCAATGTTATTTTTATACTTAAAAATATTGGGGTGAATATGAATTTGAGATTTATATTATTTTTTTCTTTGATAATAATTATTTATATTTATATAGATATTAGTAAATACAAAATAGATAATGTAACAATAAAAAGTACTAAAATTTCAAAGGATATAAGAATAGTTCAAATTTCAGATTTTCATTGCAATAGATATATTAATGAAGATAAATTATTGAGAGAGATAAAAGATATAAAATCTCATATTATAGTATTGACAGGGGACATAATAGGTCGAAAAGATGAAGATATGAATTATGTTTTAAATTTTGTTGAGAAATTACTAAAAATAAATCCAAATATATTTTTTGTTCAAGGTAATCATGAGGTAGAAAATCTAAAAGGAGATAAATTTATTTATCAAATGAATAAATTAGGAGTTGAAATTTTACAAAATAAAAATAAAGAAATAAATATTAATGGTGAAATTATTAATATTTGTGGAATTAATTTTTATATAGATAATCAATATTATGAAAAACTAATGAAAAATATTAATGCTGAAAATTATACTATAATATTAAGTCATTCACCTACGAGATTGTTACCATATTTGACAGGAAAAGAGGATTTGATATTGGCAGGTCATACTCATGGTGGACAGGTAAGACTGCCTGTTATTGGAGCTATAATAGCTCCAGATCAAGGATATTTTCCAAAATACGACAAAGGTTTATACAAAATTAGTGATAACACTTTATTATATATAGACAGTGGGTTAGGTAATAGTGTATTACCACTTCGATTTTTAAATAGAGTTCAATTTAGTAAAATTACTTTAACAAGATAAAATACTTGACCATAATTTAAAATACAATTATACTAATATTAGAGTTAATATGCACCCTTAGCTCAATTGGATAGAGTCGCTGGCTTCGAACCAGTCGGTTGGGGGTTCGAGTCCCTCAGGGTGCACCAAAACGTTAAAATTACACGTTTCTAATATAAAATAGGTATGATGATTTTATAGTTATCTTAACTATAGTCATTGTACCTATTTTTTATTTATTATTAGGAAGATGTAATTTATTCAATAGTAAGTTCCTTAATATTTTCTCTTGATTTTTTCAGTTTCATTGAAACTAGATAATTGATTTAGTCGAAATTGTTATTCATACCAATTTAATTAGCAGTTAAATTTTCTGCTTATAGTGTTAAAGGTGTATTTTATCTGAGTTTTCATTTTATTAGTTATAATATTAAAATGAAATTACTTGTAATAAATAAACATATATGTTATAATAAATAAGCATTTAATAGATAATGTAAATAAATATAAAAAATAGGAAATAAGACAGAAAATTGTAAAAGCTTGACGAATGTAGGCAGAAACAAAAATATAAATGTCATATAATACACAATTTTGGAAAAATTAACATAGTAAAAATATATAACTGTGTTGAACAAAATCGATATTGAAATATTAAAGTAGATAAAATAATAGTGCTATTTGAGGTATATACTCAAAATATTTAAAAATATAAAACTAAATTATCGAGAGACATAAATAGCAGCGTTAAGATAGCTAAAAAAGGTAAATTATTGTCTGGTTCGGACTATGTTGATTGGAATTTATACAATTCAACATATACAGCTAAATGGAACTTTAAAAAAAGCAAAATTTTATTTACTGGCCGTACATTAGAGAAACCTAATATATGGATGAATTAAATTAAGAAGGTGATACTTCTTGAGCAGAATCTATTTGTATAAATATATTTTGATATATTTGAGTAGTTTTTTAGGATGGAAAGTTTGTAATATTTTAACTAGTATGCTACAATAAGTAATTAAATTAACAAATATTGGGAGGTGACAGATTATACAAAAAGGGGATAGAGATTATAGGGATATTAAAAAAGTAAGAACATTATAAAAAGGGGGAATTGTATTATGAATGGTAAAAGAATAGTGTCATTAATTGTTGCCTTATCAATGCTTTTGTCACTAAGTTTACCTGTTATGGCTAGTGGTTTAAGTGGGAAGTTTCAGGTAGTAAAGTTTTCAGATAAGAAGTTAGAATTTGAGGTAAGGAAGAGTTTAGATAGGTCAACAGGGGATATAACTAAAAAAGATATGAAAAGATTAACAAAGTTAGTTGCAAGTGATAAAAATATAAAAGATTTAACTGGTTTAGAATATGCGATAAATTTAAAGGAATTAGATTTATCTAAAAATGAAATATCAAATATAAAGCCATTAGAAAAATTAACTAAATTGGAAAAACTAAATTTAAATGATAATGAAATATCAAATATTAAATCATTAAAAGGATTAACTAATTTAGAGTCTCTATGCTTATGTAGAAATGAAATAACAAAAGCTGAGACAGTTAAAAAATTAAATAATTTAAAAGATTTATATGTAGCTGGAAATGAAATAGATAATAAAGAAGAATTAAAAAAACATTTAACTAATTTAAGAAAATCAGATATAACTAAGGTTGTAGATTCTGATAAAGATAATAAGGTACAAGGTGAAATAGAAACAATAGTAACAACTCAAGAAACGCTAGAAGAAATGATTAAAACAATCAATACAACATTGGATAAAGTTGAAAAATCTAAAAAAACTAATGAAAATTTAAAAGATGTTAAAGAAACATTAACAGAAGTTAGAGAATTGTTAGGAGATATAGATATTGATGAAATAGAAATAACTGATGGAAATGTTGAAAAGGTAAAAGAATCACTAGAAAATGTAAGGGAAAGAATTAATAAATTATTAGAAGAAGTTGAAGAAGATAAAATACCTGATGAAAAATTGGAAGAAGTTGAAGAAGAAGTAAAGCAAATAGAAGTTAGTTTAGAAGTTAGGATAATTAAACTTTTAATAATAATTATGCCAGAACAAACAGATGTTCAATATGAAGAAATATTAGAACAAATAGTAGAGAAAATTAAAGATTTACGTGATTCATTAGAAGAAATTGATGAAGAAAATATAATTGATGAAGATTCAAAAATAGTAAAAGAAACATTAGAAGAATTAATAGAAGAACTCAAAGAAACATTGGCAAAAGTAGATGAAGACAAATCTTCTGATGAAAATTTTGAAAATCTAGAAAAAATAAGAGAAATAATAAAAGAAATAAAAGAAATTTATAATAAATTAAAAGAGGAACAAAAAGAGTTAATATCTGAGGAACTATTTGAAAAATTAAAGGAATTAGAGGTTAAAGTAGTTGAACTTTTAATAGAAAATTTACCAGAAAAAATAACATTAGATGATAAGGAAAAGGTAGAAAAAGCAAGAAAAGCATTTGATGAATTGTTAAAAGAATTAAAAGAAAAAGTAAATAAAGAATTAGTAGATAAATTAAAAGAGTCAGAAGATAAAATAACAGAACTTGAAAAGAACAAAGATCCAAAAGATTCAAAAGATCCAAAAGATCCAACACTTGAACAAGAGAATGGCGATAAATTAGAAAATAATAAAGAAAAAGAAGAAAAAGCTGGATTTTTACCTAAGACAGGTGCAGCTGCTGTACCATGGATTTTAACAAGTTTAGTTGGAGTAGCTTTAATAATAGTAGGGGTAAAATTTAAAAAATAATTAAATTAAACAAAAGCTCTTTTTTGGTGAGAAAGAAGACCAGAAAAGAGCTTTTATTTTATTATATAAATAATATATGTAGAAAATAAATATGATATTAGTATATGTATTAATTTCAAAAAATAAAAAGAAAATTTGGTATAGAAAGCTTAAATTAAACATAGGAAGAGTAATGTCTAAATGCTATAATAAATATAAAGGATGTGGTTACTGTGGATAAGAAATTAATATTTATTTTTATAATTTTTTATATATTTTTATTTATATTTATAGGAATGGTTTTGAGAAGTGAGTACAAAAATATGAGAGGAGTAAAAAGAGACTATCCTAAAATATCAGAAGATGTTTATTCTTATAGAAAAATTAATTTAAAGATTTGGGCATTAAAAACTATTTTTAAATTTTTAATACCATTTTTATTTGTAGTTACAAATTTTTCTGCTAAAATAAGAAGTTTTGCGGAAAGTAAAACAGAAAACTTTTTTTTAATGGTAGCAATATATGTGTTTATATTTACTATAGTTGATTTATTAATTTCATTACCAATAAATTATTATAGTGGCTTTATTATAGAACACAGATTTGGATTATCTAATCAAACTGTAAGTAGATGGTTAGAATTAATTTTTAAGAATTTTGTATTAAGTTTGATAACAGCTGTATTGGTTACGTGGTTTTCTTTTTATCTTATGGGGAAAAGTCCTACTAAATGGTGGTTGTATTTAGGATTTTTATCTTTTCCAATTATATTGTTTGTAACATTTATTTCTCCTATGTATATAGATCCTTTATTTCATAAATACACTTTTTTAGAGGATAAAGAATTAGAAAAAAGTATAAAGGAGTTACTTAATAAGGCCGGAGTAGGAGATGCAGAAGTTTATCAAGTAGATATGAGTGAAGATACAAAATTGATGAATGCTTATATGACAGGAGTATTTAAATCTAAGAGAATTGTTTTGTGGGATACTACTATTAACGATTTAGATAAAGATGAAGTTTTGAGTATTACTGCTCATGAAATTGGACATTATGTAAAAGGGCATATTTGGAAAGGAATAATTTTAGGTGGATTATTTACTATATTAATACTTTTTTTACTAAATAAAACTATTCTTTGGATACTTAAAAATTCAGGAGGACAATTTGGATTTACTAAGATATATGATATTGCTTGTATTCCCTTGATAATACTAGTGTTAAATTTTTATATGTTTTTTTCATCTCCTATTATTAATGGATATTCGAGATTTATTGAACGAGAGGCTGACAAATTTGAATTAGAATTAGCAAGAAATAAAGAAGCTTCAGTTTCTTCAATGCTCAAACTTTATGAGGAAAGCTTATCTTTACCTAGGTCTAGCAAGATATTTAAAATATGGTACAATAGTCACCCCTCTTGTGAAGAGAGAGTTAATTTTGCATTAAACTATAAATATGACAATAAACTACCTTAATTATAGGTAGTCTAGATATTTTTTCAAAAATTCTTTGTCCTTCAGGGCTCGGATTTTTTTAAAAGCTTTTGCTTCTATTTGACGGATACGCTCCCTTGTGACATTATATTTTTTTCCTATTTCCTCCAATGTTTTAGCTTCTCCACCTTTTAATCCAAAACGTAATTCTATAATATCTTTTTCTTTAGGTGTAAGTATATTTAATGTGTTATTAATTTGATTTTTTAATTCTTTTTTAATTATATCTTCTTCTAGTGAAGGTTCTTCTGAAGGTATAAGGTCTTGAAACTCAACGTAGCTATTTTCATTATCTATATTAATTAAAGTATTTAGTGAATAAAAAGAGCAGTAGTTGTTTCTATAATAATCTAAAGAGTCATATTCATTTTCAGATATGTTTGTCTTTTCCATTATAAAATTTAAATCATTATTAACATCCTGGTATAAAAATTCTATATTATTTAGTGTAGTTATTTTTTCATACACATAAGCAGGGAGTCTAATAAGATATCCCTTATTCATTATTGCTCGATCTATTTGCTGGTTGATCCAGTAATATACATAAGTGGAAAAACGAGTTTTTCTTTGAATATCAAATTTTTCTATTCCTTTAATCATTCCAATAATACCTTCTTGAACTAAATCTTCAAAGGTGAAAGAAGTATGTGTATTTAATCTTTTTTTAGCAATAGTATAGATAAGCCCCATATTATTTATAATGATTTCATTTCTTATTTTTAAATCACCTGTTTTTTTGTAAGCATAGAGTAATTGTTTATTAGTAATGAGAATATTTTTATTAGAATTATAGTTTTTAAATTTCATATTTTATCACCTTCTATAATTATTTATTCTATAAAAATCTACAAACTCCTTCTAAAATTAGAAAAATATTGAAACTAGTCATAGGGACATTTTAGTTGGCAGGTTGAAAATGTTAACAAACAGTGGGACAAAATATTGAATATAAACAATTATATGGAAAATATCCATATATTAGTATATAATAATAAAAGAAGGTAATAGTTATGGAAGTAGTTTATGAATGGAATGGCAAAAGCCTAGATATAAGTGTGGAAAATTGTGAAATAAAATTGAATATTGAGATTTTAGGTAAAAAATTAATCAATTATTAAAAAGGAGTGATTATAAAAGTGGTTGAGAAATCTAATAAAGGTAAAGTAATAGGAAGTTTATTAGTAATAATTGTGGTTATAGGTGTTTTTTTTATAATAAAAGAGGGGAAACTTGAACAATTTAAAATAGTAAAAGAGAGTACTAATACTTCAGTTAATAACAATGAAAAAAAGATTGAAAAAAAAAGAATGCCACCATTTAAATTAAAAGATATGGAAGGTAATGAAGTAACTGAGGAGATATTTAAAGATTATGATATAAATATAATAATTATGTGGCAGACTACTAGTGATCCATGTTATTATGAATTAGAGGCATTGAATGAAATATATGAAATGTATAAAGACAAAGGTGTAAATGTTATAGGAATTACTCTTGATGATGTTGAGGTGGAAGAGGTTAAGAAATCTACAGATAAATTAGAACTTAAGTTTACTAATTTAATGGCAGATCAAGACTATATTCATGAGATTATTAAGTATATGACTGGAACGCCCACAACATTGTTTGTAGATAGATATAGCTATTTTTTAAGAGATGCAAAGGTAGGAACCAATGGTGTAGAAAGTTCTATTGAGGATTTTAAAAATATAATAAAAGAATTACTCCCTAGCGATAGCTAGGGTTTTTTATTTGAGTTATTAGAAAGATATTATTCTTTGAAATAGAGAAGGAATTTATAAAGCAAGATAGAATAATAATAAGAGGAGTAGTATAGATGAGGAGGAGATATATGACTAAAAATAAAATTAACTTTAAAATGTTTCTACTAATAATTTTTCCATTTGTTATTTCGGTGGTTATAGATAGGTTAAATGTTGTAGCATCAATCTATGGTAAAGAGTCTGTTTATGATGTTGCGAACACTATATCGAATGTATGGAAGTATGTCTGTATATTATATTGGTATTGGGTAGGAAAAAAATTTGGATTTTTAGGAAAGGGTAAAAGAAAAAGTTTTGTATTTGGGAACAGCCTATGGGGGCTTGGAATTATTTTTTACATTATAATATTTTTTTTAACAGATGAAGCAAATAGGTCTAAACTTATTAAGGTTATACCTTTCTTAAATCAGTTAGCTCAAGGGTATTCATTAGGTTTTATGAGTTTGAGTACTTTTTTATTGTCAATTTTTGCAAAAGATGTTGATTGTAGAATTACTATGTTAATATCTTATATCCTTATGTTAGTTGTATTTATTTTAGGTTTTAATAGAGGCAAACGTAGGAAATTCATATAAGAGTTTTAAATATTACATATGTTTGTTTTAAAGTTTTATTTACTGTAGTCTTACTTTATGTAATAATTTTGTTATAATAAATGTAGTTGATTTCGTAAAAACTAAGAAATTATAAATAAGGAGAGACATAATGACATTAAAAAATAAGAACTCACAAGACAAAGAAATAAGAGAAAGAATACTTTCTATGATTGTTCCTATTACTATAGAAAATGTTCTTCAAATGACTGTTGGTTTTGTGTCTATGGCAATGATAGGTAGAATAAGTCCAATTGCAGTAGGTTCTTTAGGGATAAGTAATAGATTAGTTTATATAGTATGGGATCTTTTCAAAGGTATAGCTGTAGGAGGCTCAGTATTTGTTGCTCAGACGTATGGAGCTCATAATTTTAAAAAATTAAAGAAAGTTGCTTACCAAGCATTAATATCTTCTATAATATTAGTTTTAATATTTCAACAAATACTGTTTTGGAAAGGAGAAAATTTGTTAAAAATATTTAATCCTAGTGATGCTCTTTTAGAAAATGCTACTATGTATTTAAGAACTGTGTCTTGGGGATTACCTTTTATTGTAATAGTACTTATAGTAGCAGGTATATTACAAGGAATGGGAGATGCAAAAATCCCTATGAAAATAGCATTGATAATGAATATATTTAATGTAATTTTTAGTTATATATTTATTTTTGGGAATTTAGGTTTTAAAGCTTTGGGATTAAAAGGAGCAGCTATAGCAACTGTATTATCTCAGATTATAGCTGCTATAATAGGATTGTGGGTACTTTTTGGGAAAACAGGAGTTTTGACAACTATGGATGGTGAGACTTCTAAGAAATTAGATTTTAAAGTAATAACTTCTGTATATAAAGTAGGATTACCAACTTCTTTTGAGGCTATATTTTGGCAATTTGCAGCTATATTGATTACTAAGGCAATTCTTACTTATGGTGAAATAGCTTTTGCAGCATATCAATTGGGACTTCAGGCAGAAGCAATTTCATATATGCCAGCAGCTGGTTTTGGAGTAGCAGCGACAACTTTTGTAGGTCAAGCTTTGGGAGGAGGAGAAAGGGAATTAGGTAAAAAATATTTAAAACAGTTAACTAAATGGACTACAATGATCACTATAATTACAAGTGGATTATTAATATTTTTCCCAAGACAAATAATGAGAATTCTTACTGATGATGTGGAAGTTATAGAAATAGGTATAAAATATCTTTTCGTTATGGGGTTAGTTCAAATTCCTCAAAGTGTGTCTGGAGTATTAAATGGAGCATTGAGAGGTGCTGGTTTTACAAAGGTTCCCATGTTAGTGGCTGGAGTAGGACTTTGGGGTATAAGAGTGCCTCTTTCATTATTGATGGCATATATTTTTAAGAAAGAAATTTGGACTATATGGATAGTTATAGGTGTAGATTTAATTTGTAGGTTTATTTTAAGCTATACAATATATAAGAAGAAAGATATATATAATAGGGAGTTATTAATAGATGAAGATGATTAAATTTTATTGAATTATTAGGAGGAGAGGATTATGAATATATTAATTAAAAATGTAACTTTGCTTCCAATGGTAGAAGAAAAATTTTTCAAAAGTACAAATATTTATATTGAGGATGATAAAATAAAGCATATAGGAGAAATAAGGGAAGATTTACAAGTTGATAAGGTTATTGATGGGAGTAAAAAAATTGCTATGCCAGGTTTGATAAATGGACATACTCATATTGCTATGTCTCTTTTGAGAAATTATGCTGATGATTTACCATTATATGAATGGCTTACAAAAAAAATTTGGCCAGTAGAAGCAAAATTAACGGCTGAAGATGTGTATTGGGGTTCTATGCTTAGTATTGTAGAAATGATAAGATCTGGTATTACTTCTTTTGTTGATATGTATTTTTACATGGAAGAAGTAGGAAAGGCAATAAAAGAATCAGGAATTAGGGGCATATTATCTAGAGGGACTATTGAAGAAAAAGATGAAAAATTGGATAAAGAAAAAATAGAATATACTAGAAGGTTATATAAAGATTGGCATGGAGAAGGTAATGGTAGGATTAAAGTTATGGTAGCACCCCATGCACCTTATACCTGTAGTCCAAGGTATCTTAAGGAATTAATGAAATTAGCAGATGAGTTGAAAACCGGGATACATATTCACCTTTCGGAAACTAAAAAAGAAGTAGATGATAGTTTTGAACTATATGGAAAATCTCCAGTTAAACATGTATATGATTTAGGATTATTTGAATATCCTACTTTAGCTGCTCATTGTGTTCATGTATCTGACGAAGATATTGATATACTTAAGGAAAATAATGTGCAAGTAGTTAATAACCCAACTAGTAATTTAAAGTTGGCTAGTGGTTTTGCTCCAGTAGAAAAGATGTTAAATAAAGGTGTTAACATAGCTTTGGGTACTGATGGTTCATCAAGCAATAATAATTTAAATATGTTTGAAGAAATTCATTTGGCGGCAATAATAAACAAGCCAGTGAATAATAGTGCTATTTCTATACCAGCTAAAACTGCTTTAGAAATGGCTACTATAAATGGAGCAAAGGCTTTATTTTGGGATGACGAACTTGGTTCAATTGAAGTAGGTAAGAAAGCTGATTTAATTCTTGTTGATATGGATAAGCCACATTTTTATCCAATACATAATATAGTATCGGCTTTGGCTTATTCAGCTCAAGCTTCTGATGTAGCAACAGTAATAGTAGATGGAAATATAATAATGGAAGATTATGAAATAAAGACTTTAGATGAAGAAAAAATAATATTTGAAGCTCAAAGAGTAGGAAGAGATTTAATACAAGGATAGAGATGGTTGAAAATAATTAAATGTATTAATAAGAGAAAATGTAAAGGTAAGAGATACTTGGATGAGTATCTCTTTTATTTTGAAAAAAATTTTAATTACATGTAATATTATAGTATAATTAAATTGGAGGGTATAATTATGACTGACCAAAATATTAAATTAGATAAAGAATTTTTTTTAAAAAATAGGATACCAATTTTAATAGAGGATGAGAAGTGGTTAGAGTTATTTGGAAAGGCAAAAGATACTTCTATTCAATACTGTAAAGAAGAATTGTATCAACTTTTTAAAGAGCAAGAAAGTATTGAGAAAGAGATAGATAAATTGGAAAAGGAAAAATCTAAGATAATTATAATGATATTAAATATATCTGATGCAGTGAATAATGAGGAAAAGATAGAATCAATAAGTTTATTGGATGAATATAGAGAAAAGTTAATATTTATTAATGAAACAATAGAAGAATTAACTTATAAATTAGAGATGCTTCCTACTCAAATAGAAGAAATGAACTTTAGACTTTTGGAGGCTACTGTTAGCTATAGTTATAGTCAATTGAAAGGCAAGGAAGAAAAATTGGATAAAACTAAAAAACAATTAGATATGTTGAAAATCAAAATTAGAGAATTAATAAATATTAAGTATGAGTATGAAGAATGGATAAGTAGTACTTATACTTTTTTACATGGAATACTTGGTAGTGAACAAATGGAAAAATTAGATGAAATTATTTTGAAATAAATAATTATTTTTATTAAGAGATTAATAGTGAATATAAATTTATTAGTAGAAAGGGAAGAAAAATTTTTATGATTGTTGGTATTGGAGTTGATTTAGTAAGAATAGATAGAATAGAAAATATTCTTTCTAATAAAGAAAATAGATTTTTAAAAAAAATATTTACTAAAGAAGAAATTAAGTATATTTTAGAGAAAAATAAAAGTCCTGAAACTGTTAGTGGAATGTTTGCTGCTAAAGAAGCAGTAAGTAAAGTTTTAGGGACAGGTTTTGGAAAAGTATCTTGGAAAGATATAGAGGTATTACATGATGAAAAAAATAAGCCATATATAAGATTAGAAGGAGAAGCTTTAAAAGTTTCACAGGAACTAAGTATAGATAAATTTTGTTTGTCAATTAGTCATGAAAAATATTTTGGGATAGCTATTGCTGTAGGGGAGGAAATTCATTCTAAGAAAGTAGATTTAGATAATGTTGTTGTAAAAGATTTTAGTAAAATATTACCTAAAAGAAGATCAGATTCTCATAAAGGGACTTATGGAAGAGTAGGAATAATAGCTGGTAGTATTGGAATGACTGGAGCTTGTGCTCTTTCTTCTATGGCAGCTTTAAAAAGTGGTAGCGGATTGGTATATGGAATAATACCCAATACTTTAAATACTATTCTTTCTATAAAATTAACAGAAGTGGTTTTTAAACCAGTATTAGATAATGGAAAAGGTTATTTTATTTATGATTCTATAGATCAAATAAAAGATTTCTTGGAGAGCATAGATGTTATAGCTATAGGTCCTGGAATTGGCACAAATAGGGAGACAGTGAAAGTTGTTGAAGAGGTTCTTAGAGTTAGTGAAAAACCTGTAGTTCTTGATGCAGATGGTTTAAATTGTATATCTTCTAATCCTAATGTGCTTTTGAAGAGACAAGGAGCTACAATAATCACTCCTCATCCTGGTGAACTTTCAAGATTATTAAAAATTTCAACTAAAGAAATACAAAAAAATAGGATTAGTTATTCTAAAAAAGTTTCTAATAAATATAATGTAATAACTGTACTTAAAGGAGCAAATACTATTGTTACAGATACAAAGGGAGATGTATATGTAAATACAACAGGTAATCCAGGTATGGCTACAGCAGGTAGTGGAGATGTATTGACAGGTATGATAGCTAGTTTTATAGGGCAAGGAGTAAAGCCAGAATTAGCTGCTAAATTAGGTGTGTATTTGCATGGATTGTCTGGTGATTTAGCAAAGATAGAAAAAGGAGAATATGGAATGATTGCTAGGGACATATTAGAATCAATTCCTTATAGTATAAAATTAATTGAAAATATTAGTAGGAATAGTAAGTAGGCATAGGAAAATCAATAGAGATAAGTATTTAATTATTTTTATGAATTTGATTTGACAAAATAAGCATTTATCAAAGGGAGAAATTTGGTTCAAAAAGAAGGATTTTGTACCTTATAAGTTAAATATATAAATAGGAAAGGATTTATAAGTGTAGAAGTTTATTATGAAGGTTTTTGATATAGTATAACATTAGATGAGTAAATTATATAAGGGGGAAAACAAATGAATAAATTAGATGAAGTAAGACCTGTATGGGCTGAAATAAACCTTGATGATTTAGCCCACAATATTAAAGAAGTACGTAGAATTACTAGAAAGGAATCTTTAGTAACAGCAGTAGTAAAAGCTAATGCCTATGGTCATGGTTCTATAGAGGCAGCAAAAGTTTTTCTTGAAAATGGTGCCGATAGATTGGCCGTTGCTACGTTACAAGAAGCTATAGAATTGAAAAAAGCAGGTATAGAAGTTCCTATACTTATATTAGGTCCTATTCCTAGTGAACAACATTTCCTAGCATTGAAGTGGGATATTATAGAAACAATATTTACTTATGAAAGTGCTAAAAAATTATCAGAATTAGCTATAAAAAACAAAAAAAAGGTAAAAATACATATTAAAATAGATACTGGTATGGGACGTATTGGATTTTTGCCTGAAGAAGACTCTATTAAACAAATTGAAGCTATTAGTAAGTTGCCAAATTTAGAAATTGAAGGTATATTTACACATTTTGCTAAAGCTGATGAAATAGATAAAACATCTGCTAAAAAACAGTTTGAAAGATTTCAATGGGTTATTAAAAAACTTGAAGAGATAGGAATTAATATTCCAATAAAACATGTGTCTAATAGTGCAGCAACAATTGATTTGCCAGAATTTAATTTAGATATGGTAAGAGCTGGCATAATGATTTATGGGCTTTATCCATCTAATGAAGTTGATAAAGAAAAAATTGATTTAAGACCTGCAATGACATTAAAAGCCAAAATTACAAATGTAAAAAAAGTACCTAAGAATACAGGTATTAGTTATGGACATAAATTTATTACAAAAGACGAAAGTATCATAGGAACAATTCCTATTGGTTATGCAGATGGATTTACGAGACTTCTATCTTCTAAAGTTGAAGTATTAGTAAAGGGTAAAAGAGTACCCGTAGTAGGTAGAATTTGTATGGATCAATGTATGTTAGATTTATCAGATGTAGAAGATGTTGAAATAGGAGATGAGGTAGTTATTTTTGGTAATGGGGAAAAGGGTGTTCCTCATATAGATGAAGTTGCAGAAAAATTAGGAACTATTAATTATGAAATAGTATGCATGGTAGGCAGACGAGTACCAAGAGTATATATAAAAAATGGAGAAATAGTAAAAGTAGTAGATTATTTAATTGATTCTAGTACATGTTGATAGGTATTTTAATTATTGAGAGAATGATATTTTATAAGATGAAAGTTTTTAAAAGGAAAGATTTAAAACGCTTAATGTATTGACATATTTTTTATAAAGTGTAATATTAGATGTAAAGTTAAAATTTTTTAAAATCATTTGTAATGAGAGTTCTACCTTACATTGTATAATAAGTGAGGATTTTGGCTTTGGGGGTGTCTTGATGGCTGAAACAAAAAGGATTATGGTTAGTTTACCTAATAGCTTATTAGAAGAAGTCGATTTCATTGTTTCAATGGAGAAAAAAAATAGAAGTGAATTTATTAGAGAGGCAATGAAATTTTATATAAGGGAGAAGAGAAAAGTGGAGATATGTGAGGAACTCAAAAATGGTTATAAAGAAATGAGTAAAATTAATTTATCCTTAGCTGAAATGGGTTTTGAGCAGGATATGGAAGAATTAGATGTTTATGAAGCAAATTTGACAGGGTGTGAAAAAATGTGATTGTAAAACGAGGAGATGTTTTCTATGCTGATCTAAGTCCTGTCATAGGTTCGGAACAAGGTGGTGTTAGACCTGTACTTGTTATCCAAAATGATATTGGTAACAAGTACAGTCCTACTATTATTATTGCAGCCATTACTTCTCAAATAAATAAGGCAAAGCTTCCTACTCATGTTGAGATAAACGCCCCTGAATACGGACTTCCTAAAGATTCAGTAGTTTTATTGGAACAGATTAGAACTATTGATAAAAAGAGACTTAGAGAAAAAATAGGCAAGTTTAATGATGAGATGATGGAAAAAGTAGATGAATGTTTAAAAATAAGTTTAGGATTAGTGGATTTGTAAAATGTAAAAAACATATTTTATAAGTTAATTTAACTTACATATTTTTTAAACAAAAATAAGCATGGGTTCCATGCTTATTTTTATTTAAAAACAATTAGCAATATAGGATGAAATATTATGATACAATATAATAAAAAATATTGTAAGGGGGTTTTTTTGACAATGAAGGCATTATTAGTAATTGATATGTTAAAGGATTTTATTGATAGAGAAGGAGCTTTGCCTACTGGAGTGGCAGGAGAGAAAATAATTAACTTTATTAAGGAAAAAACAGCTGAGTTTGGGGAAAAAGGTTATTTAATTATTTATGTATGTGATAATCATGAAAAAGATGATAAAGAATTTGATATGTTTCCTCCTCATTGTATATCAAAAACTGAAGGTAGTGAAATAATAGAAGAATTAGAAGTTAGAGATAAAGACAAAATTATTCATAAAAGACGTTATAGTGCATTTTATGGTACTGATTTAGATCTTTATTTAAGAGAAAATGAAGTAAAAGAAATTTATATAGTAGGAGTATGTACTAATATTTGTGTTCTTTATACAGCAGCTGACGCTAGAAACTTAGCATATGAAGTAAATATATATGAGAAAGGCGTAGCATCTTTTGATGAAGAAGCTCACAAATTTGCGTTAAAAGAAGCAAAAAATACATTAGGATGTAAGTTAATATAAGGTAATTATAATTATTAAAAAGTTGTTTAGCTATACTTAATAAAAATATTAAGTATAGCTTTTTTGAAAAATATTGAGATATTAAAGAATCCATCTAAATGGATTTGATTTTAATGGAAAAAATATAATAAAATTAACAGGACGTTAATATAATACTAATATTAAATTAATATAATGTTAACAATATTGCTATGATTAGGACAAAGCTGAGAAAAATAGATAAAATTATATATTTAAGTGTTAATTATTAAAAAGTAATAGAGGAAACGACGGTACAAAGAATAGTAATCTGTGGTAGTTTTAATTATTTTGAGGGGTTATATATATGATTAGTCAAAGGGAAATAATAATAAGGCTTATTCTTTCGGCTATAATTGGGGGCTTAATTGGTATAGAAAGAGAAGTAAATAATAGACCTGCAGGTCTTAGAACTCATATTTTAGTAAGTGTTGGTTCTACATTAATAATGTTAGTTTCTGTAGATGGTTTTTATAATAAGAAAACTGGTTTGCAAGTAGGAGATCCAGCTAGATTGGCATCTCAAGTAGTAAGTGGAATAGGATTTTTAGGGGCAGGAACTATAATGAGGACTGGTAATAATATTAAGGGGCTTACTACTGCAGCTAGTTTATGGGTTTGTGCAGGTATAGGATTGGCCATTGGTAATGGTTATTATTTAGGAGGATTGTTGACAGCTAGTATTGTTCTTTTAACATTGATGAGTTTAGGATTTTTTGAAAGAAGAGTGTTTAAAACAAAATATAGGACGTTAGAGATCATTAGCACAAATAGACCTGGACTTGTTGGAGAAATAGGTATTTTATTAGGAAAGTATGATATTACTATTAAAGATATATCTATATCAGATAGTGAACTAGAAGATGATGAAGAATACGAAGTTATGGAAATGCATTTTATGATAAAAATACCAAGTACTTTTAATGCTAGTAATTTTTTTCATGAAATTTATCAAATTGATGGAGTGTTTAGAGCTGTTTTTCATAGTAAAGATATTTGTTATAGTTAATTTGCAATAAAAATATTTTAGAATATAAAAATGAATATGTATTTGATATTAACTGAAATATAAGTATTTTTATGTTATACTATTAGGTGTAAATAATATCCAAATCCTTCTATAATAGGATTATTGTTCCCATTAGCAAAAGAAAAGAATATTGAAGAAAGTTTAAATAAGATCAATGGAGATAATGATTGGTTTGGACTAATACTTATTAATTTAGCATAAAATACACTGAATAAAATGGAAATACTTTAAGAGATATGTCTAATTATAAGAATGTATAAAATGATAGCCAAGGATGATGGTATAGCTATGCTTAATCAATTTGTTATTAAGTATAGCTTTTAATGTAAAATGGGAATAATTATGATATAATATTAAGGTATATTTTAAGTTTAAGAGAGGAAAGGACAGGTTATAATGAAGGTACTTCATTTAATTAGTGGTGGTGATACTGGTGGTGCAAAAACACATGTTATTTCTTTGGTAAAGGCTTTACAAGAGTATTTAGATGTGAAAATTATTTGCTTTATTAAAGATACATTTTATTATGATGGGAAAAAGGCAAATATAAATATAGAAGTATTTGAACAGAAAAAAAGATACGATATGTCAATTGTATCTAAATTAAAAGAAAAAATTAATGATGACAAATATGATATAGTGCATTGTCATGGTGCTAGGGCTAATTTTATTGGTGCTTTATTAAAAGACAAAGTAAATATTCCTTTTATTACAACTATACATAGTGATTATAAATTAGATTTTAAGGATAATTTTTATAAAAGGATAATTTATACAAATATAAATACTATAGCTTTAAAAAAGTTTGATTATTATATTGCTATTTCAAATAATTTTAAAAAAATGCTTATAGATAGAGGATTTGATGGGGAAAAAATATTTACTGTGTATAATGGCATTGATATGGATAATGATATATTATTTATGCCCAAAGATGAATTTTTAAGAAAATATAATATAAATAGTGAAGGTAAAACTATAGTAGGAATAATGGGAAGGTTAGATTTGGTTAAAGATCATGAAACTTTTATAAGGGTAGCAAATTTAGTTTTACAACATAGGAAAGATGTTCTATTTTTAATTGCAGGAACAGGTAATGATGAAGAAAGATTAAAAACTATGGTAAATGAATTAGGAATAGAGGAATATGTGCATTTTTTAGGTTTTATACAAGATAAATATTCTTTTTTTAATGCTATAGATATAAATGTCCTGACTTCATTAAGTGAGAGTTTTCCCTATGTTATACTAGAAGGAGCAAGACTTAAAAAAACAGTTATAAGTACAAAAGTAGGGGGTATAGGAGATTTAGTAGATGATGGTTTTAATGGTTATTTAGTTGAAGTTGGAGATATAGAAGCTTTGGCTGAGTATATTTTATTATTTCTAAAGAATAAGGATAAAATAGAAATAATGGGAGAAAACTTATACAAAACTGTAAAAGAAAAGTTTTCTTCAAAAAAGATGGCTCAAGATCATCTATATGTATATGAAAAAATAATTGGGACTAGGAGGAAATTGCTATGAAAATAGTAAATGAAAAGGGAAAATTATTTGGTATTATAAATATAATTGATTTAATTGTAATAATTATATTAGTATTATTGATTAGTGGTGGTGTGAAAAGGGCAAAGTCTAAACCAGAAGTAATAGGAGAATCAAAAAAAGCATTATTAACTATTGAAATAAAAAATGTAAGAAAATCAATAGTAAATGGTTTTACTGTTGGAGAAAATTTATATTATAATGATAAAGATAATTTAATAGGTGAAATTACGGATATACAAGTAGAACCTTATACAAAGAAGGTAATGGTGGAAGGAGAATGGAAGACTAAGAAAGTACCTGAAAAGTATGTAATAACTTTAAATGTCAAAGTTGATGCATTAGAAACTCCTGATGCTATAGTTGTAGGTGAAGAAGAAGTAAGAATAGGGGAAGAGTTTGATTTGAAAGCTAAAAAAGTAGTAGCTTCTGGAACTATTCTTGATATAGAAATTCAGTAAAACCTAGGAGTGGTGGTATTATGTATAATAGTGTAACTATAAATATATTGGCAAAAATATGGGCTGGTATAGAGAGAAACTATCAAAAAAGTTTTTTAAAAAATTTTAATGATTTAATATCTAAAGGATTTAAAAAATTATCAAAAGGTTCAGTATTTGTAAATTTATTTAATTCTGATAAAAGTTTTGTAGAAGAAGGATTAATATATAAAATATATTGTAAAAGTATGAAATTATTTCAATCCTTTATAAAAAAGATAAACAAGTCTGTATCAAGAAGTGCAGGAGGAAGTTTTTTTGCAAAGATTGTTAAAAATTTGTTTCAGGAAGAAGAACAGACTAAAAAAGCTTTACATGTTTTTTTATTAAGTTTTGGTGTGACCACTCTAGTAGTAAATATATTAAAGGGAAATATAAAAACAAAATCTAATGTTGTTTTTTTAGTTATAATTTTTTTATCTATATTAAATATAAGATTTAAAAACAATTGTAAAAAAGTATTAGACAATAGTCATATAGTAAAATTTATAAAGTCCATATTTATTACAGAATATGGAGGGGATCAATGGTGGTAAATTTGTTAAAAAATAAAACTTTAATAATCCCCTTAATATTTGGTATATTATTTTCTGTATTATATTTTAAATTACCTTTAAAATATTTTACAATTTTGTTTTTAGGTTTTATAGTGGTAATTGGTACTTTACATGATATAAGATTTGGAATATTTTTAAGTGTATTTGCATTGCCATATTTACCTGAAATAGCATCATTAATTTTTATGCTTTTTATAATTATTGCTTTTTTATATGAACAAAATTTTAAGAAAGATTATAAAGAAATTGTTTTAACTAAGCATCCTATTGACATTCCTATAGTTTTATATGTTTTAATTATAATAATATCTACCATAACTTCTTTAAATCCTATTGGTAGTTTTAGAGATTTGTCTCTACATTTAGTTTCTATAGGATTTGCCTTTGTTGTGATAAATTCTATTAAAAATAAAAAAGATTTAAATAAAGTACTTGTAGTGATGGTGATTACTGCCACGTTAACATCTATTTGGGGGTTAATACAGTATAAATTTGGTGTAGGCATGGAAGAAGGCTGGGTGGATAAAGCTAATAATCCAGATTTAATGGCAAGAGTTTTTTCTGTTTTTGGGAATCCCAATATATTTGCTGAGTATTTAATTATGATAATTCCAATTTCTTTAGCTTTATTTTGGAATACACGGTATTTTTTTAAGAAAGTTTTATTTTTATTATTTACAGTATTATTAATAATAGCTTTACTATTAACTTATTCTAGAGGTGGATGGGTAGGGCTTGTTTTTGGAGTGTTTATATTTATATTACTTATGGAAAAAAGGTTATTATTTTTAATAATACCTTTGGGAATTTTGTCAATAAATCTTTTACCGCCACCTATTTTGAAGAGACTTGAAAGTATTGCAAGTTTAACAGATTCGTCTAATTTTTCTAGAATTAATATATGGAAGGTAGCATTGGATATAATACATGAAAATTGGATGGCCGGTGTGGGTTTTGGATATATCCCATTTAAGCAAGTATTCGATACTAAAACAATGATGGGAGTTCTACATTCACATAATACTTATTTAGAGGTTTTAGCAGAAATGGGTATTGGTGGTTTTATAGTATTTTTGTTGCTAATTGTTTCAATTTATAAATGGGGAATTAAAGAATTTTCAAAACAAGAAGACAGATATGTAAAAACTATGTTGGCAGGAGTATTGGCCAGTATTTCTGCGTTGTTAATACATGGCTTAGCGGACAATATACTTTATATGCCTAGGATAATTATTACATTTTGGACTATGGTGTCTTTTGTTTTGGTTCTTGTACGAATTTCAAATGGAAATAATGAGACTATTTAGTAGGTGATTTTGTGGAGAGTATCAAAATATTTGGAGTAAGAGTAGATAAGGTCACTTTAGGAGAAGCTGTAGAAATAGTAAAAAAATTTCTAAAAGGCAATGAATTAAAGATTATATATACTCCTAATACTGAAATAGTAATGAAAGCTAGTGAAGATGAAGAATTAAAAAAATTAATTAATAGAGGCAATTTAGTTATACCAGATGGTATAGGGCTTATTTATGCCACAAAAATAAAGAAAAAACCTCTTCCTGAAAGAGTAACAGGTTTTGATCTTTCCATTAAAATGTTAGAATTGGCAGATAAGAAGGGTTTGAGTTTATTTTTATTGGGAGGAGAGCCGGGAGTGGCTATGGATGCAGCTGAAAATATTGTAAAAAAATATTCCAATGTAAAAATAGCAGGTTATCATCATGGATATTTTAAAGGAGTTCATACTGGTTATCCTAAACATGAGGAAGAACAAAATATTTTAATGGAAATAAGAGAGAGTAATCCAGATATTCTTTTTGTGGGGTTAGGTTTTCCTAAGCAGGAAAAATGGATAGATTTTTATAAAGACGAATTAAAATGTAAAATAGCAATAGGTAATGGTGGTACAATGGATATACTTTCAGGTAGAGTAAAAAGAGCTCCTGAAATTTATCAAAACTTGGGTTTAGAATGGTTTTACAGACTTATAAAAGAGCCCTCAAGAATTAAAAGGCAATTAGTGCTCCCTAAATTCATGTTAAAAGTTATTTTTTCTAAAAATGTAGTTAAATAAGAAAGGAGAGGTGACAGTGTTAGACGGGAAAAAATGGTATAAAATAATATTTGATTATGTTGGAATAGCTATTGGTGTATTTTTAATGGCTGTTTCTTTAAACTTTTTTTTAGAACCAAATACAATTGCACCTGGTGGAGTTACAGGATTAGGTATAATACTTAAAAAAGTTGCAGGTTTTCAAATATATTTAACAAATTTGATTATCAATATTCCACTATTTATTTGTGGTATTATATTTTTGGGTAAGGCATTTGGAATTAAAACTTTGTTTGCAACTATGGGCCTTTCCTTCTTTTTAAAATTTATACCTTATGAAGTAGTTACTAATGATTTACTTTTATCTGCTGTATTTGGAGGAGTAATAATGGGTATTGGTTTAGGAATAGTATTTAAGTTTGGAGGGACTACGGGAGGTACAGATTTAGCAGGTTCAATACTTAATAAATTTTTCCCAAATTTAAGCATAGCTACTTTCATGATGTTAATAGATTTAATTGTAGTAGTAGCAGCAGGAGTAGTAGATAAGAGAGTAGAAACTTCTCTTTATTCTATAATTGCTCTTTATTTATCAGTTAAAATAATTGATTTAATGTTAGAAGGCCTTGGCTATGTGAAAGCTTTTTTAATAATTACAGAAAAGACAGACGAGATTGGTCATGCTATAATGAATAATTTGGGAAGAGGCGTGACTTTACTTAAAGGAGAAGGTATGTATACAAAGGAGGAAAAGGATGTACTTCTTTGTGTAGTAAATAGATCACAATTTGCAAAAGTAGAAGATATAGTAGCTGAAATTGATGAAAATGCTTTTGTAATGGTGACTGAAATGTATGAGGTTATTGGAGAAGGTTTTAAAGAAATAAAGAAAGCATAGGAGGGATTTTTTATGAAAGAGTATGAAGTAATTGCAAATGAGCTAAGAAAAAGTATAATAAATATGCTTTACAAAGCTAAATCTGGACATCCAGGAGGATCACTATCTGCTTGTGAAATTTTGACTGCACTTTATTTTAAAGAAATGCGAATTGATCCTAATAATCCCAATTGGGCCGATAGAGATAGATTTGTATTATCTAAAGGACATGGAGCACCAGTTCTTTATGCAACATTAGTTGAAAGAGGATATTTTTCAAAAGAAGAATTGAATAATCTTAGAAAAATTGATTCTATGCTACAAGGTCATCCAGATATGAAGAATACTCCAGGTGTAGATATGACTACTGGTTCTTTAGGGCAAGGAATTTCTGCTGCTAATGGAATGGCTATAGCAGGGAAATTAGATAATAAAGATTATAGAGTATATGCACTAATAGGAGATGGAGAATCTCAAGAAGGTATTGTATGGGAAGCAGCAATGTTTGCAGCCCATTATAAATTAGATAATTTGACAGTATTTTTGGATCACAATGGCCTCCAAATAGACGGAAAAAATGAAGATGTTATGAATATAGAGCCAATAGATGAAAAGTTTGCAGCTTTTGGTTGGAATGTAATTTCTATTAATGGACATGATTTTAATGAAATATTTAAGGCAATAGATGAGGCTAAAAATACTAAGGCAAAACCTACTATCATAATAGCAAATACTATTAAAGGGAAAGGTGTTTCTTTTATGGAGAATCAAGTAGGTTGGCATGGAAAGGCACCTGATAAAGAAGAAACAGAGAAAGCATTAGAAGAACTTGGAGGTGGAATAGATGACTAATATGATGGCAACTAGAGATGCTTATGGTCAAGCTTTAAAGGAATTGGGTAATAAGAATAAAGATATAGTTGTATTAGATGCAGATCTTTCAGGTTCTACTAAAACTGCAGTATTTAAAAAAGAGTATCCAGAGAGATTTTTTAATATTGGTATAGCTGAACAAAATCTTATGGGAGTAGCAGCAGGTTTGGCAACTACTGGGAAAATACCTTTTGCGAGTACCTTTGCAGTTTTTGCAACAGGAAGAGCTTATGAGATAATTAGAAATTCTATTTGTTATCCAAATTTAAATGTTAAAATTGCTGCCACTCATGCAGGATTGACTGTAGGAGAAGATGGTGCTACCCATCAAGCTTTAGAAGATTTAAGCCTTATGAGATCTTTACCTAATATGGTGGTTTTGAATCCAGCTGATGGAATTGAAGCTAAACAATGTATATTTAAAGCTGTTGAACATAAAGGCCCTGTATATATTAGATTAGGCAGAAGTAAAGTACCTGTATTATTTGATGAAAGTTATGAATTTGAAATTGGAAAAGGTGTAGAATTAAAATCTGGTAATGATATTACCATTATTGCTACAGGAATAATGGTTAAGAAAGCATTAGATGCTAGGAAGAGGTTACTTGAAGAGGGAATTTCTGCAAGGGTAATAAATATGCCTACAATTAAACCAATTGACAAAGATATTATAATTAAAGCAGCAAAAGAAACCAAAGGGATAGTAACTGCTGAGGAACATAATATAATAGGAGGTTTAGGCAGTGCAGTAGCAGAAGTAGTAGTAGAAAATTGTCCAGTTCCAGTATTAAGAGTAGGAGTAAATGATACTTTTGGAGAATCAGGTACTGGAGATGCACTACTTGAAAAATATAATTTAACTGCTGAGAATATAATTGGGAAAGTGAAAAAAATTATGATTTAAAAAAGCCTTGTTCTTAAGAACAAGGCTTTTTTGCTTCTAATAATATTTTTAACATAAACTATAGTTTAAAAGAATAAATATACTATTAAGTTAGTTTGTATGGAGGTGTTAGAATGAAACGAAAATTGATAATTGGAATAATTATTATAGTTATTATAATTTTAATATTATTGTTTTTACCAAAATATTTAGGTGAGGGTGATAAAGAAGTGAAATACAAAGTTTTGGAAACATATGAAATACCTGAAAAGATAAAAGATGTTCTACCTAAATATTTAACAGAAGAGAAGGCATTGGGTTGTAGAACAGAAGAAGGAGTATTTGTAGTAGTAACAAGGGGAGAGAAAAATACAGGAGGTTATTCTGTAGTAATAGATAAAATTGAAAGAGAAAAAATTCAAGATGGTAAATACAAATTAATAGTTTATGCAAAGTTTAAAGATCCAAAACCTGATGAAATTGTGCAACAAGTTATTACTTATCCATTTATTATTGTAAAAACAAATTTAGATAAATTGCCTGACAATATTGAACTTGAGGTAGAATATGAAGATTAACAAAAATTACTAGAAGGAAATTAAATAAAATTGTAGAAACCTTTTGTAGACTTTTTTGAAAGGAGAGATACAAATGAGAAAAAGAAAGATGGTAGTTTTTTTAATATTAACATTATTTTTGGGATTAAATTCCATATCATTTGCAGTACCTTATACAGTAAAGGCAGGTGATTCATTTTGGAAAATAAGTAGGAATTTTGGTGTTAGTTTAGAACAAATAATGAAAGCAAATACTGCAAATGAAAAAACTATCATATATCCAGGACAAATAATAGAAGTACCAACTATTGGAGAGAAAGATAGTGATTGTAAAGTACATAGAGTTGCGAGAGGAGACAGTCTATGGAAGATAAGTCAAAAATATGGAGTTTCAATAGATAATATTATTAGTATAAATAAAGGTTTAAGTCGAAGTACTATTTTACAAATTGGACAAACTATTAAAATACCAATAATTAATAATGACTCAAGTATAAAAGAAGAGAAATATGGTGAATATCTACATTGGTTCAATGAAGTTAACACTTTAGTGCCCATTGGTTCAGTTTTTAAAGTAGTAGATTTTTATACAGGAAAATCTTTTATGGCTAAAAGAACTGTAGGTTCATATCATGCAGATGTAGAAACTTTAACTTTTCAAGATACAGTAAAAATGAAGGAAATTTGGGGTGGCTATCATAGTTGGGAAAGAAGACCATCTATAATAGAGTTTAATGGTAGACGTATAGCTTGTAGTGTTGCAGGAATGCCTCATGCAGGAATTGATAGCGTGAAGGGAGGAGTATATACAGGTTGGAGAAGTAATAATTATGGTTCTGGAATTAATTTTGATTATGTTAAAGGAAATGGTATGGATGGACATTTTGATATACATTTTTATAGTAGTAAAAGGCATAAAGATGGTAAAGTCGATGAAGCCCATCAAAAATGTGTAAAAATAGCAGCAGGATTGATTAAATAAATAGTAATAAAAAATTGACTTAATAATAATATATATGTTAATATTTGATGTATAGAAAAGATAATGTAGTAAAGTATTAATTATTTAAGAATAAAATTATCAAAGATAATTGATTAAAAACCCCTACCTAATGACATAAATAAATTAGGTTAGGGGTTTAAAAAAACATTAAATTATATAAAGGAGGTAGAAGAAATAGAAAAACGTATTAATTATTCCAAGTCTTTTTTCATTTTAATAATCATTTTTATACTATTTAAAATGATTAATAATAGTGATTTTATCGAAGTATTGGGAAAAATAATGAAACCTTTTGTTTGGGCTTTTGTAATTGCATTTTTCTTAAATACTATATTAATAAAATTAGAAAATAAATATAAACTTAAAAGATGGGCAAATATTCTTATTGTATATGTAATTTTTTATGGATTAATTGTATTGTTTTTTACAATAATTACTCCTAAAGTTATAGAGAGTATTAAAAATTTAATAAAAGAAATTCCAGATTATATAAAAACTACTCAAGCTTGGATATCATCATCTTCTCCTAAATTGCAAGAATTAGATAAGATAGGTGTATTGACACAGATTCAATCAGTTTTAGATGAGGTGATAATTAAGGCAAGCGAGAGTATAACTCCACTTCTTAATAAAACTATTAATCAGGTAATAAGTTTTACATCTGGTCTTATCAATTTTATATTAGGTTCAATTATTTCTATTTATATTTTGAAAGATAAGGAAGTATTTGCAAAAAACATTAGAAATTTTACTTTTGCAGCATTTCCTAAGAATAAAGCAAAAATTTTAGTTGGAATTCAAGGAGATGTAAAAATAGCTTTTTCAAAGTTTTTTGTAGGGAAAATAATTGATTCTTTAATAATTGGTTTTATATGTTTTATAGGACTATTAATTATGAGAGTCAGGTATTCACTTCTTATAAGTGTTATAGTTGGAGTAACTAATATGATACCGTATTTTGGACCATTTATAGGAATGATACCAGGGGCCATATTAACTTTGTTTGAAAGTCCTTTTAGAGCTTTGTGGGTAGTAATATTTATATTTTTATTGCAGCAATTTGATGGATTATATTTGGGACCTAAAATACTTGGTATTCAAGTTGGTTTGAAACCGTTTTGGATAATAACTGCTATATTGATAGGAGGAGGATTCTTTGGAGTTTGGGGAATGCTCTTTGCAGTTCCTATTGCATCAGTTATTAAATCTTTGTTGACAAAATATATCAATAGACAATTGGAATTAAAAGGGCTAAGGAAAGAATAAAACAGAGTAGCTTAAGCTACTCTGTTGCATAATTATCAAAATATCCTTGAATATAAACTATAGGAGTTCCTTTATCTCCACTACCACTAGTTAAGTCACATAGACTTCCTAGTAAATCAGTTATTTGTCTAGGAGTAGTTCCTAATGATTCTTTTTGTCCAAATAGATCATTATTTTTTTGAGATATTTTTTGTTTTACGGCTTTTTCCATTTCTTTTCCTTGTAAATTTTTTAATTCAGTATCTGCTAAATATTTAATTTTTATTTCATTGGGAGTACCTTCAAGTCCTTTTGTATAGCCAGGAGATACGACAGGATCTGCTAATTCCCAAATTTTACCTACTGGATCTTTAAAAGCTCCGTCACCAAAAATCATTACTTCAATATTTTTTCCTGTAAGTTCTTTCATTTTCTTTTGAATTTCTTCTACATAATATTGACAGTTCCTAGGAAAAAGCTTTAATTCGGTTTCAGATGCTAAATTAGAGCCATATAATCCATATTTAGGGTTATATCCACTACCATCAACGGAGTTGTTCAATATATCATTTAAACCGTAAATAGTTTTAGCACCAGATTTTTTAAGGATTTTTTTTATTCTTTCTCTTTCATGAACATTGGCTACTAATATTTCTTTTGTATATTTTAGAACTGTTCTTGGATCGTTAGTTAAATATATTTTAATATTGTCATTAACGGTTAAATCTTTGTATGTTTTTACATAATCTATACCAGTAAAAGGATGAATAACTTTATCACCAAAAAGTTTTCTATATTCTTTTTCAGTTAATACATCAGTATAAGGGTTTATATTAAGTTCATCCATTTTGTCAACACTCATTAGAGGGTTTCCAAATTCATCATTAGGATAATTAAGCATTAGATAAATATTTTTACCAGTCATAGCTATAGCTTTTAATATTAATGAAAATCTGTTCCTACTTAAAATAGGAAATACTACACCAATATCGCCTTCAAATTTATTATTAATATCTTTAGCAATTTGTTCAATAGTGGCATAGTTTCCTTGTGCTCTTGCTACGAAGGATTCAGTAATACCTATTATATCTTTATCTTTAATTTCATATTTTTCATTTTTAGCTGAATTTAGTATGCAATCGACTACTATATTTACTATATCGTCTCCTTTTTTTATAATAGGTGTTCGAATTCCTCTAGCTGTAGTACCAACGGTTCTAGTCATAAAAATTCCTCCTAAATCTAAAATAAGTTATCCTTATTTATAATTACCCTCATATATTATACCATTATAATAATAAATTAGTAGTAATTTTTAGATATTTTTATCTATACATTTAATAAGACCATTTTCTGTAATGATGTAATCAACAGGTTTATCATAAGTATCATTAGGAATATTATTTATAATTTGCATTTGATAAGCAAGACCTATTTTTAAGGTGTTATGACATAATTTATTAAAAAATCTATCATAATAACCTCCGCCATATCCTATTCTATAACCATTTTTATCAAAAGCAGCTCCTGGTACCAATATTAAATCTAGGGTCTTAGGATCTATTTTTCTAATATATTCTTTTTTAGGCGTTAATATATTGTAGCAACCTAGTTCTAGCTCTTTTTCAAAATTTTTTATTTCTGAAACCATTAGTTCTCTAGTCTTGGGAATTGTAATAGGAACGCATATATGCTTACCTTTTTTTAGAGAATATTCTATAATATCTTTTGTAATAACTTCTTTTCTAAAATCAATATATGTCATAATAAAATTTGAGTTGTTGTAAAAAGTGGTATTGTAAAGATGATTTGCTATGGCATTGCTTTTTGTTATCATTTCATTTTTTGACAATAAACTTCTTTTTTCCAACATTGATATACGAATTTCTTTTTTAGTATTCAAAAAAATCACCTCATTTTGTTTATTTCTTATATAGTTTATATTATAATATAACAATAACTTTAACAATGACTTGAGTAACTAGTTCATTTATAATATAATACAAAAGTGAGTAGAATATTCCCAAAAAATGTCGAAAAAAACTTTATCAAAAATAGAGGAGTTTTGGTACAAAAAGTAGAAATTAAATTAATAAAGCTTCTATAAAGAATAAAGGAATTTATAAATTTATGGAGAAGACTATTTGTGAAAAAATAATAATTAATTGTGCTAATCGATGTATGAATAGAGGTGAAAAATATTGATTAAATTTATTAATGTGACTAAAGTATATGACAATAATGTTCGAGCTTTATCTAATATCAATCTTACTATTGACAAAGGAGAGTTTGTATTTATAGTAGGATCAAGTGGTGCTGGTAAGTCTACATTGGTTAAACTTCTTCTTAAAGAGGAAGAACCAACATCAGGAAATATTATTTTAATGAATAAGGACATAACTAAGGTTAAAAATAGAAAAATCCCATATATAAGACGACAATTAGGAGTGGTGTTTCAAGATTTCAGATTACTTCCAAATAAAACAGTTTATGAAAATGTAGCTTTTGCTATGGAGATATTGGGGACTCACCCTAATAAAATAAAAAGCAGAGTTCCTGCAGTGCTAAGTATGGTGAACTTAAGTGGAAAAGCTTATAGTTATCCTGATCAATTGTCTGGAGGAGAACATCAAAGAGTAGCTATAGCAAGAGCAATAGTTAATAGTCCTCCAATATTAATAGCAGATGAACCTACAGGAAACTTAGATCCAGATACTGCTTGGGAAATAATGAAAATACTTAGAGAAATAAATAGAAGAGGGACAACTGTTTTAATGGCGACCCATGCAAAAGATATAGTTGATACTATGAAGAGAAGAGTCGTAGAAATAGAATCAGGAAGAATAACAAGAGATGAAGAAAAGGGTGAGTATAATTATGGGCTTTCGAATATTTAAGAATATGATAAAGCAAGGATTTCAAGGAATGTGGAGAAATAGAGGAATGAGTTTAGCTTCTGTTGGTTCCATTACAGCAGTATTAATTATACTCGGTATAGTCCTAATAATTGTATTGAGTATTAATAATATAGTTCTTGAGACAAGACATAAATTTGATGAGATTCAAATTTTTTTAGAAGATGATATAACAGAAACTCAAATAGACAATATTGGAAAGCAAATTGAAAATAGTGATGGAGTATTATCACTATCTTTTCAGACAAAAGAAGAAGCATTAGAAACAATGAAAAAGGATTGGGGTGATAGGGGTTATCTGTTAGAAGGTTTGGAAGAAGAAAATCCATTACCAAGTTCTTATGTTGTTAAATTAGATGATATTGAACATGCAGATAATGTAGTAAAGAAAGTTGAAAATCTAAAAGGAGTAGAAGAAATCAAGTATTATAGAGACATAATAAACAAACTTGTAAAAACAACTAATTATGTTAGAATAGGTGGTATAATAATTATCGGAATATTACTGTTGATTTCTGTATTTATTATTTCTAATACAATTAAAATAACTGTAACAGCAAGAAAGAGAGAAATAAATATTATGAAATATGTTGGAGCTACTAATGGTTATATTAGAGGACCTTTTATTATAGAAGGTATATTGCTCGGGATAGTAGGTTCGATAATATCAGTAATTATTGTAAATTATGGTTATCAGTATTTCTTTAAACATATTAGTGAAAAATTGTATGTATTGTTTACTTTATATTTAGTTCCACCCTCTGCATTAGTTATAGATATTATTATAATATTTACAGCTATAGGGATTGGAATAGGCATTTTAGGTAGTTTAGTTTCGCTAAAACGTTTCTTAAATGTATAAAAAAATATATGAAAGGAGGTGACAATCTTCATTCGTGGAGAAACACGATCAGGAGGTATCTATGAATAAGAATAAAATTTTTTATTTATTAATTGCTGCAGTTCTAATATTGAATTTAGTAACTTTCAATATTTGTAAAGCAGACAATGTAAATGGAACAAAAAATATTGATCAACAAATGAAAAATAAGAAAAAAGAAATAGATAATATGAAAGGTGAGACATCTAATTTAACTAAAGAAATAAAAGAATTAGATGAAGAAATGACTAAAGTAGGTTCTGAATTAGAAAAAGCAGAAAAAGAGTTAAAAAGTTTAAATATTGATATAGACAAAACAGAAAAAGAGTTAAAAGCAGCAGAAAAACGTATGAATGAGAAAAAAGGGACATTAGATTCTAGATTGAGAGTTATGTACAAAAATGGAAATGTAGGATATTTAGAAGTTCTTCTTTCATCAGCAAATATTAAAGATTTTTTAGCTAGAAAAGAAATGGTCCAAGCAGTAGTAAATTATGATGTAGATTTATTAGAATACATAAAGGAACAAAAAGATATAATAGATAAGAAAGAAAAAGAACTTAAATCACAAAGAGATTCTGTAAAAATTGCTAAAGAAAAAGCAAGAGAAAAGAAGAACGAATTGGTAGCTGCTACTCGTAGTAAAGAAGTTGCAATGGATAAGTTAGAAAAAGATATTAAATTAAGTGAAGCAGAATATGCAGAATTAGAACAAGAATCTAAACAAATTGCTGCAGAAATATCAAGAAAACAATTAGCTTCTGCTACTTCTTCCCGAGGGAAAACTGGAAGTAGAAGTAATAATAGCAGTAATTCAGGTGGCAATGCTTCTGCACCAAGTGGAGGCGGAGGCAGTATGGCTTGGCCAGCTCCTGGGCCTGTGACTTCACCTTATGGTATGAGATGGGGAAGGTTACATTCAGGAATTGATATAGGAGTATCTGTAGGAACTCCTGTAGTTGCTGCTAGAGATGGTGTAGTAGTTCTTACAAGAACAGGATATGGTGGTGGCTATGGTAATTATATAGTTGTTGACCATGGTGGAGGTATTTCAACCTTATATGCACATAATTCATCTCTTTCTGCTGGTGTAGGAGCTAGGGTAAGTAGAGGACAAGTAATAGCAATATCAGGAAATACAGGTCGTTCCACAGGTCCGCATTTACATTTTGAAGTTAGAGTAAATGGGAATCCTGTAAATCCAATGCCTTATTTGAGATAAAATTAAATTTTGTTTTATCAAAAGAGTAGGAGAATGAAAAATTCTCCTCTCTTTTTTGTATATTTTTTGAAAACAATCAGATCTAATGGTATAATATTTAAGAAGATTTAATAAAATAGATTACATAATGCTTAATTGTTGAGGTGAAAAGAATGTCAAATAAAAGAAAGACAACTTTTTTTGTGGTTTTATTAATTGTAACTAATATACTTACTTTTACATTAACTAATACTCTATCTATTCCATTAAAAAAGAAAGTAATAGTACCAAAGAAGGAATATGAGCATTTAACAGCAACAGCAGATAAGTATTCCAAAGTTAGTGCATTAGAAGATTTTATAAGTAAAAATTATTTAAAAGAAGTAGATGAAGCAACTATGTTAGATGGACAGTTGAAGGGGTTGTTTCAGTCTCTTAATGATCCTTATTCTTTATACATGTCTAAAGATGAATTTGAGGATTTTATGGAACATACAAAAGGGGTATATGGAGGTATAGGTGTTATTGTAACACCAGGAGATGACAATTTAATAACAGTTGTATCACCTATTGAAGATACTCCAGGTGAAAAGGCAGGAATTAAGACTGGTGACAAGATAGTCAAAGTAAATGGGGACGAATTTACTGCAGATAAAATGGATGCAGCAGTAAAACTTATGAAAGGGAAACCAGGTACAGATGTAGATATTGGTATAATTCGAAAGAATAAGAATGGGGAAACAAAGGAATTAGATTTAACTATTACTAGAGAAGAAATAAGACTTAAAACTGTTAAATCTGATATAGTAGATGATAATATTGGCTATATTAAAATTACATCTTTTGATGATTTAACTTATGAGGATTTTAAGGCTGAATTGGATAAATTGAAAAAGAAAAATGTTAAAGGTATAATAATGGATTTAAGATATAATCCAGGTGGACTCTTGGATGTATGTGCTGATATTGCTGATGAATTTTTAGGTGAAGGAACAATAGTATATACAGAAACTCGAAATGGAGAAAGAGAATATATTAAATCAGATAAGAAGAAAATAGATCTACCTCTTGTTTTATTAGTAAATGAAGGAAGTGCTAGTGCTTCTGAAATATTAGCTGGGGCTATGAGAGATAACAAAAGAGCTACTTTAATTGGAACAAAAACATTTGGTAAAGGAATAGTTCAAAGAATAAAACAGCTTTCTGATGGTTCTGGTTTTAAACTTACTGTTTCAGAGTATTTTACTCCTAATGGTACTAGTATCCATGGTGTAGGTATTGAACCAGATATTGTAGTAGAATTGCCAGAGGAAATAAAAGAAATAGGACCAGAAAATTTGAAAGAAGATATTCAATTACAAAAAGCCTTAGAAGTAATGAAAGAGAAAACAAATAATAAATAAATAAAGGAACCAATTGGTTCCTTTATTTATTTATTTATTTAATTTAAGATTGTCTAAATTCACAGAATAAATAATATTTTTATTTGATTCTTCTATTGATGGATTTAAAGTAATATATCCAATGTTATTATCAATGTCATAGAAGAATTTATCTCCAGTAATATTAGCAAAAGGTGTTAATATGCAAGTATTAGTATTATATTTGCATAATGTATAATTGTCATTGCAACTATTTTTTGAAATAATTACTAAATTTTTATCATCTATAAGTAAGTAATTTTGTACATTACATTCTTTTTTAATATCTTTAGTATCCTTTTCTAAATTATAAATATTAAATGTATTTATATCGTTATTTTTAGTGTTTTTTAAATATATTATTTTATCATCGCCAAAGAAACTAGCATTAAAACCTTTATCAATTTCTTTAATAATTTCTCCATCTCTTACAAGAAATATATTTTGATTTACTTTTTTTTCATCAAACTCTGTTAATAAAAAAGTATCATCTTTAATATCAAAGTTTAGTATATTTTTATTTATATGAAGCATTGTTTCTAGACTATCATTTTTCAGATCATATTTTTGAATAGTAGAATCATGCTTGGTATCATTGTTAACAAAGTATAAAGAACTATTATCTTGCCAATTTACTAGCCAAATATGTTGTAACTTATCAGGAGTAATATCTTTAGCTTTTTTATTATTTATTGTAATTAGTTTAAGATTTGTAATTTCGTCATCATGTTCTATCATAGCTATAGTTGAATAATCTGGGTTAAATTTTGCTGAATATATTGTTTTATCTGAAGTATATAGTTTCTTTTTCTTTCCTGTTTCTAAATTGTATAGCCATAATATATTATATTTATCTTGGTTTTCTCCTTTTTTGTAAAGTAGATATTTTTTAGGAACAAAATCTAATACTATTCCATTGTCTATATAATTAGATATTGTTTTTTTATCAGATGTTAATATTTCTCCTGTATTAGCATCGACTTTTACACTTAAATTAATAAGTGGATTATTGGAACTTTCTTTATCAAAAATACCATGAAAATTAATATCCCATATTAATTTATCATTTGATTGTATTAAATCTACTTCTGGTATTGTGTTTTGAATTATTTTAAAATGGGAATATATATTATTGAGTATCTCATTTTTATTAAATTTTAACATGATTGGTTCATAGTTTTGGTTTACAATGTTAAATTTAAAATTTTCCAATTTTTTCATATCTGAGTCTTTTAGTTCAATTAATACTTGGGGTATAGCTAATTGTGTTTCATTTTCATTTAGTTTGTTTACATAAATATTTACTTCATTGTTTGTTGTAGTTATTTTATCAACTATTATTCCAGAACATTCAATAAGTCCTAAAGTAGCTAGTAATTTGGATTTATTACCTTTTTGAACAATTTCTACATTTGGTTCAATTGATTGATACCCTTTAGATAATACAATTTTTTCTATTTTATAATTTATATCTTTTTCTTTATTTTCAGTTTTATTATTAATAATTATAGGTGGATTTTTTCCATTTTGACATCCAGTTAAAAGAGACAATAATACTACGATTATTAGAGTAATAATGATTTTTTTCATATTTTTATCCTCCTTCCTTAATAGTTTATAATATTATTTAAATAAGTTCAATATATAAATATTCAATAAAAACAAAAAAATCAAATTATAATTTTTATGATAGTTTGACTTTATGTTTTATTGTATTATAATTGTATGATATAAGCGAACATGCGTTCAGTATAAGAGGTGATTAGTTTGGGAAAATTTAAAATTGTATCTGATTTTAAACCTACTGGAGATCAGCCAGAGGCCATAGAAAAGTTGTCTAAAGGAATAAACAAAGGATTAAAACATCAAACTTTATTAGGAGTAACAGGTTCAGGAAAAACTTTTACTATGGCCAATATTATTGAAAAGGTTCAAAAACCTACATTGGTTATTGCTCACAATAAAACATTAGCATATCAATTGGCAAGTGAGTTTAGAGAGTTTTTCCCTAATAATGCTGTAGAGTATTTTGTGAGTTATTATGATTATTATCAACCAGAAGCATATGTTCCTCATACAGATACTTATATTGAGAAAGATGCTTCTATAAATGACGAAATAGATAAATTGAGGCATTCTGCTACGGCATCTCTTTTTGAAAGAAGAGATGTCATAATAGTGTCTAGTGTTTCATGTATTTATGGATTAGGAGATCCAATAGATTATGAAAATTTGGTTGTATCTTTAAGACCTAATATGATTAAAGATAGGGATGAAATTATAAAAAAACTTGTAGATATTCAGTATGTTCGGAATGATATTAATTTTACTAGAGGAACTTTTCGGGTAAGGGGAGATGTACTAGAGATATTTCCTGCATCTTCTAGTGAACGAACTATAAGAGTAGAGTTTTTTGGAGATGAAATAGATAGAATAGTTGAAGTAAATTATTTAACTGGAGAGATAATAGGGTTAAGGAATCATGTTTCTATATTTCCTGCTTCTCATTTTGCAACATCGCAAGAGAAAATTGAAAGAGCAATTGTAAGTATTGAAGAAGAATTGGAAGAAAGGCTTAGAGAATTGAGAGGACAAGAAAAATTATTGGAAGCTCAAAGATTGGAACAAAGGACGAGATATGATATAGAAATGTTGAGAGAAATGGGATATTGTCAGGGAATTGAAAATTATTCTAGACATTTAAGTGGAAGATCTGCCGGAAGTAGGCCTTATACACTTATAGATTATTTCCCAAAGGATTATTTAATTATTATAGATGAATCTCATGTGACTTTACCTCAAATAAGGGGTATGTATAGAGGGGATAGGTCTAGAAAGAACACTCTTGTGGATTATGGCTTTAGGCTTCCATCAGCTTTAGATAACAGGCCTTTAAGATTTGATGAATTTGAAAAACATATAAATCAAATAGTGTATGTAAGTGCAACACCTGGTCCTTATGAGTATGAACATTCAGAACAAATTGTAGAACAGATAATTCGCCCTACAGGATTATTGGATCCCAAAGTAGAGGTTAGACCTACAGAGAATCAAATAGATGATTTAGTAGAAGAAATAAGATTGAGAACTGAAAAAAATGAAAGAGTGTTAGTAACAACATTAACAAAACGAATGGCTGAAGATTTAACTAATTATCTTAAAGAGATAGGAATAAAGGTAACTTATCTTCATTCAGATGTGGATACTATTGAAAGGATGGAGATTATTAGAGATTTAAGATTAGGAAAATATGATGTATTAGTTGGTATAAATTTGTTGAGAGAAGGATTGGATTTGCCAGAGGTATCTTTAGTAGTAATATTAGATGCAGATAAGGAAGGATTTTTACGTTCTGAAACTTCGTTGATACAAACTACAGGTAGAGCAGCTAGAAATGTATCTGGAAAGGTTATAATGTATGGTGATATAATAACTAAATCTATGGAAAAGGCTATTTACGAGACTAATAGAAGAAGAACAATGCAGGCTAAATACAATAAGGAACATAATATTACTCCTAAAACTATACAAAAAGGTGTTAGAGATATTATTGAAGCTACTAAAGCTGTGGAAGAGGAAGAAGAATATGAAATAGAAACTTGGTCAGAAGAAGAATTGATAGCAATGATAGATAAATTAAAAGGAGAAATGCTTAAGGAAGCAGAAATGTTAAATTTTGAAAAAGCAGCTAAATTGAGAGATAAGATGATAAAATTGAAAGAGATGGTCTAATAAAAGAGGTGATAGCATGGCAAAGGATAAAATCATAATAAAAGGTGCTAGAGAACATAATTTGAAAAATATAAATATAGATTTACCAAGAAATGCATTTATAGTGTTTACTGGGATAAGTGGTTCTGGTAAATCATCTCTTGCTTTTGATACTATTTATGCAGAAGGGCAAAGAAGATATGTAGAAAGTCTTTCTGCTTATGCAAGGCAATTTTTGGGGCAGATGGAAAAACCAGATGTAGATTATATAGAAGGTTTATCTCCTGCTATTTCTATTGATCAAAAAACTACAAGTAAAAATCCCAGATCAACTGTTGGAACTGTGACAGAAATTTATGATTATTTACGACTATTATTTGCTAGGATTGGTACTCCTTATTGTTACAAATGTGGTAAAAAAATATCTAGTCAAACAGTGGATCAAATGGTAGATAAAATAATGGAAATGGAAGAGAGAACTAGGATGCAAATACTTGCTCCAGTAGTTAGAGGCAAAAAAGGAGAACATAAAAAAGTATTAGAAGCTATAAGAAAAGAAGGATTTGTTAGAGTAATAGTAGATGGTGAAATGTATGAAATAACTGATGATATAAAATTAGAAAAAAATAAAAAACATACTATAGAAGTAGTAGTTGATAGGATAATTGTAAAGGAAGGAATAGAGGGAAGATTGACAGATTCGTTAGAGACTACATTGAGATTGGCAGAAGGTTTAGCAGTTGTAGATATAATAGATGGTGAAAAAATAATGTTTAGTCAAAAATTAGCTTGTCCTGATTGTGGAGTTGTAATAGAAGAACTTTCTCCACGAATGTTTTCTTTTAATAATCCTTTTGGCATGTGTCCAGTTTGTAATGGATTAGGTCATTACAAAAAAGTAGATGAAGAATTAGTAATTCCAAATCCTTCTTTAAGTATAAATGAAGGAGGAATTGCACCTTTTAGCAATACAACAGATGGGACCTATTATTATGAAATATTTAAAAATTTAGCAAAAAATTATAATTTTAGTTTAGATGCACCTTTGAAAGATGCTCCAAAGGGCCTTATGGATGAAATATTATATGGAACTGAGAGAACTATTAATTTTAAATTCAATAGTCGTTTTGGAGGGTGGAAAAATTATAAAGGTGTTTTTGAAGGAGTAATTCCTAATTTAGAGCGAAGATATAGGGAAACTAATTCTGATTATATGAGAGATAAAATAGATGATTATATGATAGAAAATCCTTGCCCTAAATGTAAAGGTAAAAGATTGAAAGATGAAGTATTAGCAATAAAAATTAATGGCATGAATATTGCGGAGTTTACGGATTTATCTATAAAAGATGAAATACAATTCTTAGACAATTTAAAGTTAACAGAAAGGCAAAGAATAATAGGACATCAAGTGTTAAAAGAGATAAAAGAACGATTAAAATTTTTACAGGATGTAGGATTAGATTATTTGACTTTATCTAGAAGTGCCGGTACTTTGTCAGGGGGAGAATCTCAAAGAATAAGGTTGGCAACCCAGATAGGTTCTAGTCTTGTGGGGGTAGTTTATGTATTAGATGAACCAAGTATTGGTCTTCATCAAAGAGATAATAATAAACTATTAAAAACTTTAAGAAATTTAACAGAATTAGGTAATACACTTATAGTGGTAGAACATGATGAAGATACTATAAGAACTGCAGACTATATTGTAGATATAGGTCCCGGAGCTGGTCGTTATGGAGGATATGTAGTAGCTAAAGGAACATTGAATGAAATAATGAATTCTAAAGATTCTATAACAGGTAAATATTTGTCAGGAATAAAAACAATAGAGATTCCTGAAGAAAGAAGAAAGGGAAATGGGAAAAAGCTTAAAGTTTTGGGTGCAGAGGAAAATAATTTAAAAAAGATAGATGTAGAAATACCTCTTGGAGTATTTACATGTGTAACAGGAGTTTCAGGTTCGGGGAAAAGTACATTAATCAATGAAATATTGTATAAAAGTTTAGCACAAAAATTAAATGGGGCTAAGTTGAAACCAGGAAAACATAAAGGAATAAAAGGAGTAGAAAATGTAGATAAAGTAATAGTAATAGATCAATCACCTATTGGAAGAACACCAAGATCAAATCCTGCTACTTATACAGGAGTATTTGACTATATTAGAGATGTATATGCTATGACACCAGAGGCTAAAATGAGAGGATATAAAAAAGGTAGATTTAGTTTTAATGTGAAAGGTGGACGATGTGAGGCCTGTAATGGTGATGGTATTTTAAAAATAGAAATGCATTTTTTACCAGATGTCTATGTACCTTGTGAAGTATGTGGAGGTAAGAGATATAATAGAGAGACATTGCAAGTAAAATATAAATGGAAAAATATTTTTGATATTTTAAATATGACAGTAGAGGAAGCCCTAGAGTTTTTTGAAAACATACCAAGAATTAAGAGAAAACTTCAAACTTTATATGATGTAGGGCTTGGCTATATAAAATTAGGGCAATCATCTACGCAGTTGTCTGGCGGTGAAGCTCAAAGAGTTAAATTAGCTACAGAATTAAGTAAGAGAAGTACTGGGAAAACAGTTTATATTTTAGATGAACCAACTACTGGTTTGCATGTGGCAGATATACACAAGTTAATAGAAGTATTGAATCGTTTAGTGGATTTAGGTAATACAGTTATAGTTATTGAACATAATTTAGATGTGATAAAGACTGCAGATTATGTAATTGATTTAGGACCAGAAGGTGGAGATGAGGGTGGACAAGTGGTAACTCATGGAACTCCAGAAGAAATATGTAAAGTAGAAAAATCTTATACGGGGCAATTTTTAAAAAATATATTAAACAATAAAGTTTGATGAAAAATTGACTAAATTCCTAGAAAAGGGTATAATAAGCATATTAACATTTAATTGTAAAAAAATCAACAAACAGTTAGTAGAAATAGCTGTAAAAAATAAAATAAAGAAGGGTGGTGAATCTCCTGATTTTGTGGTAAAATAACTAATTAGGTTTTGTGATACCACCATTCTAGTTATAGAATGAAAAATTATATAATAGTATTCAATATGATTTTTAAAATCAGGAATAGTGATGGCAACAGGAGTATTTAAAGGGACAGCAAAGGTAGTAAAGGGTTTAAAAGTTGAGTGTACTGCTAGAAATCATAAAATAGTTATGGATGAACCAAAAGAATTAGGTGGGACAGATGCAGGTATGAATCCAGTAGAAGCAATTCTTTGTGCATTAGGTGCATGTAAATGTATAGTAGCTCAATGTTTTGCAAAATCTAAAGGTGTAAAAATTCAAGAAATTTGGATAGAAGTAGAAGGAGATTTAGATCCAGATGGATTTTTAGGAAAGAATAAAAATGTAAAAATAGGTCTACAAAATATTAGAACTCAATATCATATTAAATCAGATTCACCTAAAGAAAAAATAGAAGAACTTGTTGAATTTATTGATAAGACTTGTCCTGTTGCAGATACACTGAAAAATCCAGCAAATTTATCTACAGAATTAGTAATAGAAAAGTAAAATAAAAAATCAAAGTTTTCTAATAAAAAAAGGAACTTTGGTTTTTTTATTTCTATGGTAGAAAACTAGGATTTGTATTAAGTATTAATTAAAAAATAGGCACAATATCAATACTTATGTGAAATTAATATGAAAAGTGATATAGTATACTATATATAGATATAAGATAAATATTTTACAAGGGGGAATTAGTGTGGATATAAATGAAAGAATAAGGAAGTTAAGAAAATGTATGGCTGAAAAAAATATAGATGCCTACATAATACCAACTTCTGATCCTCATTTAAGTGAGTATTTAAGTGATTATTGGAAAACTAGAGTATGGATATCAGGTTTTACAGGTTCAGCAGGAACGGTTGTTGTTACTATGAAAGAAGCTGGCCTTTGGACAGATGGTAGATATTTTATACAAGCTGAAGATCAATTGCAGGGTAGTGAGATAAAATTATTTAAAATGAGGATGCCAAAAGTTCCAAAGATAACAGAGTGGTTAAGAGATAATTTAAAAAAAGGGTCTACAGTTGGTTTTGATGGTAAGGTTGTTTCTCAATCTTGGGTAAAAAACATGGAAAAAGAATTATCGAAGAAAGGAATAAATTTTGAAGAAAATTATGATTTAATTGATGAAATATGGATTGATAGACCTAAAGAATCAAAAAATAAAATATTTATTCATGATGTGAAATATGCTGGGAAAACTCCAAAGGAAAAATTAGAAGATGTAAGAAATGAAATGAAAAAATTAGATGTAAATTATTTCTTATTAGGTAGTTTAGATGATATTGCATGGCTTTATAATATAAGAGGAAGAGATGTAGTAAGTAATCCTGTAGTTACTTCTTATGCTTTAGTTTCTATGGATAAAAGTTGGTTATTTGTTAATAAAGACAAAGTAAATAAGGAAGTTGAACAATTTTTAAATGAAAATGGTGTTGAAATAGCAGAATATGGAGAAGTAAAAAAATATGTAGAAAAAATTCATAAGGATACAAAGATATTTATAGATCCAAATAAAATAAATAGATGGTTATATAATGGAATTCCAGAAAAGTGTGAAATTGTAGAAGGAATGAATATAACAACAAAATTAAAGGCTATAAAGAATAATGTAGAAATAGAAAATTTAAAAAGATGTTATGTAAAAGATGGTGTTGCACTAGTAAAATTCTTATATTGGTTAGATGAAAATATAGGGAAAGCTAAAATAACTGAAATGTCTGCTGATGAGAAGTTAGAATTATTTAGAAGAGAACAAAAATTATTCGTGGAGCCAAGTTTTGATACAATAGCTGGTTACAAAGAACATGGAGCTATGATGCATTACAAAGCTACAGAGGAAACAAATTATGTTTTGAAACCTGAAGGTATGTTTTTGGTAGACTCAGGAGGTCAGTATTATGATGGAACAACGGATACCACTAGAACTATTGTGCTTGGTCCAATAAGTGAAGAAGAAAAAAGAGATTTTACTCTTACTTTAAAAGGGCTTATTAATTTGTCAAAAGCAAAGTTTTTATATGGGGCTACAGGTCCTAATTTAGATGTTCTTGCAAGGTTGCCACTATGGGAAGAAGGTATTGACTATAAATGTGGTACTGGTCATGGAGTAGGATTTTTCTTAAATGTTCATGAAGGTCCTAATAGTTTTAGTCAATATCCTAGCAAAATAGTAATGGAAGAAGGAATGGTTACAACTATAGAACCAGGTGTTTACAAAGAAGGGAAACATGGTATTAGATTAGAAAATGTTGTAGTAGCAGTTAAAGATTATGAAAATGAATCGGGACAATTTATGAAGTTTGAGACATTGACTAATTGTCCAATAGATTTAGATGGAATAGATGTAGAAATGTTAAATGAAGAAGAAATAAAATGGTTAAATGAATTTCATGAAAAAGTTTATAAAAATTTATCTCCACATTTAAATGAAAAAGAAAAAAAATGGTTGAGAAAAGCAACTAGAGATATATAATATAAATAATGAATATTTAAGTTTTGAAATTAAAATGTTTAGATATATTCTTATATAAATAAGATAATGAAAGTAATTAGACCTATAGTATTTATATAATACTTGGGTCTAATTATTTTCATAAGAGTATTAAATGTTTATAAAAAATAATTTAATATATTTGTAATTTGATATTAATATATGATATAATAAATGTTTAACTAGTAAAATCACACGTGGCTGAGGAGGTAGAAAATAGTGATTGAAAAATTTAAAAATGAACCTTTAACTGATTTTTCTGTATATGAAAATAAACTTAATATGGAAAAAGAATTAAAAGCATTAAATGAAATAAAAGGCAAAGAATATCCATTACTAATAGGAGGAGAAAAAATTTATACAGAAGAAAAAATAACTTCATTTAATCCTTGTGATTATAATGATATAATAGGATATTCTAGTAAGGGAAATATTGAATTAGCTGAAAAAAGTATGACTGCAGCATTAAAAGCTTTTGAAAGTTGGAAAAATATAGGTCCTAAAGAAAGGGCTAATTATTTATTTAAAGCTGCTTCAGTTATAAGGAGAAAAAAATTTGAGTTTGCTGCATTACTTGTTGAAGAAGTGGGCAAAAATTGGAATGAAGCAGATGCTGATGTAGCTGAGGCTATTGATTTTTTAGAATATTACGGTAGACAAATACTTAAATATGCAGAAGGTATGAATGTTGGTTGCTTTTCTGGGGAAATAAATGAGACCGTATATATTCCTTTAGGTGTAGGAATAGTAATAGTTCCATGGAATTTTCCTATGGCTATTTTAACGGGAATGGTTGCAGCATCTATAGTTGCTGGAAATACAGTAGTAGTAAAACCAGCTAGTGTAACTCCAATAATAGGATCAAAGTTTATGGGAATATGGGATGAAATTAATTTACCTAAAGGAGTGATTAATTATTTACCTGGTTCTGGAAAGAGTATAGGAGATTATTTAGTATCTCATCCTGAAACAAAATTTATAAATTTTACTGGTTCTAAGGATGTAGGACTTAGAATAAATGATTTAGCATCTAATATAAATAAGGAACAAAAATGTATAAAACGTGTAGTAGCAGAAATGGGTGGAAAGAATGCTATAATAGTGGATAGTGAAGCTAATTTAGATGATGCAGTAGATGGAATTGTAACATCGGCATTTGGTTTTCAAGGTCAAAAATGTTCTGCCTGTTCTAGGGCTATAATAGTTGAGGATGTATATGATGAGATGATAGAAAAGATAGTTTCTAGGACTGAGGAATTAAAAATGGGACCAGCCAAAGAATATGGTACAGATGTGAATGCGGTTATTGATGAGAACGCTTATCATAAAATATTAAATTATATTGAAATAGGAAAAAAAGAAGGTAAATTAGTAAGTGGAGGCGAACCTTGGAGTGAAAATGGATATTTTATAAAACCTACAGTTATAGTGGATGTAGATCCAACGGATCGTATTGCACAAGAAGAAATATTTGGTCCTGTTCTTTCTGTAATAAAGGCAGATAATTTTGATGAAGCTTTAAAGATTGCTAATGATACTCAATATGGATTAACAGGAGCTGTATATTCAAATAATAGATTAAAATTGGAAAAAGCAAAGAGAGAGTTTCATGTAGGTAATTTATATTTAAATAGAAAATGTACTGGTGCTTTAGTGGGCATTCAACCTTTTGGAGGGTACAATATGTCTGGTACTTGTTCTAAAGCTGGTGGAGAAGATTATTTATTATTATTTATGGAGGCTAAATCTATATCAGAAAAATTATAAAAAGGGAAATATTATTAAGGTGATTAGTGATCAATTTAATATTAATTATATAAAAAGAAACATCTATTATAGACATTATGTCGATAATATGATGTTTCTTTTTATATTGACAGATTATTATTAAATTGAATTAATAGAAATAATATTGATTTTATATATGGAAAAGAAAAATATCTAAAAAGTCTGAATTTTAAGACAGGAGAGTCTTAAATAGGAGACATTTTTAAATATATTTATATTGAAATCGCTATATTATCTAATTTGTAAGTTGGTATATATATTGCACTGCTATTATTGTAGAAATTTACTGAATAATGTTGAAAATCATAAAATTCTGTAAAAGGAGTGATGAAATTTTTAGCAATTTTATATGTTAAAAGAAATAATTATTTAATTTTAATAAAAGGAGGATGATGATAATACAGTAAGAATGTAGGTATAGGAATTATTAATTTTAAATATTTTATTATTTTTATAATTTAAAATAAAAAATTTTAAGAGGAGGTAGTTTACTTGAGTTATAGAATAGCTGTTGATATTGGAGGAACTTTTACAGATTATGTTGCATTAAATGAGGATAATGGAAAGTTAACCGTTACTAAGTCCTCAAGTACGCCAGGTAGTTTTGATGATGGTGTAATTAATTGTGTAGAAGAAAGTGGTATATCATTAGAGGAAGCTAATTATTTAGTTCATGGAAGTACAGTAGTAATTAATGCATTAACTGAAAGAGAAGGTGCAAAAACAGCATTGATCACTACTAAGGGATTTAAAGATGCATTGGCAATAGGTAGGGCAAATAGGCCTGATATGTATAATTATTATTATAAAAAGCCAATACCACTTGTTCCTAGAAAGTATAGATTTGAAATTGAGGAAAGACTTAATAATGATGGGGAAGTATTAATACCATTAAATGTAGAACAAATAAAAGAAATTATAGATATATGTAAGGATGAGAAAATTGAAGCAGTTGCTGTATGTTTCTTACATTCTTATGCAAATTCTAATCATGAGCAAAAAGTAAAAGAAATATTAGAAAAAGAATTACCAGGAGTTGAAATAAGTATATCATCAGATTTAATAAAAGAATGGCGAGAATATGAAAGAACAAATACTACTGTATGTAATGCTTTTGTAAAACCTACTGTAAGGACATATTTAGATAGATTGGAAGATAGATTAAATAAAAAGGGTCTTGGCTGTGAACCTTATGCAATGCAATCAAATGGAGGAACAGCTACTTTTGAAATGACAAAGGTTAATCCTATAAACATGATAGAATCAGGTCCTGTAGGTGGTGTTATAGGTGCTAATGAAGTAGGAAAATTAATAGGAGAGAAAAATATTATTACCTTTGATATTGGAGGAACTACTGCTAAAACATCACTTATTTATGACAATGAAGTAAGAATTACTACAGATTATTCATTGGATAAAACACCTATTTTTGCAGGACATCCTGTTAAGACTCCAATAGTTGACATAATAGAAATTGGAGCAGGTGGCGGAAGTATTGCTTGGATAGATTCAGTAGGAAATCTAAGAGTAGGCCCTCAAAGTGCAGGTGCTGATCCTGGACCAGCTTGTTATAACTTAGGAGGAAATAAACCTACAATAACTGATGCGAATTTTGTAGCAGGAAGAATAGATCCTGAAAGATTTTTAAGTGGTAAATATGAAATAGATATAAATAAATCATACGAAGCAATACAAGGAATAGCAGATTATTATAAAATATCTGTTGAAGAGGCAGCAAGAGCAATTATTAGAATAGCAAATAATAATATGATAAATGCTTTGAAACTTGTTTCTGTTAGAAAAGGCTATGATCCCAATGAGTTTATTATGGTTGCAATGGGTGGAAATGGAGGAGTTTTCAGTCCAGTACTTGGTAGAGAATTAAATGTTAAAAAAGTAGTTGTTCCACGTAATCCTGGTGTATTTTCAGCTTGGGGAATGCTTATGACTGATTTGAGACAGGATTTTATAAGAACTAAAATTATGGGTATTAATAAAGAAAATATAGATACTGCAAATAAGGTATATGACGAGATATTACAAGAAGCTGTAGATATGTATAAAGAATTTGGATTTGAAGAGAAAGATGTATATGTAGTTAAAACAGCAGATATAAGATATGTTGGTCAAGAGCATACTGTAAATACACTAATTAGTTCAGAAAAGATACGTGAGAAAGATCTTGAAAATATAAGAAATAAATTTGAAAAATTACATGAACAATATTATTCCTTTAAATTACCAGATGCAGATATTGAATTTGTTAATTTTAATATAACTGCTTTTTGTAAGGTTGATAAAGCTGAAGTTAAAACTATGGATTTAAAAGGGAAACCAGAAGATGCAATAAGATGTAGAAGAACTGTAGATTTTGATGAGGATGGTAAAATTGAAGTACCAGTATATGTTAGAGAAAAATTGGGTACTGGTAATGAAATAATGGGACCTGCAATTATTGAAGAACAAACTTCTGTTACTGTGTTATATAAAGGTCAAAAATTGCATGTTGATAATTATGGGAACTTAATAATAGAGGAGGTTTAGGTATGGCAAATATAGATAGATTTACTATGGAAAATATAGGAGAAGGACTTATAGCAGCATCCGATGAGATGTTTGCAAGTTGGGCAAGAACAAGTCAAAGTCCTATTATTTATGAAGTATTAGACTATGCTGCAGGAATTACTGATGCAAAGGCAAATCTTATAGCTCAAGCTAATGGTGTAACTGGTTTCTTGGGTACAATTGCGTATTCAGTTAAATCAGTAATAGATAAGTTCGGTTACGAAAATATAAAGCCTGGAGATATAATATTGACTAATGACCCTTATAATGGTAGTGGAACACATTTATGTGATATATCTGCTGTAATGCCAATATTTTATGATGGAGAATTAGTAGCATTTGCAGCAAATAAAGGGCATTGGAATGAAATAGGAGGGAAAGCATTAGGAAGTTGGTGCTCAGATTCTACGGAAATATACCAAGAAGGTTTACAATTTCCAATTGTTAAAGTTTATGAGGAAGGTAAGTTAAATGAAGCAGTAAGAGATATGGTTGAAGCGAATGTTAGAACTCCTAGCATGACATTAGGTGATTTATATGCTCAAACAGCTTCTTTAAGAGTGGCAGAAAATAGGGTAATGGAATTATGTGAAAGATATGGAAATGAAGCAATTTTTAGTAGTATAGAAAAAATGTTAGATGATGGTGAAAAATTAAGTAGACAAGAACTTAGTAAATTACCTCATGGTGTATTTGAAGCAGAAAGTTATATAGATACTAAAGCCAATGATATTGATGATGTGTATATTAAGGCAAAAGTTACTATTAATGAAGATGAATTTATTATTGATTTAACTGGTTCTGATTCTCAAGTACCAGCACCTATAAATTGTACAATATATGCAGCTTATTCAGCTTCTAGGATAATATATAGAACTATAGTTCATCCTCATGCGGATAATTTAGGAAATGAAGGATTTTATAGACCATTAAAACTTATAGTACCAGAAGGAACAATTTTCTCAGCTGTGAGACCAGCACCAGTTTCAGCTAACTGGGAAGCAATTTCTCATTTGACTGATATTGTTGCTAAGGCTTTAGCTCCACATATGCCAGAAAGAATTAGTGCAGGACATTTCCTAAGTATATTAGGAACAATTATCGGAGGAGTTGAAGATGAAACAGGAGAATACTTCGTTCTAGGAGAGCCTCAAGCAGGTGGATGGGGAGGCGGAATTAACAAAGATGGTGAAAGTGGTTTAGTTGCTATTGATGATGGTGATACCTTTATAATGCCTGTTGAGGTAACTGAATCTAAGTATCCAGTAATAGTAGAACAATATGCATTTAATATTGAATCGGGTTCAGGGGCAGGAAAATACAGAGGTGGATATGGTCTTATTAGAGACTATAGAATAAAAAATTCAAATGCTGAACTTACAACAATTGCAAGTAGACATGAAATTGCACCTTGGGGTTTAAATGGTGGTGAAGAAGGATCAAATAATAAAATTCAAGTACATTCAGATGGGAAAGTGATAGAAGGATCTACTTATTCAAATTATAAATTAAAAGAAGGAGATTTAGTTAGATTTATTACTGGTGGAGGAGGAGGATATGGTAATCCTCTTGAAAGAGATCCTGAAATGGTTTTGGAAGATGTACTAAATGAATATATTACGCTGGAAGATGCAAAAGAAAGTTATGGTGTTGTTATTGAAAATATTGATGGGAATTTAGCAATAAATAAAGAAGAAACTAAAGCCTCTAGAAAAGCAAGGGCTTAATCATAATATATTTTAGCCTGATAAATACAAATTAAGATTAAATTAGTCCCCATATTCATAAAAATGTATAAAATTTTAAATTTAATAATGTATTATATATAGCAATATGAATATGGGGATAAAATAATTTATTATTGAATTTAAGTATTTTTTTAAGGGTTAATTTATATAGATTTCCTAAAAATGTCTGAAAATTAAAAAAATAATCAAAAGGAGTGATATTACATGGCATGGGGACTACCTGGTGAAACTTGGGCTGTAATAATTGTTATAACTGCAATTGTAATAATGACTGTAGTAACAATAACAAAAGAGTTGAAAAAAGAGGAGGCGGAATAAATGAGTGATCATGCTATATATGTGATTTGTATATTAGTGTTTTTGGTAAGTATGATAATAATAGGATTAAGTACTAGAAAGAGGATTACAGATACAAGTTCATATATTACAGCTAATAGAACCCTTGGAGTATTGGCAAGTACTGGTATGTTTGCAGCTACATTTTTAAGTAGTAGTTCTGTAGTAGGACAAGTAGGATTTTTATATGATACAGGTTGGGCCGGATTTTCTACTATATTAGGAACTGTTATATCCATATTTATTGTTGGAAGATTTTTGGTTGGGAAAATTAGGGAACAAGGAGAATATGGTCAAGAAACTATACCAGATTTTTTTGAACAAAGATATTATTCAAAAGGAATAAGAGGATTTTCTGCATTGTTTATTGCAGGATTGTATGTAATTTTTATGGCTGTAGAAACTATGGGGATAGGTAAAACTTTGGAAGCACTTTTAGGTTGGGATTATTCATTATCAGTAATATTAGCATCTATAGTAACTGTAGTATATATTTTCTGTGGTGGTCTTCTTGCAGTAGCAATTAATGATACAATTTGTTCATTTTTAGGAATAGGCGGTGTTATAGTAGTAACATTTATAGTAGTAGGTAAACTTGGTGGTATTACATCAATGAATAATCAGTTAGCTGAGATTGATACTAATTTAATTTATATGTTTAATGGAGAAGGATCTTTAGCATTTATGATAAGTAGTGCAGGAGTTTGGGCAATAGGTAATTCTTCACATCCTGCATATTTAGGACAGGCTTATGGTGCTAAAAGTAAGAAGTCTGTAATGAAGAGTTTGGCTTGGAGTGCTGTTATAGTATTTTTATTTTATACTGCAACTATGTTCTTGGGAGTGGGAGCTAGGGTTATGTTTACAGATTTATCTGATCCTGATTTTGCATTTCCATTATTAGTTCAAGAAGTATTGCCACCTTGGGGAGCAGGTATTTTGATTGCAGCAATTCTTGCATTAGTTATTTCTACAACAGATACAGTATTATTAACAGCTGGGGCAGCAATAGGAAATGATTTTGTTGTCAAAACTCTAGGAAAAGATGTAAATGAGGAAGAAAAATTAAAAATTGTAAGGATTAGTATAGTATGTGTAGGTACATTGGGTGCTATTTTAGCACTTATGAAACCAGCAAAAATATTATTATTCCAAATGCTTAATTATGGAGCAGCGGGAGCTGTATTTTTTGCACCTATAATATTTGGATTGTACTGGAAAAGGGCAACAAAAGAAGGTGCTTTGTCGGCTATGATTGGAGGATTAATAACTTATATTATTTGGTTTGCATTAGGTTCTCCATTTGGTTTACATGCAGTATTAATAAGTACAGCTGTTTCTATAATATTAATGCTTGTAGTTAGTTTAAATACTCCAGAACCTCCTAAAAAAGTAGTAGAGCAGTTTTTTGGAGATAAAGTTAGTTCTACAAAAGTAGAAGTTGAAGAAGCATAAAAATAGTTCATAATAGTTAGTGAAGAACACAGGTAATATTAAGTAAAAAATTGATATTAATTGAAATGGGACCCGATGTATGAAATAGTAAGAGTCCCATTTTGATTAATAAAATAAATTATAAGCTACACCGAAAATATTCTGAATATTCAAAAGATTTTGCACGATATTTTATGTATATAGTAGGTTAATATTAAAAAAATAACATTAAGGAGTGAGTTATTAATGTCAAAAAGAGAAAAAGCAGATTTTTCAATAGGTGAAAAATATGTAATAGACCCTATTCCATTAGATAAAAGAATGTATTGGGTATCTCCAGCTATTATTTATGCGGGATGTGAATTTGCAATTACTACATTAATGGCAGGTAGCGGATTAATAGCAAGTTATAGTGTATCTAAACTTTTTTGGATAGTTATTATTGGTTTTATCATTACATGGGTTGGGAATTCAGCAACAAGCTATCTTGGGGCATTAACAGGTAGAACATCTTCAGTAATAGCAAGATCTAGTTATGGAACTACTCAAGCAAGAATAATTGTTGCACTTTCAATAGCTATTGTTATGGGAGGTTGGTGGGCATTGCAAACTGCTGTTGCGGGAAATGCAATAAGTGCTATGGTGGGTATAGATTATACTACTCAGCGGATTCCTTGGGCTATTATTACAATTATTTGTGGTATAATATTTGCAATTCCATCAATATTTGGATATACATCTATGGCTTGGACTGATTATATAGCAGTTCCTGGAGGTTTAATAGTATTAGTTTGGGCTTTTACATTAGCTGTTAAAGATATGGGGTGGGCAGGTATCGTGGCATGGGATCCACTACAAACAATTTCATGGACTGAAGCTACAAGTATGATTTTAGGTCTTAATACTTGTCAATGGCTTATGATTTCAGATTATAGTCGTTTTTGCAAACCTAAATTAAGGGACAACATACTTATGTCAACTGGTATAGTAATAGTAGGTGTAGTACTGGTTATGATGGGAGGAATATTAGGAGTAGGTAAAGGTGATTTTGATATAGTAAAAATCATGGTGGATTTTGGATTTCCAGTTCAAGGTTTTATAATTCTTTTCTTAGCTCAATGGACATCACAATTAGTTAATAATTATTCGCTAGGCTTATCTTTATGCAATATGTTCAATGTAAAAACAAATAAAGGTAGAATGAAGATGACTATTATAGGTACTGTACTTGGGATTATTGTTGCATTGGCTGGTATATTAAATCAATTTACTAATTTACTATACTTTTTTGCAATATTATTTCCTCCTATTGCAGCAGTTATGATAGTTGATTATTTTTTATTAAGAGAAAAGGAATGGAAGGAAATAGCAGGATGGAATATAATTGCTACAATAAGTTTTATTATTGGAGGATTTGTAGGGTATTATACCCAATATGTTAAGACAATGGGTATACCTGCTGTTCAATCATGGATTGTGTCAGCAGTAGTTTATTATATATTAATGTATTTAAAGGCAAGGATAAAGCCAGATAAGTTTACACCTCAAAAATGGGCAGCAATGGGAAACAGAGAGGTATAAATTGTTATAAAATTTGATTAATTATAGGTTAGTTCAGTTAAGAATAGTGAAATTAAAACTATTATTAATAGAACTAACCTAGTTTAATTATAAAAGATAAAATTATTAATTTGTAGATTTTTATATGTTGATTATAGTACTATATTAAAACAAATTATCAATAAAAGTGAAATATTTAAAGATCTTAGAATAATGAAAGATGAAGAAACAGAAGAACAAAAAAGGTTTACGAAATAGTATTGAGAGCAAATGAGGAAGTAGAAAAAGCGGTGAGAGAAAGTGTAACAGCAGGAGAAATAGATAGTATTGCTCGTAAAGTAATTACAGATGAAGGTTATGGAGAATGTTTTATAAACAGAACAGGGCATGGTATAGGTATAGAAATTCATGAAGAATCATTTATAAAGAAGGGCAATAAGGAAGTATTAAAAACTGGTATGGTTTTTAGTGTGGAACCAAGTATATATATTCTTGGTAAGTTTGGCAGAAGGGTAGAAGATATAGTAGTAGACCGTGATAAACCTAGAATATTAAATAAATCTAATAAAAAAAGTGACAATAGTATAATTAATAAAATAATTACTCCCTCTATATGGAGAGGGTTTTTAATAATAGGATTAGAATAATTATTATAATTTATATTTATTTATTTTATAAAGAAAGTAATAGAATATATTATTTTATTAGTATCTTGACTAAACAATTTTAGAATGTTATTATAATGACAATCATAAATAATGTTGAAAATTATCGAAAAAAGAAGAAAATTATGAATTTTGTACAATTTTATTAAGTAGAATTATGTAATTAAAATAGATAAATGCTATTAGATTTAAATAAGATTTAGATTAAATTTTAAATATAATATATAAAGGAGGATTAGTATGAGTAATATTAAGTTTCTTTATTTTGTAATTGCTTATTTATTAGGACTTGTTTTATTAAGTATTTATCTAGGTAAAAAAGAAGTAGAAACTAGTGATGATTTTTTAACAGCTGGTCGTAGTTTATCTTTACCAATACTTATAGGAACACTTTTAGCTACATGGGTAGGTGGAGGTACAGTAACTGGGACTGCAAATTTTATTTATTCAAGAGGACCAATAGCAGGAATATTACATCTTATGGGGCCACCATTTGGAATTTTAATTCTTTATTTTATTGCAAATAGAATACGAAATATAGAAGGGTATACAGTACCTGAAATATTAGAAATTAGATATGGTTCTGTTGCAAGAACTATATCAGCAATATGTATTATACTTGCTTATGTAGGTATTGCTTCTAATCAATTTAAAGGTTGTGGATATATTATAAGCTTATCAACAGGATTAGACATAAATATTGCCACTATTTTATCTGCTGTAGCAATAACTCTTCTTGCAGTAAGTGGTGGTATGTATGCTATTGCATATTCAGATTTTGCAAGTGCATTATTAATGGTTATAGGATTTTTAATTGCAATTCCATTTGCATTGCGACAAGTAGGTGGATTCAGCAATATGACATCTCAAATACCTGAGATTAAAACTACAGTTACAGGGGGCTTAACATGGGCCCAGATGTTAGGTTTTATATTTCCAGGATTTTTCTTAGTATTAGGGGACCAAAATATGTACCAGAGATTTGGTTCAGCTAAAGATGCTGAAACAGCTAGAAAATCAAATATTGGTTTTTTTGTGGCTGAAATTATTGTTTGTGCGTTGACAATCATACTTGTTACAGTTGGAATTGTTTTGATTCCAAACTTAGAAGAAGCTGATACTGTTGTTTTTGTTATGGCTATGGAACATTTACCCTTTGTAATTGGTGGTATTGTTATAGCAACATCAGTAGCTTTTATGATTACTACAGGAGATTCATTCTTACTTTCGGCATCAACAAATGTAACTGAAGATATTTGGATGAGGTTTACTAATAAGGATGTAACAGATCAAGAAAAATTAAGATTCACAAGAGTAACAATAGTAGTTCTCAGTGTATTAGCATATATTTTTGGAAAGTACTTCCCAAGCATGTTAAAAATGCAGACTTATGCTTATACAATGTATGGAGCAGCAATAACTCCTGCATTGTTAGGTGCTTTGACATGGAAAAGGGCAAATAAATATGGAGGATTAGCTTCAATAATCTCTGGTGGTGCAATGACATTAATATGGGATGTAGTATTAAAACAGCCTATGGATTTAAATAGTTCTATTATTTCAGTGCCAGTAGCTGTTATTGTATTAATAGTTGTTAGTCTTTTAACACCAGAACCTGAGCAGAAGACATTGGAAAGAATATTTGGAGAAAATGCGTAGGTATACTATTTTAATGAGTAATTATAGTAGTTGTACATTTTATAAGTTATTATATTGTTAAAAATATATAATTCATTTTTATGTTTTATGTATTAGTAAAGCAAATATAAATTGGGAGGTTTTTATTTATGGCTAAAGTATTACCTAAAGTTGCAGAAAGATTTATTAAATATGTAAAATATGATACTCAATCTGCTTATGAATCAGAAACTTATCCAAGTACTTCAAAACAATTAGTATTAGCAAAAGATTTAGTGAAGGAATTAGAAGAATTAGGATTAGAAGATGTTTGTATGGATGAATATGGATATGTAATGGGTACATTACCAGCAAATGTTGATGGTGATATACCTAAAATAGGTTTTTTAGCTCATATGGATACAACTCCTGAGATGACAGGTAAAGATGCAAATCCTCAAGTTGTAGAAGATTATGATGGTGGTGATATTGTATTAAATAAAGAACAAAATATAGTATTATCCCCTGAACAATCACCAGAATTAAAAAATTATGTAGGTGAAACTTTAATTACTACAGATGGAACAACTTTATTAGGTGCAGATGATAAAGCAGGGATTGCAGAAATAATTACAGCAGTAGAATATCTTATAGAACATCCTGAAATACCACATGGTACTGTTAAGGTTGCTTTTACTCCTGATGAAGAAGTAGGGCGTGGAGTTATACATTTTGATATTGAAAAATTTGATGTAGATTTTGCATATACTTTAGATGGAGGACCTTTAGGAGAAATTGTATATGAGACTTTTAATGCAGCTGTTGCCAAAGTTGTGGTAAATGGTAGAAATGTTCATCCAGGATTAGCGAAAGATAATATGAAGAATGCTATTGAAATACTTATGGAATTTAATTCAATGTTGCCTGTAAATGAGAGACCTCAGTATACAGAAGGTAGGGAGGGATATTTTCATTTACTAATTATTGATGGAGATGTAGATCAAACTAATGCCTCTTTTTATATTAGAGATCATGATAGGGAAAAATTTGAAGCTAGAAAAGATTTAATGGAAAAAGCTGCTCAATTTATTAATGCGAAATATGGAGAAAATACAATTGAAATAGATATGGAAGATCAATATTATAATATGGGTGACGTGCTAAAAGATGTTATGCATATTGTAGATACTGCAGAAGAAGCCATAAAAGAAGTTGGTCTAGAACCATTCTATACTGCTATGAGAGGTGGTACAGATGGAGCTTGGTTGACTTATGCAGGATTACCAACTCCAAATTTATTTATTGGAGGACATAATTATCATGGAAGATATGAATTTGTACCTATAAATTCAATGGAAAAGGCATCAGAGGTTATTGTAAAGATAATAGAATTGTATGCTAAAAAGAATATGAAATAGAGAAAAGAATTTGGTATATTATAGTATAGATAAAGAATATATGATTTTATAAAATCATATATTCTTTATTAAATAGATATGGGTAATAGTAAGTATTGGTGAGTAATATTAATATTTCAATAATAATTATTAAAATAAAAAGGAGTGTGCTTAAATGTTAAATTGTGAAAGAATGTCTAAATTAAAAGATATTTTGCAAAAGCATGAGGTTGAAGGTTGCATTATGGGACCAGGATATAGTTTAGAATATATTTCAGGAATAAAAGCTTTTCCAGATGAAAGATTCAAAGGTCTATTTGTATTAGATGATGGAAGATGGTTTTTTATTTGTCCTGAATTGTATTATGAAGATTTTAGAAAGGAATTAGGAGAAGATGCCCATATATATGTATGGTCTGATAATGATGGCGTACTTGGAACTTTTGAAAAAGCGTCAAAAGATTATGGTTTGAAGGACAAGACTATGGCTATAGATGATGCTATAAGGGGTATAGATTTATTAGATATGAAGGAAATTATGAAGGGAAATTTCATTAATAAAAGTGAAATATTTAAAGATCTTAGAATAATGAAAGATGAAGAAGAAGTAGAGTGTTTAGCTAAAGCAGCAGAAATTGCTGATAAAACTTTTGAAGAAATTGTAAAGTTTATAAGACCAGGAATAACCGAAAAAGATATTGCTGATAAACTTAAAGAGTTACTTATAGAATTAGGTGGAGAAGAATTATCTTTTGAACCTATAGTTGCATCAGGTCCTAATGGTTCTATGCCTCATTACAATGATGATAAAAGAGTAATAGAAGAACAAGATTTAGTAATACTTGATTTTGGATGTAGATATAAAGGTTATTGTTCTGATACTTCTAGGACTGTATTTATTGGAGAGCCTACAGAAGAACAAAAAAAGGTTTACGAAATAGTATTGAGAGCAAATGAGGAAGCAGAAAAAGCGGTAAGAGAAGGTATAACAGCAGGAGAAATAGATAGTATTGCTCGTAAAGTAATTACAGATGAGGGTTATGGAGAATATTTTATAAACAGAACAGGGCATGGTATAGGTATAGAAATTCATGAAGAACCATTTATAAAGAAAGGCAATAAGGAAGTATTGAAAACTGGTATGGCTTTTAGTGTGGAACCAGGTATATATATTCCTGGTAAGTTTGGCATGAGGGTAGAAGATATAGTAGTAGTAGACGGTGATAAACCTAGAATATTAAATAAATCTAATAAGGAAATGACAATAGTATAATTAATAAAATAATTACTCCCTCTATATGGAGGGGGTTTTTAAAAATAGAGTTAGAATAACTATTATAATTTATATTGATTTATTTTATAAAGCTTGACAGAATAATTAGAAAATGCTATTCTAAATAGTAGGAAAATAATGAAAAATGACGAAAATCGTCGAATTATTTAATACTGGTTAAAATTGGTACAAGGCTCCACTTTTTTAATTTAATTTTATATGAATTGTGATTACTATATTTAATTGTGAAAAACTTAGCTATTTCTATATATGTAAATAGCATATATATATAAGTA